>JBAXSK010000033.1:0-24721 GCA_037130765.1 Pseudanabaena sp. ELA607
CTTTGAATTTCCTATCCTTTCATCATAGCCTATTCAACAACTTTGTAACACTACCGACTATGTGTATTATGCTAACTCATATTGTTGATCAAAATTTATATGGGACTCCTAAACGACAGGTTATGAATGAGTCATCCAGTTTGTATGTTTGAGATTTTGTATAATTTGGAAATGCTTACTATTTGCGGTAACGAGAACTAGATCATGCTGTATTGCTGTAGCGCCAATAAAAATATCGATAGGCGGTATAAGTAATCCCCGATGTCTGAGATCGCAATAAATTTCACTGGCAATTTTGGCGGTGTCTTGATCGAATCCACGAATTTCACTCTCAGATGCAAGTTCCTCAAAGATGGTTAGGACTTTTCTGCTGTCGCGATACTTCAGACCGCTCACAATTTCGTAATAAGTGAGTATGGAGAATGTTATTTGCTCAAAGTATTCTTGGTATTTTTCCAGTTCCGTGATTACAGATGTCTCACCACGCAAGAAGTAGGAAATCATGTTGGAGTCTAAGAGAACCTTTTGCATTATGGCATGAGTCTTTGTAAATCTAGTTCGCGGTTAGTTTCAATATCTTTTTCAACTTGTTGGAGGATGTGGCTTTCTGACTTTGCAATACCTGCAAAACGCATAAAACCATGTTTAGAGATGGAAGGTAATATGGGTGTTTTTTTGACTTGTTGCCAAAGTTGCATTAGTTGAACTAAGGATTCTTCGGAGGCTTGACCGATCTCCTCGATCATTTTTTCTCTGATTGTCATTTGTTACCTCCAGTCGATTTAGGGGATATTTTGCGTAGTTTAGCATAGCCAATATTAAAAGAATGCTCGCCTTTGGGTGCGATGCGATCGAGTAGCTGTAATGTTTCGTTGGGTAATGTGATGTTAATGCGTTGATACATATATGGGTACACATTGGCTATGTGTATTATGCTAACTCATATTGTTGGCTAAGCGTATAGGCGATCGCTAGATTATTATGTGATTATCGCTGATTTTTAAGATGATTTACATTGGCATTGCTTCCAAAAGTTAGTATTGGATTGACAAAAAGCTAAACAAGTAGTTTAATCTACAAAGAATCTAGAGCAAAATCAAAATATTATGCTGGATAAATTTTTCGATTGGCTTGGACAAAGTAATGATAAATCGGCAGGGATGAAAAGTGCAAATTCAAATTGGGAAGCTAGCTTACTCCAGTTTTTAAAGCTCGTACCTCAAGAGAATAGAGAGACAATAAAATCTATCTTAACTATTGAGATAGAAAGATGTTTTGAAATAAAAGAACCTTATTTTTATTCAAGTGCTTTAAATCCAGCTTATTCTGGTGTTTTAAATCAGACCCCAATCTCGGCTTCTACAGAAGATTATAAATTGGTTTTGACTAAAGCTATTTTATTTATGTTTTTCAAATTGTCTTACGAAAATAGATACATTCCATCTTTTGGTTACTCTTCTCAAAAAACTGAAAATGAAGATGCCGAATATTTAGCTGACTCAAGAGACTATAGTGATGATTGGACTGGTAAGATATCAATTGTACGCAACACAAGTAAATATGGTTTTGAAAGAATTATAAATCTGAGTACTACAAGTAAATTAGATTATATAAAAGAAGATATAATTGATACTGATGGTTTTTTTAATCATGGAGGTACAATAATAGCTGTACATAATGACTTTGTTGACTATATACCCAAATGTCAGAGGATAAATAGTGGTTCATTGGATAAGAGTAATTGGCTCGACACTATTCAACGTAATATGGAAAACTTTAATGAACATTCACGTGGACATCGTGATGCAATCAATGTTCAAGAGCAAAAAGAATTAGCAAATAATTTGGGAAATGCAATCATAGATGCTGATTTGTGTCCTAGACAGAAGCTTAGTTTTGGTGGAAGTTATAGTTCTTTTTCGATTGTTGACCATACATTTTTTATATCTTACTGTTTTGTGGATAAGTCACAAATGCGATATGCACTGCTGGTAGTGAGAGATTCCAGAGAGTATCTAAAATATTTGATCAGATGGGACGCAAGCTCAGAATTTTGGCATATTCAAGATATTGATGGTAAGTATATAAGATTGCCATATCCACTCCAAGTCTATCTGACAGGATTACACGCTATAAATAGCAAAAATCAAACCGTCAAGTTAGCCCAAGAAAGATTAGTGACTCAATCTAAAAATGTACTAAATAGAGTTCCTAATTTAACAAATGCACCTAAAATACCTAGAAAGTTGTATTTAGAGGGTAAAAAAGGTGCTGATAGACCAAACTGGAAGTGGGGAAGAGGATATCCGATTCCGAACCCAAAATATGGAAATGGTGATTCAGAAACTGTTATAGCTCCTAGCCTCAAAGGAGACATATTTTACACCTTTAAATCAACTGGTGAACTAATTAAAGTTGAGCCATTTCTTGTACTTGGGGATACAGGTTCCATTTCTTCTTGGTTGCATCAGCAATTTAAAATTGAAATTGCTGATCAAAAAGCACTAGAAAAACTATTTACAAATCGACAATAGAAAAATTAGGAGTTAACTCATGCGGACAATCACCCTAAAAATTGATGATAGCGTTAGCGACAAATTTCTATGGCTACTCGATCACTTCTCTAAAGACGAAATTAAAATTTTAGACGAATCTGATTATGTCCGTCCAGTAGGGTGTGTTAATGCAATGCCACGCACCTATGATGGTTCAATTTCAACATCATGTCTTTTAGTTCGCAATAGTTTCGGCTTCAACAAAATCGATTGAATGAGACAATTTAGAAAGAACATTTACCCGCGATCTACTAGCCAACTGCGGCGGAAAAATCGCGCTAAATCCGCTTCAGCCAAGGCAAGGCAAATCGGGCGGCCGTGGGGGCAAGTGTGGGGATTGGGAGTGATGCGCCATTGATCCACTAATTGCTGTTGGCTGATTCGATCTAGCTTCACTCCATTACGAATCGCACTGCGACAGGCAAGGGTGGCTTTAGCTTGGTATAAATCCTGACATTGGCTCATTTCTTGTAAGATATTGCCTCGTTCTTCATGGTACAAAATTAATTCTGGAATGGAACGCACAGCCCATAATCCTTCACTTAGGGGTGCAATATCTAAGCCCATTTGTTCTAAGTTCTCTAAAGCTTGGGGACTCAGCTTTTGCAGCATCACGGGAGTTTCACAGGGCACAATCATCAAAGCTGCACTAATCATCTCAAATAGAATCCGTTCATGGGCGACGTGTTGCTCAATTAACCAAATGCCGTCTGGTCGCTCCAACAAAATATAGGTATTGAGAATTTGTGCTAGGACTTTAATCTGTCCCGTAGTTAGCTCATGATTAGCCGGATGGAAGTTCTCTGGGTTAGAATTTTCTGTAGTAGTATTGGAAAGAATAGCCTGATTAATTGATTCTTGAGATTCCGGCACTTGTAATTCCGCCGGATCTAACCAAGCCGCATTCAAACGATAGATATTTTTGCCTTCTTGTAATCGAGAACGCTGCGGACTCTCACGATTTCCGTCTTGGTTTCCATAAGCCAAATCCGTCAGGGATAATTCACTGCCCCATTGTCTATTACCCGATGTTCTAGGATTCTGACTGTTTAAGTTCGGTAATAGAGGCTGCATAAATGCCAAAGACTGATAGCTGTTGTCCGTGCGCTTGTGTTGCAGGGCATCGGTAATTAACTTTTGCAGCGCATTCTGCCAAGTGGTGATGTCCCGCAAATATACTTCTTGTTTGGCGGGATGGCGGTTCCAGTCCACCTGCTGGGGCGGCACACGCAGATGCACCACACACACCGGAAATCGCTGTTTCGGCAGAGTATTCGCAAAAGCAGTCAAAATAGTTTGCTGAATTTCCGGACAATGGATCACCCGTCCATTAATTGCCACCCGTAACCAATCCATCCGCCGCCGCGATAGGCGATCTGGTAAGCCTAAGACTACTTCAATTGCTGCTTCGGGAATTTCTGGGGTATAAGCCGCCGTATGCACATAGACCAAATCCGCTGGATGCGCCTCTGGCAACATTTGCAATAGCAACTCCCCCGTATGCTGACATTCCCAATAGCTTAACCAAGGTTTTTGATCTAGTTTGGCTTGCCATGTAATCTGCGGATTTGCCAGCGCTAGATCTTGAATTTGCCGCTGCACCTTACGCACCTGTTGAGCCATACTCGGCAAGTTTTCCCGTCGAGTGGGATGCTGAGCAAACAACTGTTGCACCGTTACCACCGTACCAGGGGCGAGGGGTTGCGCTCTCGGATTTTGATTAAACTGACCATCAGCGTTATATTGCACCAACCAACCAGTAACGCTAGTGACTTTGCGGCTACAGATCTGCATTTGCCCCAACTGTGCCAAACTATGCAGCGCCTCACCGCGAAAACCTAAAGTACTGATATTTTGTAGATCTTGCGCTTCGGTAATTTTGCTGGTGCTGTGGGCGGTGACGGCAGTAGCCAGATCTTCTAGCCCCATACCACAGCCGTTATCATGCACCTGTATAGTCAGCGTATCCGTAGATAAGTCAATAGTAATGCGACTAGCTCCGGCATCAACGGCATTTTCACTTAATTCTCGTACCGCCGCTGCCATGGAAGCAATCACCTCACCTGCTGCGATGAGATGCACGACATTACTATCTAAAACATGAATATAAGCCAAATTAGTCCCAGTCAGCAGCAAAACCGATGGTTAAACCCTACACCATTAAATTGCGCTCTACATTAATTCTGATTGTGGGATTAATCTTTCAACCCTAAAATATTCCAACCCCAAACCTCGTGGGGGTTACATCATCACCACTAGTGCTACATCTCCTGTGGTGATGATGGACTATTTAGGGCGTGACTCCGTAGTAATGGTCACCGCACTAAAATTAGTCCCGCGAAAATCCGTCCCCACAATTCGCGCATTCAAGAAATTAGCATTACGAATTTTGGCATTACGCACATGGGCATAGAGCAACCGCGCCCCAGAGAAATTAGCATTGGTCAAATCCGTATTATCTAGACCCACGTTCGTCAAATACGCCTTAGTTAAATCCGCATTAACCAAGCTCGCTCCAGTTAGATCCGCGCCTTCCAAATTCGCTTTGGTCAGATTAGCGTTATCGAGTTTGGCATTGCGTAAATCAGCCCCAACAAGCTGAGCTTGGCTCAAATCAGCCCCGACTAAATTACATTCACTACAGTTACGAGTTTCCTTTAACTGGCGCAAATGTTCGGGATTAAAAGCTGATGCTGACAGAGGCAGGGTGCTCAGTCCCAAGGCAATAGCTGTAATGCAAGCAGTACCCAAATTTAGAGCTTTCATGATGTACCTCCCGACAAGGATGGCAAAATTGTGATTCAAAGGGAATAGTTAAAGGGAACTAGATTAATTTCGTGTTTTACTGTCTAATGCCTTACCGTAAAGTTTTACCGTAAATATCGCCAAAATATCGGTGTCAATTAGGTAAAAATACATGAGGTCTGAATCAGACTGGATGGGGTAAGTGGGGATACCTGATCAGACTAGATCGGCTCTGATTTAGTTTCGCAACCGCTCTAAATGTTAGGAATCTCCTGTATCTCTAATGACTATTTTATCGTCTTGGCGCAGTCGAGGAAGATTTTCCCCTAAGATAATTACCCAGTCTTAAATGTAATTCTTAAATAATTAAGCATAGCTAGCTAAATTTTGATTTGAGGTTATGGATCACTTAGCTAAATATTGGCAATTAATGGCTCTAAACATCAAGCAAGCTCAGATCAAGTATTAATAATTGACTCAAATTAACTGCCAATTTACTTTACCAATTTGCCCAGTTAATTTTGAGCATATTACGCATCTAAACCACAATTCCTATCAGGTTTCTAATCATTATCATATAAGAGAAGTAATGCATGATTTGATAATGCCCCTCTGAGGCTCTATCTATAGACATAATTGTTGCGTTAATCTGACATACTAATTGATTAAAAATTGGTGGCATGGGCATCATTTAAATATGATGATTATGGGGCAGTAATCTGAGATGATTTCCAGTAACTTATGCCCTTGAACACCCCAACCTATCCCGCAAATATCGGCCCATTTTACTAATATTTTGGTTAATATTTTGCTAATATCTTGGGTGAATGCCAGACTATGCCGTAAGTTCACCAATGGAACCACCATGAGCCAGCCATCAATCCATAGCCTGCTTCAAGATCTCAAAAGTGCGGATTCCCTAGTACGTGATCAGGCAATTCAGCAGTTTTGGGAGATGTGGTTTATGCAAAAAGGTGTGTATGGTCTGCAACAACTGCGCCGCAGTCAAACCATGTTAGAAAATGGCGAAGTCCTAGCCGCCGAAGCATTACTCAATCAAATGATTGCCGATCAGCCAGATTTTGCCGAGGCGTGGAATCGTCGCGCTGTCTTGTATTACACCATCGGCGAATTTCAGCGCTCCCTCCATGATTGCCGCAAAGTCCTTGAGATGATCCCGCACCATTTTGGCGCACTCCACGGCATGGGGTTATGTTATGCCGCCATTGGGGAATATCAATCAGCTATTAAATCTTTTCGGCGTACCCTGGAACTGCAACCTTATTCGCTGATTAATCAAAAGCTGATTCTGGAATGCACCATGATGTTATGAGCCTTACCGAGCCTGATTAATCAATTACCTTTATCAAATAGCCTGATCAACTAGCCTTATAAAAAGGACGCTTTACCACTGTTGCCGTAAAAGCTTGTTGCCGAATTTGTACCTGTACCGTCTGCCCCACCTGCGCCATAGCTAGCGGCACATATCCCATCGCCACGGGATAGCCTAAAGTTGGTGATAATGTGCCACTGGTGATGATGCCGATGGCGGCTCCGGTAGCCGGATCTAAAATAGGATAATCATGGCGGGCAATATTGCGCCCCGTTAGGGTCAGTCCCACCAGTTTACGGGTTAGCCCTTGCTGCTTTTGTTGAGCCAAAACCTCCCGACCGATGAAATCATCTTTTTCTTGCCAGTGAATTAACCAGCCTAAATCCGCTTCTAGCGGTGTGGTCTGATCATTCATATCCTGACCATAGAGATGCATTCCTGCTTCTAGGCGCAAGGTGTCCCGACAGCCCAAACCACAGGGCACAACTCCCAAACCTAGCAAGTCCTGCCACAACTGTCGCCCTTGGGGAATGGGCAGCATTACTTCTATACCATCTTCTCCTGTGTAACCGGTGCGGGCCACAAAAGCCTTAACCCCATTAATCACTAATTCAGTATGACCAAAGCGCGGCAGTTGAGCTAAATCCTTCGCATCTTGATCATCCCCTAATAATTTGCTCAAGGTAGCGATCGCTTGGGGCCCTTGCACCGCCAACAATAATAATTCTGGGGAATGATCCACCAAGTCATTACCCAAAAAGCTACTCAACCAAGCGTAGTCCTTAGCCGTAGTTGCGGCATTGACAATAATCGTCCAATATTCTTGCTCCCCTTGATCGGCATGGCGATAGAAAATCACATCATCAATAATCCCCGCCTGCTCATTGAGTAAAACCGTATATTGCGCTTGTCCGGCAGCGAGTCGGGCCAAATTCGACGGCACTAACCGCTGTAACCGCTCCAGTATATTACTCCCCCGCACCACAAACTTACCCATGTGGGACACATCAAAAATGCCTACCCCACTACGCACCGCCTTATGTTCCGCGATAATGCCTTGATATTGCACCGGCATTTGCCACCCGCCAAATTCCACTAACCGCGCCCCTGCTGCTAAGTGCAAATCATAGAGGGGGGTTTGTAAAGTATTCATTGCCGTCATAAATCCTCTGTCTTGCCTATGGTGAAACTGAGCCACAACTATTTGCTAAGGGATGCAAAGCTTGAGGATATTCTCAGGCAAAAGATTCTCAAACGGAAGTCAATTATTATGAGTAACTAAAATCTATTACCCATAATAATTGCCGCAAATCTATTATGCTAAAACACCCTGAAACTTAAGCCTCAAACCGCTTAAATACTAACGTCACATTATGCCCGCCAAAACCAAAGGAATTAGAAGCTGCCACATCAATAGTCATGGGGCGAGATTGGTTCGGCACATAATCTAAATCGCAGTCTTTATCAGGATTTTCGAGGTTAATGGTTGGTGGCGCAATATTGTTTTGCATGGCTAACATGGTTGCTACCGCCTCAATCCCCCCAGAGCCACCTAATAAATGACCTGTCATGGATTTGGTCGAACTAACCGCCACCCTATAGGCATGATCCCCTAACACCTGCTTAATTGCTTTGGTTTCCGTAGAGTCATTGGCTGAGGTGCTAGTCCCGTGGGCATTGATGTAATGCACCATATCCGGTGTGATGCCACCATCTTTGAGGGCTAAAGTCATTGAACGCACGGCTCCTTCACCATCAGGGGGCGGTGAAGTCATGTGAAAAGCATCACAGGTGGAACCATAGCCCACAATTTCGGCATAAATCTTAGCGCCACGGGCTAAGGCATGATCCAAAGTCTCAAGGATTAAAATGCCCGAGCCTTCACCCATGACAAAGCCATCGCGATCCCGATCAAAGGGGCGGCAGGCATGGCTCGGATCATCATTACGGGTAGACAAAGCGCGGGCAGCGGCAAATCCGGCATAACTCAAAGGACGTACCGCTGCTTCGGCTCCACCGCAGATCATCGCCTGAGCAAAACCGCGCTGAATTAACCGGAAGGCATCGCCAATGGCATTAGAACCCGCTGCACAAGCCGTAACCGGACAAGAATTAGGTCCCTTTGCCCCAGTATGAATCGCCGTCAAACCCGCTGCCATATTGCCGATCATCATCGGAATCATAAATGGACTACAGCGATCCGGCCCCCGTAACATCAACACTTCATGCTGATCTTCAAGGACTTTCAAGCCACCAATGCCCGTGCCAATAACCACACCAATCTGTTCGGCATTAGCGGCGGTAATTTCTAGATGGGCATCCTTGAGGGCTTCTAAACTAGCTACCACACCAAACTGGGCAAAGCGATCCATCCGTTTTGCTTCTTTCGCAGGGAGATAGTCACTGGCCACAAAATTCTTGACCTCTCCCGCAATCTGGCAATCATGGCGGGAAGCATCAAAACTGGTGATGGTGTCAATGCCGTTCTTACCATCCACCAAACCCTGCCAATATTCAGCAACGGTATTGCCGATGGGTGTGATGGCACCTAGTCCAGTAACAACAACACGGTTGAAAGGCTGAGAATCTTGCATGTTGGGTAAATCTTTCTGGTATGAAGTGGGAGTTTAAGTTAGTTGAAAATTTTTAAAATATTTTTTATTTTTTTAAAATTTTTTATCAAATCAAGGTTTTTATCTCAATATACCTAGAATTAAGTATTTGCTCTAAACCATAATCAATCATAGGCAGTGACTATGATTGTAGTCTATCGCCAATATATTACAGCAACAGTAACCCTGCCAAGATTTGGTATGAATGGCAGCAGAAACCATGAAGTAAATTGTCTATATTTAAAATCTATAAGAAGGTATTTGGCTGGCTTTCGTCAAGATTTGACTCAAAGTTTGATGGGATTGAGCTATAGGAAATCAATATATCTAGCAATAGTTTATTGTTTTAGCAATTTTAAAATGATCATAGATCTAGATATACTCACTCAGTCATGTCCCAAATCATGCCAAGTTTGAATGCAAAAGCATGATTTAACACGACCCAAAATTTGACGTAAAATCCAACAAATTAACCAGCAAACGAACGGTGCATAAGTCGCCCAACAGCTAAAACCACTGCCTAAAAACACTTAATAGAGTTTTTGAAGACGGGTTGACCGTTTGAACTAAAGGCAAAATTAAGTTTTGAAAAAATCTTAAGTGGCCAAACTTTAATGATGACCAGAAATGTCATTGTTTCTGGCGATCAACTTCCCGCTCGTTGCCTAGGTGAATTTGACACGATGTTAGAGCAGCTAAACCCTAGCTTTACAGCTTAAACATGGGGGGCGATGTAGTTTCTATTAGCTAGGCATCCTTCGCGCTGGCTGTAATGAAATCAATAGCAGCACCTACAGTTGTAATTTTTTCAGCCTCTTCGTCAGGAATTTCTGTACCAAATTCTTCTTCCAAAGCCATGACTAGCTCAACGATGTCCAAGGAATCAGCCCCAAGATCATCGGTAAAACTGGCCGCAGGCTTTATTTCTTCTTCGCTAACACCAAGCTGCTCAGCCACAATTTTCTTTACGCGGGAGGTAATATCACTCATTGAATTGAATCCTAGGCTACTTTTTATGGTCAAACATATTTTCAACGCTTTCCATTCTAGCGAATAAAGGCAAGTATGATTCACTGTACCTAAGCAAACTATGGCAAGATTTCGCTAAGGGATTTATATCAAGGATTTATCGGAAAAATGGGTTTAAAACCCGGTCCTTCTAGGACGGCTTTGTATTAGAATTTTAGATGGTCACTGACCCACCCGTGACGATGGATTCAGACAGCCTAACGAGCGAAGTCCAGTTTGACTGGCGGCGCAGACAAATCGGTAGACTGGGAAAAGAGGATAGGGCAATGGATAGTCCAACCCTAGAATTAAACAAAGTACAGATATTTTTTAAGTATCGATACATAAGAACCGCAGGGCTTGCGGAGATAGTCTGTGGAGCGAACATAAGACCAAGACTCCTTCAGGGTGGAAGCAGTTGCAAAAAAGCAGAAACCTAAGTCGTGAGTCTTAGGAATCCCCGTCCCTTCAGAGCGCGGGGTGGATGTCAAATCACGACACATTGCCAGTGAGCTATTACCCTTAAGCCGCTGAAGTTTTTTTCTGGGATTTTGGTGCCATGCATGGGCCCTATGGCAAATCGCCTAAGCTTCAGCATCTAAGGGGATCACACCTGGTACTGGTCCACGATAGGGATAAGCCGGATGGTTATTAGTCATGCTTGCCGGATGGTTGCTGCCAAATCGGGAAATTTTCATCACCCCCTCTTTGATTGCTTCAAGGTCTACATAGCGGTCCGCTACATTAATCAAATGATCGCTAGTCATAGAGCGTAAACTGACCACCTCAACCCGCACCCCTCGGTAACAGGCTGCATCCACCGCATAGGCAAGATCTCCATCGCCGCTAACCAATACCGCCGTGTCATAGGAACCAACCAAAGCCATCATATCGACCGCAATCTCTACATCAAGGTTGGCTTTTTTCGACCCGTCCGGCAGTTGAATTAACTCTTTGGAAATGACGCGGTATCCATTGCGGCGCATCCATAGCAGAAAACCTTGCTGTTTTTCATTGGTGCGATCTACACCAGTATAAAAAAAGGCTCGTAATAATCGGGAGCCGTCCGTCAGGCAATTTAATAATTTCGTGTAGTCAATCTCTATGCCCAATTGCAAGGCAGCATAGAACAAGTTAGAACCGTCAATAAAAATAGCCACACGACCGCGATCCTCAGCCGGTGGTTTGGGTATATAACCTGAGTCAGGTTCGTAATTTAACATGGTTTTTCCTATCAAAAAGCTGTTATGCACGCTTCAAAATAACGTGATTAATTACACTGTTAATCGCCTGATAAATTTCAACTTGATTAATCGCGTAATTACCGGAATAGTTAAAGGTGTGGTAAAAATTCATTGCTATTAGGTTGTATTTAAGGAATTATTAGGAAGTGGCAGCAGCAAAATTTAGTGATGCCAGATGTCTGAAAAAGTTAACCGAAATTGAATTACTACTAATTGACTCATCAATACACATATCAAAGACATAGCGCATTGATGAAACAGCTAAGTTAGTAATAGTCTGGTGGCGTTAGCTGCTAATTTGCTGGAATGATTTAAAGCAAATTAATCCCTACGCTAGTTGACCTCTATCTTAGATTTAACTTTGCTGAATGGCTTTTTCCCATGTGGGTAAGCAGTTCAGTTTTTTTGATTAGGGTAAATTTAAGGATGAATTAGTTAATCCAACTAACTAAGGGCAGATTTTTGGTATTTTTTTATAAAATTAGTTATCTTAAAAATATATATCTAGCATCTCTTGAGTATTATACACCATAAGCATATTTACTCATTATCCCTAAGGGGTAATCAATGAACCATTGCTACTATTGGGTTGCAGATGTTACTAAAGCCAAACATAGTCATAAAATCTGTATTTATTCACCAGATTTTTGATATTTTTTTAGGCATTTTAAGCAGAAGTGAGTTACAAGACTTTATAAAGTATTTATAAACCCTGCTAAAAGTTCGCGATCATTGGGGTTGCTGAGCAGTTAACTCCTATTTTTTATAGATTTAGCGCAAAATAGCTTAATAAAATCCATATATGCAGATTTTTGTCAGTTTAAAGACTATTTGCTCTATTTGGTTGCGATTTACTTAATAGATGCTCCATGTAATGATGCTTGGTCTAATGCAGCACAGATGACTTTATCTAAACTAATAGGCAGAGTTTAGATGTTTACCCTGCCCCTGCCAGTCTAGAAATTGCGATCAGTAGTGCAATTGCTAACTCAGAAATCCTATGAGCAAATCATTAACCCAAAAAAATCTAGAAAAAATTTAGGAGGGGAGAGATGCTTGTTGTCGCTTCCAGATTACGCTTGATAGTCCATTGGTGATGGCATGGGCGGTGATGGCTGGTAATAGATTTTGGGTGGCAATGGTCATGGTGCCGAAAGCGATCCCCACTAATGTCGCCCACAGGGTATAGGGTAGATGACGACGGCTCGCCATGTGTAGTGCCCCAAAAACAACGCTAGTAATTAATAATCCTCCTAAATTCATGCCCACAGCAGGTAAGGCTACACCACGAAATAATAGTTCTTCACTCATGGCGGGTAAGACTGCCAACCAAATCAAATCAGTCCAAGTTAGAGGTTTTAAAACCACGTTGAGATATTCTTCGGCAGCGAGGCGATAGGCATCCCAGTATTTATAAAATAAATGGCTCATGGCGCTAATAGCTAAACCAGAGACGGTCCCAATGGCTAAATGCCACGGCTGCCATGACAGGGTAACTAGATTGATTTCACCGAATACCAGCCAGAGTTTAGCCACACCAAACAAAACCAAAGCCGTAACACCAATGGCAATAAGCACTTGGGTGCGGGACATGGTGGGCGTGGCGTTAGGCGGATTATGCATAATTTAAAGTCGCGGGATAGGGATGATAGAAACGTGATTACAGAAACGTCAGTTTAGGAAATATAGAGCGGGATAGGGTAACTGGCTATGGCTCAAAATTATGGCTTAAAAGAGCGATCCAGAATATCCAGAGCTTGTGCAATTTCGTCTGAGGTGGTCAGGTAATGCACACATAGACGCAAACAGGGCATCTCTGGCACGGCGCGTAGGTACATTTGGTGATTGAGTTCTAGTTCTTTGGCGATTTTGAGATAGCTGAGGGTTTCTTGGGGATCTTGCGGCACGATGCTTTGATGCAGTTTAAAGGCGATCAACCCAGTTTCAGGGGGATTGCGTCGCACACATTGCAGGTATTTGCGCTCTTGTAGACCATGCCACAATTGTTGACTCAGATCCCGCAGCCTCCCATAGCGTTCTGAGCTATTTCCCCATTGGTTAGCCCAGTCTAGGGCAGCTTTTAGACCATTGAGCAACGGGTAACTGCTGGTGGCAACTTCAAACCGACCGCCATCTTTAGCATCTAAGCCGCGCCATCCCACAAAAACGGGTTGTAATTGCTCTCGTATACTTGGTTTAACATACAATGCCCCCGTACCGGTTGGCCCGCTTAACCATTTGTGTCCTGTAAAACCGTACATATCCACATCTAAATCAGTCAGAGTTTGGCCAGCCTGATCTAGGGGGATCATGCCTGCGGATTGGGCGGCATCAACCAAGACATAGACGTAGGGATAATGGGCCGTAGGAAGGGATTGGTGACATAAATCGGCGATCGCTCGTAATGGCACTAATTGCCCCGTATTCCAGCAACCATGACTGATCATCAAGGCGCGGGTGGTGGGTTGCAGATATGCCCCTAGAGCCGCGCACAGTGTTTGTGTATCATGGGGATCAGCGGCGTTAGCATCTTTAAATTGAGACAGGGGGAAACTGGTCACACTAACCCCAAATCTCGCGGCGATCTGGTGCGCAATATGCCAGACAGCGGGATGCTCACAATCGGTCAACAGCAGATGATCCCCCTGTTGCCAAGGGACGGACCAGAGGGCAATATTACAGCCTACGGTCGTATTTTCAGTCAAACTGATCGTGACGGGATCAACCCCAACCATAGCAGCGACGGCTTTTTTCGTGTCTTGGATTAATTGGTTGACCCAAATCCCCGCTTTTTGGGAATACCCCCCCAAAGACTCATGGTGTTGCAAGGCTTGATGGACGGCGTTAATGGTGCTTTGGGCTAAAACCCCTTGACCACCGTAGTTAAAATAGAGGCGTTGCGGGTGGTCATGGAGCGCCGGAAAATTGGCCCGATGATGAGCGATGGCTGGAGATAGAGACATAGGCAATGAAATGATTAATTAGCGCAATTTAAATCTAAAAATTAAGAGGGTAAGATCTAAAACTGATTATTTCGAGGCTAAGCTTTGACGTTATTAGTATTAAATCAAAATTGCCAAGATAAAATTTTAAAAAATTAGTTACTGCCTTAGGTTACAGCATTATTTAGAGCGATTTTTAATTTGATGTAGCACAGATATTAATCATAAATATTAATTATAAAATTCTTGTGTAACAAGCATCTAGTCTATTCATGGCAGACTACTACATCCAAATGCAGCAATCCGTAGCACCAGTCTAAATCTTGATTTGCCGCCTTATTTGCCACCTTGAAATTTACTGACAAAAGGGTTTGCAAGCCATGTCAGATAAAATGTCTGACCCACAAAAATTAAATTCCTGTGTCATGAAAATATGTCATCAGTATCTAGTCCGTCTTTGAGTAAAATTTGTCAGTTAATTAGGGATAAATGACAGTGGCTAAATTATATGGGGTTGACTATATTGGGTTAACATTGGGCTAAGTTAAGCTTTAAGTAAGCTGCAAGCGCTCAACTGTTGTTATTTGTGTCATTTTGTCTCTTCACCACCCATAAATTATGCAGAATCAGCATCAGCAGCTATGGCTCAGGGGGCGCATCGGTTTGTTGGCTCTAGTATCCACCTTGTGGGTCACTGGTTTAAATGCGATGTCAGTCGTGGCCCAAGCCAATCAGAGCAATGGTCAGGCTGCTAACCCTCAAGTCGTGCTTGATTTAATCCAGCAAGGTCGTCAACGTTGGCAGAAAAAAGATATTGATGGAGCCATTGCGGCCTATGGTCAAGCCGCTAGCATGGAACCCAATAACACCCAACTCCAGACTAGCTTAGGTTTTTTATACATCCAGAAGAAAGATTATTCTATGGCGATCACTGCCCTAGAAAAAGCCGTGCAACTAGATAGCCGCAATCTTAAAGCTTTAAATGCCTTGGGTTTCGTCTATGTGCAAGTCCCGAATTACGCTAAAGCCATTGGTGCTTATCGCCAAGCCTTAATTGTCGATCCTAAAAATCTTGAAGCATTACGGGGCATTGCTTTTATTCAAACCGAAGAAAAAAAATATAATGATGCCATCCGTACCTATCGCCAGTTGGTGACCCTAGACCCTCGGGATGTACGCAGTTACTTGCACATGGGCTATAACTTCCAGCAGTTGGGAGACTTCACTAAAGCTGCCGAAATCTATGCCACGGCCGATGAAATTGCCCCCCTCAATGCCGATGTTTTGTTTGCCATTGGTAGCTTGCTAATGGCGGAAAATAAAGTCCCTGAAGCAACAGCCAAGTATCAACGCGCCCTGCAAGTTAATCCGCGCCATATCCCCACCTATATGGCCATGGCCACACTGTTCCGCAAACAAGGTAACATTACCGAAGCCATTAATGCCTTGCGACGGGTACGGGATGAACGCCCCAATGATGCCTCGGTGCAAAGGGCCATCGGTGACCTGTATGCCCAAGAAGGCCGCGAACGGGAAGCCATTGTCTACTATCGCCAAGCCCTAGAGCTTGCCCCCGAAGACGCTGCAACCCACTTAGCTTTAGCCAAACTCTTGCAGCAACTGCGTCGTGATGCTGAAGCCCGCCAACACCTCAGTACCGCCGAACGTTTATTCGAGCGCTCTGGGGATACCGCTAACCTCAATGAAGTGCGTAAAATTTTGAATGCCAGCCCAGCGCCAGTTCCATAGGTTAGGTTAACTGCATCGTTTCAGTAATTCAGCCCCAGTAACTCAGTCAAAATAATTTCATCATCAAAATTTCATCATCGCATCCATTGCCATCGGCTCACTCCCCTATGACCACCGTTCACAACGCCACCAACACCACAGAGGAAACCATTGCCCCACCCATTCTCGTGGTGGAAAACCTTGTCGCGGGTTATCTAGAAGGTGTGCCGATTTTGCAAGGGGTCAACTTTAGCCTCAATGCTGGGGAGCTAGTCACCGTTATTGGGGCTAACGGCGCTGGTAAATCGACCCTAGCCAAAACTATTTTTGGTCTAGTCCCCGTGCGCAGCGGGCAAATCTGCTTCGACGGCAAACCAATCCACGGACTTAAACCAGAACAAATTGTGCGCCAAGGCATTAGTTATGTGCCTCAAGTTGCCAACGTCTTCCCATCCCTGAGCATCTTAGAAAATCTCGAAATGGGGGCTTATCTCTATGATGGCGACCTCAAACCCCGCAAACAAAATATTTTTGATCTATTTCCCCGCCTCTATGAACGTCGCCACCAACTCGCAGGCACCCTCTCCGGCGGCGAACGACAGATGCTGGCTATGGGACGAGCCATGATGGTGGCTCCTAAGCTAATGATTTTAGACGAACCCTCGGCAGCCCTGTCGCCGATTTTAGTCCAAGATATTTTTGATCTAATTGTGCGCATCAATCAAACCGGCACATCTATCGTTTTAGTGGAACAAAATGCCCGCAAAGCCTTAAAAATCGCCCATCGCGGCTATGTCATGGACATGGGCAAAGAAAGATTTACCGGCAGCGGTGCAGACTTACTCAATGATCCTAAAGTGGCGCAACTGTATCTTGGGGTCGGTAATGTCACGAAATCACCATTTCCCCTAGCCACCGAAACCTAGATTATTGGCTCAATCATGGGTTTAACCTGAGCAGAATTACCTATGAAATCCTTTAGCTCCAGCCCCAAAACCGCGCCTACCTGATCCACCAGAGACAGAACTAGATCATTAACAGATTCATCGTTTATCTTGACAGAAACCAACGTAATTAATATATTATAGAGTTCGCTGCAAAATTTGCCCTTGCTTTGTCAAGGAGTAGATTTTTGTCGTCTTTTGTTAGCCCAATCATCATCTAGAGTAAGTCAAAAGATTTCTCATGATTTCTACAAATTGAGCCAATCTAGATTGTCACCCAAGACTTTACCCAAGCAGTTTCGGCAACTTTTAAGCTGTGCCAATCAGGGTCAATGCCCCAAGCTTGACTCCTTAGGCAAAGTCAGGGACATCTTAGTAAGAAGCCCAGAGTGACACAAAACCGATGATGCAAATGTGGTGACAGATACGACGGGAATTTGCTGACCGTAGGTTGTCTTGACTAAATCTAGGGGTAAAAGCGCAGTAAATTTTATTAGGTACTAGGGAGATTTGTAGTGGCTCGCATTGCAGGAGTAGACCTTCCTCGTGACAAGCGCGTAGAAATTGGTTTGACGTATATCTACGGCATTGGTTTAACTAGTTCGCAGAAGATTTTGGCCGCAACCAAAATCAACCCCGACACTAGGGTAAAAGACTTAACCGATGTCGAAGTCACCACTTTGCGTCAAGAAGTAGAATCCAATTACCAAGTTGAAGGGGATCTACGTCGCCTCGAGGGTTTGAATATTAAGCGTCTGGTTGATATTGGTTGTTATCGTGGTCGTCGCCATCGTATGGGCTTGCCTGTGCGTGGTCAACGGACCCGTACCAATGCGCGGACTCGTCGTGGTGGTCGTCGCACCGTGGCTGGTAAGAAGAAAGCCCCCGGTAAGAAGTAAGTAATCCGGTGCGGGATCACTGCCTTTAGTTGATCGTAAATAATTGATCCGAATTGATCCGACGATCGCGCCGATTAAGATCATCAACCAGATTTAGGTCGTGTATGACCAAGAATCTTTTTTGCGGTTCAATCCTGCTGTGTGATTTGCCCTACATAAGGACTTAACGCTACAGAGTGTTCCCCGACATTGTTGAATTATTTTTCTGTGGTAGAAAACGAGTTTTGACTCAATCAGTTTTGCTAGATGCGTGAGTGCGGCAATTCGTGAAGTGTTTGGCTAAACGGTTTTGATGGACTAATTTAACTTTGGTTTTGTCTAGTTACAATTAAAAATTTAATTCAAGTTTTAATTGCAAGTTGGCTGAAGTCGCAAGTGAAATTAAGTTGCTTAGGACTAGTTTGGTTAGGCTTTTCGTGAATGTGTGCCACTCCCGCAGTTAGCCTGTTTTTCTAGGAAATCAAAGCCCTTCCATTAACGCAAATAATTATGGCTCGTCAGACTGGTCGGCGTACCGGTGTACGCAAACAAAAGCGCAATGTGCCCAATGGCATTGCCTACATTCAATCTACGTTTAACAACACCATTGTGACCATTGCCGATACTGCTGGTGATGTAATTTCATGGTCTTCGGCGGGTGCTAGCGGCTTTAAAGGAGCCAAGAAAGGCACACCATTTGCCGCCCAAACTGCCTCCGAGTCGGCCGCCCGTCGGGCCATGGAGCAAGGGATGCGTCAAGTAGAAGTGATGGTTTCTGGCCCTGGTTCGGGTCGGGAAACCGCAGTCCGGGCATTACAAGCCGCTGGTTTGGAAATCACCCTGATCCGCGATATTACCCCCATTCCCCACAACGGCTGCCGTCCGCCCAAGCGTCGTCGGGTCTAGGTTTTTTGCGGCGGTATTAGCTAGCTATAACAATTTAGAGCCGGTTCATACCCCGATCTATCCTAGTCTTCCGTTGTTTATCAGCCTTGCAGCTTTAACTTTTGCACTTATTTTGGCATTTATTTTTGCATTCCCTCTTGCAGACCCAAGCAGACCAGAACGGTTACGAATATGGCACAGTTTCAAATTGAGTGTGAAGACTCCCGCACCGAAAAAGACAATAGCCAATACGGGCGATTTGTCCTAGGGCCCCTAGAGCGCGGTCAAAGTATCACCGTAGGTAATGCCCTGCGGCGAGTGCTTTTGTCTAACCTCGAAGGTACCGCTGTTACCGGAGTGCGGATTGCCGGAGTGAATCACGAGTTTGCTTCAATTCCGGGAGTACGGGAAGACGTATTGGATCTGATCCTAAATTTGAAAGAACTGGTGCTGAAGTCTTACAGTCCCCTGCCCCAGATCGTGCGTCTGATGGCGCGGGGTCCGGCCGAGGTGACTGCCGCTGATTTCCACCCTTTGCCCACCGATATTGAAGTGGTGAATCCGCACCAATATGTCGCTACCCTCAGTGAGGGGGCCACATTGGAGATGGAAGTGACCGTCGAGCGTGGCAAAGGCTATCGAGCGGTGGATCGCCAAAAGGATGACCATAGTTCCCCCATTGACTTGCTGAAGATCGATGCGATTTTCATGCCAGTCCGGAAGGTGAAATATGAATCGAAGGATGTACGCCTTGGTGATGGTGTGGATCGGGAAAACCTGTTGATGGAAATTTGGACTAATGGCAGCATTACGCCCCAAGAGGCTTTGAGCCAAGCGGCTAGTGTTTTAGTCAGTCTGTTTACGCCGTTGCAGGAAATTACCCTTACCCCCACCTTGCCCCAAGAGCGGGACGAACAGGATGAGACGAAGCAAATCCACATCGAAGAATTAAATCTGTCGGTGCGGGCTTATAACTGCCTCAAACGCGCTCAGATCAATACCGTGGCGGATCTGTTGGAATATACCCAAGATGATCTCCTTGAGATCAAAAACTTCGGGCAAAAATCCGCAGAGGAAGTCATTGAAGCCCTGAAGCGTCATTTGGGTTTGACCTTATCGGAGTCTAAGGCTTCTAAGGCACTGTAGGGACAATTTCATACTTTTGGTTGTCCTGAGTCTGCGGGGGCGTAACGTGGACTTAAAACTCAACTCATCAACACATCACTTAGCTGGCAACCTGGCGGGTAATGTGTCGCTGAGCCGCCCAGATTGCCGATTTATTTCACTTAATTTATTTGATTACTGTAGTTAATCAGGCCCGATTCATTCCTAGAATCGTGGCCAATCTAAGAAGCCAATCTAAAAATAATCTATGCGCCACCGTTGTAAAGTTCCTCAACTCAATAAACCTGCGGATCAGCGCAAAGCTCTGTTACGTGCCTTGACGACAGAGTTGCTGTTACGTGGTGAAATCACGACTACTCGCGCCCGAGCTAATGCGGTGCGTGGTACTGCCGATCACATTATTACCTTGGCCAAGGAAGGTTCCCTCCATGCCCGTCGCCAAGTGTTAGCCTATCTTTATGAAAAGGCAGTTAAAGCAGGTGAACCGGTTAAGGGTAGTCCGATGACCAAGAAAAAGCAAGAATCCCTACCTGAAGAAGAGCGGGTGACGAGCTTAGTAGATTTGTTATTTGCGCGGGCCGCAGAGCGTTATGGCAACCGTAATGGTGGTTATACCCGCATTGTGCGCACGGTTTCCCGTCGCGGTGACAATGCCGAAATGGCCGTATTGCAATTGGTGTAGCTAGCTCGAACCTTTAAAACACAATAATGCTATGACTGCTGTGCCCCGCCAACGCATTGCTTTGTTACTCCAATATTTGGGGACATCATTTTATGGTTGGCAACGGCAACCCCATCATCCCAGTGTGCAGCAAACCATTGAAGAAGCCATTGCCCTGATTACAGGTCATCCTGTGGTGTTACATGGGGCAGGGCGCACGGATACTGGGGTTCATGCTGCGGGACAAGTGGCGCATTTTGATGTCACCAGTCCCATTCCGCCGGAGCGTTGGGCTAAGGTGCTCAATAGCTATCTGCCTTCAGGAATTTTAATTCGGGAGTCGGTAGCGGTGGATCAGCAATGGCACGCCAGATTTACGGCCACATGGCGACGGTATCGCTACACGTTGTACACTGCTGAGTTACCTAACTTATTTGTCAAAGACTATAGCTGGCATTACTACTACGGCAATTTTTGCGCTGATAGAGTCCATGAAGCGTTACAGCCTTTGTTAGGTGAGCAGGATTTGGTGGCATTACAGCGGGCTGGTTCGACCCGTCCCCATGCCAGAGTTACGGTGCAAGAGGCAAAATGCTGGCGGCAGGGTGACTTTGTGTATATCGAGGTGCAATGCAGTGGTTTCCTCTATGGCATGATGCGCCTGTTGGTGGGTCAGTTGGTGGAGGTGGGTCGTGGGGCCCAAACTGGGGCAGATTTTACGCAGCGCTGGCAAGAGCAACGGCGGGATGAGGTGAAATATGCCGCTCCGCCCCAGGGGTTGTGTTTTTTGGGGGTTGGCTACCCAGAGAATCCGTTTACTGAAGCAAGTCGGCGGTTTCTGACTTTGAGTTTAGATCAAGCGGGTCAAGTGCTGCTTGTGTAATGTTTATTGCCCTTTTGAGATGAAGTGTTTCTGTTTTGAGCACATAACCTATGACTGCAACTACGATTAGCGAAAACGAAAATAAGACCCATTTACCCAAGGATTTAGAGCGTCAATGGTTTTTGATTGATGCTGAGGGTCAGCGGTTGGGTCGCTTGGCAACGGCGGTGGCGATGATTTTGCGCGGCAAGAACAAGCCCACCTATACGCCCCACATGGACACCGGCGATTTTGTGATCATCATCAATGCCGATAAGGTAGCAGTGACTGGTCGTAAGGCGAGCCAAAAGGTTTACAAGCGCCATTCCGGTCGTCCTGGTGGGATGAAGGAAGAGTCTTTTGACAAGTTGATCAAGCGTCTGCCAGAGCGGATTATTGAACACGCGGTGCGGGGGATGTTGCCCAAGAATACTTTGGGTCGTCACTTGTTCACCAAGATGAAGGTATATCGGGGGGCTAGCCATCCCCATGCGGCACAAAATCCGCAGGTTCTCAATCTCAATACGATTCCAGGAGAGAAGTAAGTTATGCAAGCAACGGATCAAGCCAATCGTGCGGTTTATTGGGGTACGGGTCGGCGCAAGACTGCTATTGCACGGGTGCGTTTAGTGCCTGGTGAAGGCAAGATTGTGATCAACGGTAAGCCTGGTGATATTTACTTGCAGTTCAATCCTAGCTATTTAGCTGGGGTGAAAGCGCCTCTGGAAACCTTGGGTTTAGAGAATGAGTATGATGTGCTGGTAAATGCCCACGGTGGTGGCGTGACTGGTCAAGCGGATGCGATTCGGTTGGGTGTGGCTCGTGCTTTGTGCGAGTTGGCTCCTGAGAATCGGAAGCCTTTGAAGGTGGAAGGTTATTTAACCCGTGATCCTCGTTCTAAGGAACGCCGCAAGTATGGTTTAAAGAAAGCACGGAAGGCTCCTCAGTACTCGAAGCGTTAATTCGTTATTTGCGCTGCTTTACAGATGTGTCTTTTGTTTGATGTTTTGGTTACGGTGCATTATTGAAGAGAACTTGTCGGTTTACTTGGGATATGTTTGGGATGTCTTGGGGCTGATTAGTTCTTTCGATAATGCGGTTAAAAGTAGTGGGTAAGGACAAGTTTGATGGATGTCCTTTGCCCTTGAGTTGCACTCAATCCATCTAGTAATTACCTAATATTTTGAAAGGGATGCATTGATTTGCATTCCTTTTTTTGTGGGGAGAATTGGGCTAGTTGTTTAATACTTAGCCAATATATTCAATCCCTAGTTCTGCAACAAATTGACGTTCTTTCGATTTTAGGTACTCATCTCTTTTTTCTAGAAATTTATCGATTTCATTCCTCCGGTATAGATCAACCATCTCTTGAGTTATAAAATGTGTTTCCAGAATATCATCTTGAGAAGTTTCAATAAATTTACTAATACTTTTCGGCTTGTCTTTTGATTCAAAATCAGAAGATAGTCTGAGAATGACATTGGATGGTTTGCGATCATTTTTTAAATCAATAAAGAACTCTTTAATTCCTTCACGCTCTTGAATAGAATTATCACCAATAATTGACTTTAAATAAAATAGTTGCAACGCTTTAGTTCTAACACTAGTAAAGTTTATCTTGGCAGGATATTTAGCTGCACTAAATTGAATATCATTGTTAACTTTATAAATCCCATCAGGATGACGGACATGGGCAAATTCAAGAAATTGCTGGTAAGCACTTCTTTGCTGGCTTAATGAATAAATAGTAAAGTAGTTTGAATATGTAGTTATCCAAAACCATTTCTCAAGAGACTCTAGCTGTTCTGATGTTGGCTCTTGGTTTAGCCTAAAATATTCAGATATAAAAATCATTTGATTTGGATATGGTAATAGACGAATATCAATTACAAATAATCTTCTATACAGAAAATCTACAGCTTTTCTAATGTGTTCGTATGAGTCATTTGTGAATGCCTCTAGATGTGGCTGCAATAACTCTTCACCTTTGACATCAAAATAGATTTTCCCTTTTGCATTGTAAATACAATTTAAAATAATTCCTCGTTTTAAATCTTTAAAATTATAGACATCTAAACTGTTAAGGAATTGAGTGATTGAGTCTATAAGATTAAATTCAGTTTCGCCATAACTACGCGCAGAAAGTATGTAGTCTTCAGATATTTCCGTTCCTGTTGAATTGACCCTAGAAAATATTTCAATGGCGCTTTTAATATCGCCTCCTTGTATTTCTACAAATGGCAATCGGAATTTATGTAAAATATCGTGTAGGTTTCTTGCCCGATCAATATAATCAAGCTTATCTTCTTCTGTTATATCCGCTTTATCTAATGCTCTTAAATAGTTAAATAACTCTCGATTATCATAAATTTTATAAAGCTCAATTGAAAAAATATTAGTATTTTTTCTGCGATTTTCTCTAATAAAATTGAAGCTTTCATTCCTTACATCAAAAAATATTGAAAATTTGTTTGACTTGTTATCTCCTACGTCTACTGAATTAAAATTTTTAGGGTTCATCAAAACTCCAAACAAAGTAGATATCCTTTGAAATCCGTCTAACACATATGTAAATTCAATATTTTCTCCATCTATTCTGTATGGACCAACTTCAGTCTTTGTGTGAAAAACCGCTTTGGTTTTCCAAAATAACAGACTCCCGATCGGATAAGATTTTAGAATACTATCGAACAGTTCGCGCATTTGAGAAGCTTCCCATACGAAATCTCTTTGAAACACAGGGATTTTATAGTGTCCCTTAGCGACATTTGCTAACAGATCTTCAAGAAATATGGTGTCAGGCTTGACGGTTATTTTATCGTTCATATGATTTTGGCGATTTTTAGTAATATTATCTCAATTTCAGAAACCTCTTCATTGGCTTCTGGTAAATAGACCTTGTGATGTTTACACCGCTCTTCAAGATCACGGTAAGAAAATGGGGAAAGGAAAATTCCAGGAAACTGTTCTTTTATTTTATCTTCGGGTATACCTATCTTAAATTGGTCTTTGCCATTACCGTATTCTATAAAATCTAATTCATCATTACTTTTATTGCTTAAGTCAGATTCTTGTTGTTCGTTTATAGAAGTAATATTTCCAAACAAAATATCTAGAGGGACATAATTCTCAATTTTTCTTTTATATAGAACCGATTTGGTATCATAGGAAGATAAGAAAAAGGAGTCAAACATGGGAT
>JBAXSK010000330.1:0-3740 GCA_037130765.1 Pseudanabaena sp. ELA607
AGTTTGGTGATGGGGTAATCTCTGAGCAGGGCGATCGCAACGAGGCTTTAGAAAACTCTGTTTCTAATCGAGAAAGTCCAAAACAACCAGCGCAACCTTTAAGGGATGTCGATCGCGATCGGCAAGATGAGAATAAAGAAGACGAGCAGAACTTTGAAGTGCATTCTAAAAATGCCCAAGGTGACGATCTCTCGACTCGGCGTTCTGATGAGTTACAACTCAAGATTCCTGATGCCCGATCGCTGCAAAAGCCGCTAGAGTTAGCGCGATCTCTGCGTCCGTTAATGCGGCGTGTGCCTTCACAGGTGAATACCTTGCTGGATGAGGAGGCAACTGTACGCAGGATTGCGGAAGAGAAGATTTGGTGTCCTGTGTTGCGTCCTGCCTTGGAACCTTGGCTAGATTTGGCTTTGGTGATTGACGATAGCGCTTCGATGTTGATGTGGCGGCATACGATCACGGAGTTACAGCATTTCCTATCGAGTTACGGTGTCTTTCGCGATGTGCGGGTATGGCGATTGGGAACGGATAAAGCTGAGAAGGTATGCATTTATGCGGGTGCTACGGTAAGCGATCGCAATGGTTCGCCGCGCAGTCCTAGCGAATTGATCGAGGCTAATGGTCGTGGGTTGGTCTTGGTGGTCAGTGATTGCATTGCTCCGATTTGGCGAAATGGGGCGATTGCGCCTGCTTTGCAAATTTGGTCGCGCAGTGGGATGGTGGCGATCTTGCAAATGTTGCCCGATTGGTTATGGGGGAGGACGGCTTTGGGGCGGGGTGTGGCGGCGCAGTTTAGTGCTTTGGCGGCGGGGATTCCCAATTATCAGTTAACGACTACGACGGTTTCTACTTGGTATGACATCGATCTGGCGACTAGTATCAAGATTCCTGTGGTGACGCTAGAGCCTGAGAAGTTTACGGCTTGGGCGGAGATGTTGGCGGGTAAGGGTGGCGCATGGTCGGCGGGGATTGTGTTTGAGCCTGAGTTGTTTGCTGTGCCAGAGGTGGCGATCGAGTTTGATGGGGCGAGTGTGTTGGATGCTGAGGATCGGGTGCAGAGTTTTCGGTTGACGGCTTCGCCGATCGCGAGGCGGTTGGCGGGGTTGTTGGCGGCTGCGCCTGTGATTAGTTTGCCGATTGTGCGGATTTTGCAGTCTAAGGTTTTGACTCAGTCGCAACCTGTTCATGTGGCTGAGGTGTTTTTGGGTGGTTTGCTGAAGCCTTTGTCGGAAATCACGGCGAAGACGAATCCTAATTATGTGCAGTATGACTTTATTGAGGGTGTGCGCGATCTGTTATTCGAGTCAGTTCCAAGTTCGGAAGTTGTGAATGTTGTGGCGGAATTTATTAACGCTCGCTTAGGGATTTCTTTAGGAGATTTTGCTGCGGTTATTCGTAATCCTCAACAGGTTCAAAATGCTGAGCTTATTAATCAATCTAAACCTTTTGCCCTTATGACAGCGCAAATTTTAAAGCGCTTGGGTGGTGAATATGTGAGATTTGCTGAGGAGGTAGAGCAAGCAAATATTAATTTAAGGCAAAGATCCTCTACTGTTAAAACTTCTAATTTGAACTTTAATTATGTAGTTGGGGGTTCTTTGCCACCCGATGCTCCCAGTTATGTTGAGAGAAAGTGCGATCGAGATTTGTATGAAGGTTTAATTAGAGGCGATTTCTGCTATGTATTAGGTGCGCGGCAAACGGGTAAGACTAGCCTGCTATTCCAAACCATACAACGGCTAAAAGCTGATGGAATTGCCTGTGCGGTGATTAGTGGTCTTGGGGCTGATCGGAAATGCTCCGAGGATCAATGGTATGGCAGTCTAATTCGCCGTTTAGCCAATGATTTTCAACTAGATTTTAATTTTGATAGCTGGTGGCGAGATCACGAATTAATATCACGTATGAGCCGCTTCAGTGAATTTTTCGATCAAATATTGTTGCCAGCTAAGGGACAGAATATAGTCATATTTATTGATGATATTGATAACCTCCTCAGCCTAGAATTTTGGAATGACGACTTTTTTGGATTCATTAAGTATTCTTATGAGAGGCGGGCTGTAAAAACCGAATATCGACGTTTAACCTTTGCTTTATTAGGTGCAACTGCACCTTCAGACTTATTGAAAGATAAATATCGAAGTCCCTTTAATATTGGACGAGTAATTAACTTAGAGGGTTTTCAATTTCACGAGGTACAAACTTTACTATCGGGTCTAGAAAATAAAAGCTATGCTGCCGAAGAATTGTTAAAAGAAATTTTGAGGTGGACAAATGGAGAGCCATTTCTCACCCAAAAGCTCTGTCAAATTATTTCCGAAATCTCACCTAATCCAGAACTAGTCCAAAACTACACGGTGGCTGAGTGGGTAACCCAGATTGTCCGTTCGCAGATTATCGAGCATTGGGAAATCAGTGATAATTATACAATGCATTTTCAGAGCATTATCGGTCGCCTATTATACGGTGAACAACGGGCGGCACGTTTGCTGGGTATGTATCAACGCATCATTGTTGATGGTGAAATTCCCAGTGATGACGGTTTGGAACAGGAGGAACTGCGTTTATCTGGCTTGGTAGCAAAGAGAAAAGGTAGAGATAATTCGCCAGTCTTGGCTGTATATAACCCAATCTATGCTGAAGTTTTTAATAATGAATGGGTCGAGCAACAATTAACAGATTTGCGTCCTCCCTTTTATGAACAGTCTTTTAGGAAATGGCATGAGTCAAGACGAAACGAGAATTTTTTGTTAAGAGGGCAAGATTTAAAAAATGCTGAATTATGGGCTGAAGGAAAAAGTCTGAGTCAGGTAGATGAAGAATTTCTTAGAGAAAGTCGGGAAGTAAATTCCCTAATGGTAAATCCTTTTCAACCACTCTCAGGAATGATTGAAAATCAGGAGCATTTTTTTAATCGCGAGAAGGAGTTGAAAGAAATTTTTGAGTTGCTGAATGCAGGTACTGGAGTGGAGCTGTTAGGAGATCGCCAGATTGGGAAGTCCTCATTATTAAAGCAAATTATGCGATTTGCAGATTCCGAGCTTACAGTAAAGAGACAGGTGATTTACTGTAATTTACAGAATGTAAATATAGAATCAGAATTTTATGCGGCAGTCTGCGAAAGGTTATTTATAGAGTATTGTACAGGTAATACTTTTTTAAAAGCAGTTCGAGACAGAAGAAGTCTATTGCTACTAGATGAAGCTGAGAAGTGGTCTTCGGAAGGATTCACACGGCAAATAAGGGATCAGTTACGGAGTCTTTCAGAAATGAGAGATGCGCCATTTCGATTGGTAGTTGCTACACGAACATCTTTGGATCAGCTATTTCCATATAGTTATGATGAGAGTATTACTTCACCTTTTTCGGGAATTTTATCCCGCGTAGTTCTTCAAGCATGGGATCAAGAAAAAGTTAACAAGTTTGTAACAACTAGATTAGAACAAACTGGAATTTACTTTAGTAAATTAGAAATGAAAAGTTTGTATCAAGATAGTCAAGGACATCCACAAAAACTTATGAAAGCTTGCTTCGATTTATATAGACTCAAGACTAAATTAGAAACGAGTGAAATTTCTGGTGCATAATGCTTTCAGGAACTTACAAAAATTTATATAATACTTGCTATATAGAGTTTTATAGGTTTTCTAGCCGTTTTATTTCCGATTAAGTCTTATACTAATTACGGTAGTGATGCAAAGTAATGTTAAAGCTGTAAATTAGAATAGTCAATCGTTTGC
>JBAXSK010000331.1:0-3730 GCA_037130765.1 Pseudanabaena sp. ELA607
ACGGGAGAAGGGGTTGGGGGATGAGGGCAATTTAGGTTTTGCGTAAGTCCTAATTTTAATAGATAGAATATAATTAAATTGAGAAAATCATAGCAAAATAAATCTTACATTAACATGATCGTAACTAATGATAATTCAAATTCTTTTTATGGTAATTTACCAATTTTAGAAGAATTTAAAGCAATTACCTACGGCAATAATTTTCATCAAGTACCAGATGATTGGTACATTATTATTGGCGATGTGGTTAATTCTACTGTTGCTATTGAACAGGGTAAATACAAGCAGGTTAATTTAGTTGGTGCTTGCTGTATTGTCGCAATTTTAAATATAGCACAAGAACTTGAAATTCCTTTTATTTTTGGTGGTGATGGTGCTTGTTTATTAATACCACCATCTCTTTATCACAGATCTGTTGAAGCTTTATTAGGCTTGCAATTATTAGCTAGCAGAGAATTTAAATTAGAGCTACGGATTGGTATTATTCCTGTTACCGATGTGACAGAAAATTATGGTTTAGAAATCGCTAAATTACGCATCTCTAACAATTATTATCAAGCAATTTTACGTGGTGGTGGGGTGACTTATGCGACTCGTTTGGTTAAAGATATTGCCACAACAAAGCTTTATCAACCCAAGTTTAATCATGAAAATCCTCAGTCAAACTTTAGTGGTTTAGAATGTCGCTGGCAAGATATTCCCGCTCGCCATGAAGAGATTTTAAGCCTAGTAATTGTAGTTACTGCCCCTAATCAAACTCAAACTGATTTGCTTTATCGTGAAGTAATTACAGAAATTGAACGAATTTACGGTAATGAGTTAGATTGTAATCCAGTGGCAATAGAAACCTTAAATTTGTCATTTAAGAAAGCAAATTTAATGCCAGAAACTAAGGTATTTACTACTAAAAGTTGGCAACGTAGTTTGTATTTAATTAAAATCCGTTTGATCAACTTATTAGGCTTATTTTTGATGCAATATAATATTGAATTTCAAGATTTTGCTTGGGGAAGTTATAAAAAAATTGTCACTGAGGCGACGGATTTCAAAAAGTTTGATGATGGGATTCGGATGGTAATTTCTGGTACAGCAAAACAAAGACAAAAATTATTGCGATTTTTAGAATATAAATTTAAGGAGGGTCGGCTAAATTATGGGCATCATGTTTCAAATCGCGCTCTGATGACTTGTTTGGTATTTGAGCGAGATGGGCGACAGGTGCATTTTGTGGATGGAGCCGATGGGGGTTATGCTTTTGCCGCCAAAAATATGAAGGAGCGAATGCGCACTTAATAGCAAAAATAATATTTTCTTGAAAAAGATATTTTAAGTTAATATTTTATTTAAAATCATACTCTGCTTTATTTGGATGATTTAGATAGGTGGTGGCGTTGCTATACATCTAAAGAAAGTTGTCTAGCCGTGATTAATCTTCAATAATCTTTACAATTACAGCTATTTTGATGAGAATAATGCACCCATGAAGCCTAAGTCTGTCGTTGTGGTTGGGGCAGGGATTGGCGGTCTGACGGCGGCTGCTCTGCTGGTTAAACGCGGTTACCAAGTTACGGTCTATGAACAGGCGGCAGTGACTGGCGGCTGTGCCAGCACGTTTCGTCGTAAGGATTTCATCTTTGATGTGGGAGCGACCCAAGTTGCTGGTTTAGAAGTAGGGGGAATTCACCAGCGAATTTTTGCGGAACTGGGTTTAGCTGTACCGGCGGCGACCTATTGCGATCCTAGTTGTGCGGTGTTGTTGCCCCATGAGTCGGAACCGATTAATATCTGGCGATCTGCGGCGCAATGGGAGGCAGAAAGACAACGTCAATTTCCAAATAGTGAATCTTTTTGGCAATTTTTAGGGGAATTATTTACTCCTAGTTGGCAATTTCAAGCGAGAAATCCTGTTTTGCCGCCCCGCAACTTATGGGATTTATGGCAATTAACTAAAGCAGTGCGCCTAGATACTTTAGTGACTATGCCATATATTTTGGCAACAGTGGGTGATGCTCTACGAGGATTTGGTTTGGCTCATGATCGGCGATTACGGACTTTTTTAGACTTACAGCTTAAACTTTATTCCCAAGCTAATAGTGAAGAAACGGCGTTACTTTATGCGGCAACGGCTTTAGGTTTACAACAGGAACCATTAGGATTATTTCATCTTAAGGGTAGTATGCAGGTTTTGAGTGATTTACTTAGTGACTATATTAATGCCAATGGGGGGCAGATTTTGCTGCGGCATCGCGTAATTGCCATTGAGCCAAAGCAAGGCACATCTCAGGTACAAGTACATAATCTCAAATCCAATGCCCAGATACCTGAAATTTGGTGGCAGCCAGCGGATCATGTAATTGCTAATGTGACCGTAAATGATTGGGTGAGACTTTTAGGTAAACACGCACCTAAAGGTTATCGCCAAAGAGTTGAGAATTTACCCCATGGTTCTGTGGCTTTTGTGGTGTATTTAGGGGTAGATCGCGCTGCTATACCAGATAATTGTCCGCCTCATTTGCAGATGTTAGAACGTTATGAAGATGAATCTATTCCCAGCAATAGCTTACAACAAAAACCGCATTCCTTATTTATTTCGGTGAGTCAGCAGGGGGATGGTCGCGCTCCTGATGGTAAAGCCACGATTATTGCTTCTGAATTTACGAAACCAGATTTATGGTGGAATGCAACTGCGGATTATCAGCAATTGAAAACAGATTTTACGGCTAGAGCAATTGCACAATTAAAAGAATACTTTGATCTTGATAGCAAGATTCTTTATCAAGAAGCAGCAACACCGCGTACTTTTGCCCGTTATACCAATCGGGAACGAGGCATTGTGGGCGGTGTGGGAATGCGGGTGAATACTTTCGGCCCCTTCGGTTTTGCGAATCGCACACCATTCGCTAATATTTGGCTAGTTGGTGATTCCACCCATCCTGGGGAAGGCACAGCGGGGGTGAGTTATTCGGCATTAACTACGGTGCGTCAAATTGAAGCACAGGATAGTTAATTGAAATCACCAAATTTATTTGAGAGTTTCAATTAGGTAGTGCTAAATACCAGTTGCGGAGTAAAGTAATCGTCCCATTAGTTCTAAACTTGGCAGCGCCATGATTCACTCACCTTAGACACGAATTTTGTCCCGCGTGCGATGCAATCGAACCGCTGTTTTGTCGATGGTTTCTATTTTAGACCTAATACCTAAAGGAAATATTAAGTACCAAATCATCCAGAAGGGTTGAATGAGTAAACAAAATTTAACATAAAGGTTAAATGAGAATTTCTTCGGAAGAAATCATAGCTCCAATGAATAATAGAGCAGTGTCTATGTAAAAATATCTGAATAAATCGTAATTTTTCCAGTAATTTATTACCATAAAATGCTGGTATTTCGATTAGTTGAAGAATTAAATAGGCAATTAAGACAGAATAGATTTGCAATACCACTCCATTTAAGTTTTTAGTAATTAAATGGTCTAGCTTAAGATGCATTTTTAAAAACTTCCATCATAATTCTATTTGCCAACGTTGTTTATAGACATTAGCAATCTCTTCGTCCTTAACTTCTTTTAAATTTGTCGCCAATCTAAATTCAGTATTTTGAGCATCATAAAATCTAACAACACGATATTTATTATGATCAAATTTCATCTTCATATTATTCTTTATTCTGACCACAAATTTAATTTTTGCATCAGTCATATTATTAATAAAATCCCAGCTAGCATAACCA
>JBAXSK010000332.1:0-3728 GCA_037130765.1 Pseudanabaena sp. ELA607
ATCACGGCTAATGCTCAAACCATTATGGCAACCCATGTCGATCATTCGCTTCATATCATAGATTTTCTTTCGGGTAAAAAATTAGGTAAACTTAGCCTTGAGCCAAGATCATTTAGTTTTTGTGGTGATTATTTTAGTCAAGATCGCGAGATTGTGGCTGGCATGGACTACTCTTCCAGCAATGGTTTAATTCGAGTATGGGAATTGTCTACGGGCAAAATAATGTGGACATTTAAATTTCCCGGAGTGCGCTGTATCAGTTTAAGTTTGGATGGCAAGTTATTGGTGGCAGGCAGCACAGATCATAAAGGAGGAGTGATTAAAATCTGGGATCTGCATCAGGGACAAGAAATATTATCTCAGTCAGTTTATCAATATACGCCACGCGCCTATTCACCTTATTTGGATGGTGATACGGATCGCGAACATGGGGTAAATAACATATCCATTAGTCCTGATAATTCCACAATTGTTTATACAATCAGTAATCAGGGAATCAAGATTTTGCATCTAAACGGTGAAACCAAGCAACCATTATTGTTTGGTGCTAAGCATATCGGTGATTTTAGTGTAAAAAATCCTTGTTTCATCAGCACACAACATGAATTGGTGATTTATGGAGCTATGCCTAAATCCTATGATATTCCCAAATTAGATCAGTTTTCCGATCGATTTAGAGTGCGCATTGTGCCGATGAGCGAAAATGGTCAACTGTGTGCGCAACAGTTTGGAGGTAAAAATTATCTTTCTCTGGGAGTAAATGATTTAAACACAGGCAAATTTATGGAAATAGAGCGAAATCAATGGAACTAAATCAATGGAATAAGCTGTATTTCCTAATCCCATAAACGTTTGCCTTCAATGCCATGTAAGCGATCATGGGTATCGCGTAATAAATCAGGAATTGCCAAATCCTCTGGACAGCGCGGCAAGCAATCACCGCAGTCAGTGCAATGAATGGCTTTTGTGCCGGGGAACCAATGCCCCGCATTCTCAAACATTTTATAGCGATATTTGCCAAATTCCACCATATCAAAAGCTACAGCTAAATTACGCAGCCGTAAAGCTTCAGGAATATTGATGTTTTCAGGACAAGGTAAACAGGCATAACATTGGGCACAGCGTTCATTGCCTAAACTAGTCTGCATCTGTATTTCTAGGCGCTCAAATACGGCTATTTCGGCAGCGGTCAGAGGATGAATCTGATCCCAGACGCTTTGATGGGCTAATACTTCTGAGGGATTGGCGGCTCCTAAACTGAGGGTATGCACCCGTGGATCAGCCAACAAAAAGCGATCATTCATATATAGGGGTGTAAATGGCGCACAAAGTTGGCTTAATTGTGCCGAAGGCTGATAGAGCATTCCCCCTTTATCCGATGGCGAAATAATAAACACCCCCATATCCTGCTGATGCGCCAGTTCTACGGCTGCGGCATTGCGTTGATTGAAATAGTAATAATGCAAATTCACCGAAGCAAATAAGTTAGTTTTAATCGCTTCTAAAATCACCTCTACTGGGCCATGGGTAGAAAATCCCACATGACGAATTTTGCCCTTTTTGACCGCTTGATGAATTGCCGCCATATAGCCATCGTTTTTTTGCAATTCCTGTAAATGTTCTGGGGTATTAATGCCATGTACATCAAAGTTATCGATGTAGTTCACTGCCATACGCTGCAATGACTCATCAATATATTGCCTCATGGTGGCAGCGTCAGGGGTAGGCGTAATCTTCGTGGTCAGATAAAACTGCTCCCGTTGATAGCGCAAACCCTTAGCCATCGCTGCGCCAATAAACGCCTCACTTTTACCATAGCCTCGCGCAGTTTCGAGATGATTAATCCCCACATCCAGCGCTTGAGCAATGGTTTTGATGGCATTAGATTCTGACTCTAGATAGCGCATCGTGCCTAAAGAAAATACCGATAACTGCATCTCGGTTTTGCCAAAGCGTCGATATTGCATGGGACTTTCAGGGGTAAGAAGGTTGATTTATGCTTAAGATTAGTTTGATCAATCTTAAAATATTTGTCTAGATTAAAATTCGTCTAGATTAAATATTGATCTAGATTATATTCATCTCAATGATGAGCCTATTTCAAACATTCGCTATCCATTCCCGTGTTGCCCAACCATGACCCAAGTATATTATTTTCCCCTTGATCCACCTTATTTCTTATTCATTGCGGCTTTGGTGGCTGGCATCACCTGTGGTTATGCATTTCAAGTTACTCTGCGCAATTTAGTTAATGCTTGGTCTACGAGCAAGTCCCCTGAAGTGATGTTACAGCTTAAAGGCTCTAACGTCGGTGTGCCCTATTTGGGGATCACCCTCAGTGTGGGGATCTTTCTGTCCGCTGGCTTAGAAATTTTTGGTTTTCCACCTTCGCTGGCTTATGCTGGGGCTGTGCCTTTAACCGTAGGTACGAGTTATTTTGTGTGGCGGCAGTTGGGCAAAATGCTGATTGAGTTTGAGCAATTTGGCTCAGTGGCAATGGATTTAGACGTACCCGACGAAATGTAAAATTTATATAAAATTCTTTATATAAAACCCCTGCCTCTAGCCAAAAGTTGCGGTGTACACATCAATTTTTGTAGTCTCAGGTTGGCGATGCCCCTTAGTTCCCCTTAAAAAAGACGTTAACGTTAATATAGCAATTCTCATGCTGGTGAGTTACAGGCAAGGGGCTTAAGCCCCTTGTTCAGAAAGCTTAGAACTATGTGTACCTTACTAGACTGGAAATTGTTATATTAATTTCTCTTATGTTTCATAGCGCTAAAATAACATTTTTGGCACCTTTCTTGTCTTTCTTTCTATCTACCAACACTTCTGGCTTTGAGTATGTCGAGATTGCTGGTTACGCAATATCAATCGGAAGTTGAAAAAATTATTCGCTATGGTGGTTCTAAAAAAGAAACTAGCATTCGCAATGCTTTTGAGCGCCTATTGAATGATTACTGCAAGCCGCGCAATTATTTACTGGTTCCTGAATTAGATTTTAAAACTAAGTTCAATACGACGGTTTTTCCTGATGGCACGATTAAGGATGCGATTAGGTTAGAGCATGGCTGGTGGGAGAGTAAGGATCAATACGATAAGCTCGATCTGGAAATTGAGAAAAAGCTTAACAAGGGTTATCCCGATGAGAATATTTTGTTTGAGGATTCTCAGAATGCAGTGCTGATTCAGCATAGCCGTGAGATTGGGCGGGTGTCGATGGGGGATTTACATGAAGATTCCCAGATTCCTTTGCTCCTCTTAAAGTTTTACCATCGACGTTAATAAATTCCCCGTCTGTACTTTCATGCACTGCTTGCATCCAGCTAATAAAACATACTTGCAATGCTTCTGGTTTCAGTCGCGCAAATATTCTCTCGAATGTATCGACTGATGGGATACCGTTGGCTAATTCCAAAAATGTTTTTAACCATTCTTCTTTCTCTTTTCCATATTCAGCGATCTCGACGCAATTATCAGCCCCACAAATTACCGCACAAATCGTGATCACTAATATGTCCAGCAGCTTATGCAGGATACTATGCTCTGCTCTGGGATCTCCCAAACTTCCAAAGTGGGTTTCGATTAGTTTGACTGGGCTGATTGTTGCTAACATTTTCGACTTCTCTTTCTAAATATGCTCAATTCTCCTATTTCTATCTTCCATTTTCGTGCTTGTTAACAAACCCATCCTCTTTTGTTAAGAAACGTGTGCGGTTGCCCTACCC
>JBAXSK010000333.1:0-3722 GCA_037130765.1 Pseudanabaena sp. ELA607
CGCTGCATATTCGCTTTGACAATCGTTTCATTTGCCCTTGTGAACTGACAAAAAACTTCAGTGTTTGATATGGCATCATGGGCGATCATATAATATAGAATAACTTAATTGTTGAGAAACAAAAGTGAACAATATGGGATTGGATCGGCTTGTCATTAAACCAGATGTCTGCCTCGGACAGATCACCGTCAGAGGACTGAGGATTACCGTAGCCTTTGTCCTCAAACTTTTAGCCAGCAACCTATCCGTCCCAGAAATTTTAGAAGCCTATCCTGAGTTAGAACTTGAAGACATCAGACAAGTCACATCCACTAAACTCTCAGAAGCTAGCTTTGCCAAAATATGGGACAACCCCGAAGATGCCGCCTATGACAACCTATAGCTTTGGTGATGTGCTTTTAGTCCCATATCACCACAAACGTTTAACACCATAAGCATCAAACTTTTCATCAATACTAAGAATTTGTAAATCCTCATCCATAGGCTGAGCAATTAATATGCGGTCAAACGGATCTCGATGATGATTAGGAAGATTGCTAAGCGCATAGATATGAGACAAAGACAATGGAAGAAGTTCAATTCGATTGCGATTTATTTCATCATCCACTAATTCCGATAAAGCCGTCCTAAATTGAAGCTTTCCTAAAGACAACTTAATCTGCATTTCCCAAATACTGACCATACTCAAAATAGCCTCAGTACTAGGATCTAGTAACAAATCATGAACTCGTGACGAAAGTTTTTTCACATCACTAGTCCACCAAATGAAAACATGAGTATCAATCAAGACCCTCATCAATCATCATCCCCTAACCAAAACTCATCTGGTAACGGCTCATTAAAATCATCACTCATCCAGATTTGTCCCTCATGCAACCCAGCAACACGCTGAAACCCTAATTGTTGAGATGGTTGCACAAAGTTATTTCTAGCAGTCTGAATAAAGCTTAGTACCTCCGCTAATAGAGGCTCTGGCAATGAATTTAATTCATTTACGATTGTTTCTACAGTGATCATTGCTTTAGTGCCTTGTTCATCACGATATAACCTCATCGCCTATTATATGGCGATCGGGATAGCTTTGAGATCGTCCAAGTTTAAGCATTTTGCAATCTTCGAGCTATAACGACACATCTTATAAAAGCCATGCGATATAATGACATTGTAGTTTAGGTACATAACTATGCAAGCAAACACAATTCAATCCGATGTCAAATCCGAACAAAGAATACTAGAAAAAATCCGCAAACTTCCATTCGATAAAATTGTTGAATTAGAAAACTTTATCGACCTCCTCTATCAACGCCCAAACTCTTCACAAGCCCTAGTAACCACATCCACTAAACTCTCAGAAGCTAGCTTTGCCAAAATATGGGACAACCCCGAAGATGCCGCCTATAACAACCTATAGCTTTGGTGATGTTTTTAGTCCCATTTCCATTTACCGACCAAACCACAACCAAAAAACGCTCAACAATTGTTATTAGCTCAAACACCTACAACCGACAAAAGCCAAACATCCTTTTAATTGGAGTCACTAGCCAAATCAATACGCCATTAGAATTTGGTGAAATGCTCATAAATGAATGGGAAAAGGCAGGTTTAATCAAGCTTTCAGCAGTTAAGCCCATCATTACAACCCTTGAAAAACATCTTGTAATTAAAAAACTTGGCAAATTAGAAACAAAAGATATTCAGTCATTAAAGAACTTGCTGCAACAAATTATAGTTACAAAAAATTCTAAACCTCTCTAAAAACAAGGAAAATAACCATGATGCAAACAACCTTTCAAAATATTGAAGAAAGCTTGAAGCAACTACCTCATTCTTTACAGATTGAAGTATTTCATTATATTGAATTTCTCAAGAGCAATTATGTGAACCAAAGTAATAGTAATGTTACTCAATCTCTTGAACCAAATCGTACAAAAGATTCAGAAGTAAAACAACCTAAAAAGCGTGATGGTTTTGGCATTTGGCAAGGAAAGATTTCGATCTCAGAAGATTTTAATGCGCCAATGGAAGAATTTGAGGAGTATATGTAAAAATGAATGTACTTTTAGATACCCATACATTCATTTGGTATATCGAAGGCAATACAAGCCTTACCGAGAAAGCTAGGGAAATCATTGAATTTTCTGCGGATAATGTCTATTTAAGCATTATTAGTCTTTGGGAAATTGCAATTAAAACTGGCAAAAATAAGCTTGCCATGCAAAATGAATATGATGATTTGCTAGACGTTCTAAATTCATTGAATATTGAGGTTTTGCCAATCACATTTGTAGATACACAAATCTATAAAAATCTGCCTTTACATCACGGCGATCCCTTTGATCGCATGATAATTTCTCAGGCAATCAATAACAGTTTAACTATTGTCGGTTGCGATCAATCGTTTAATGATTATTCAATCCAAATATTGTGGAAGTGATGCAGAAACAATTGAATCTGCGATGCCTATAAATGCCTCAGATAAATCCTTTACCCATCACCAGAAATTTTTATGCAAAATGATACTCGCTGGAAACAACGCTTTTATAACTATCAAAAAGCACTCATTCAGCTTACCAAATTTATTGAAAAAGGTGAACTAAGCGAACTAGAAGAACAAGGAATAATTAAAGCCTTCGAGTACACCTACGAACTCGCATGGAAAGTGATTAAAGACTACTACGAAGAACAAGGAGAAGTTAGCATTCAAGGCAGCCGCGATGCCTTACGGTTAGCCTTTCAACGGGGATTAATTACCGATGGCGACAACTGGATGAATATGATCAAAAGTAGAATTGCCTCAGTACATACCTATAATCTCGAAGTAGCCAAACAGATTAATCAAGATATTCATGATATTTACTTTCAGCTATTTATCGAACTAAAAGAAAAAATGACATCCCTATGAATCAGTTTGGACTAAAACCCGAAGTAATTACCCAGATCAATCAGATATTTGCTGAATATCCCGAAATTAGCAAAGCGATTCTCTATGGTTCTCGCGCCAAGGGAAATTATAAAAATGGCTCTGACATTGATTTAACCTTGATTAGCAATCGGCTCAATCATCGGCAACTACTCCAAATCCAAAATCAAATTGATGACTTACTTTTACCCTATTCCGTAGATCTATCAATCTTTAGCACAATCGATAATTTACACCTAATCGAACATATTAATAGAGTAGGAATTACTTTCTATGACAGAATTACGTCTACCGCCACATTGATCGGAATTGCTCCATCATAGAGTGCTTCTTGTGCCTTGACCGCCCTTTGTTGTTTTAACGAAGCATTGACATTGATGTTATTCAAAGAAGCGGACTGCTCTTGCGAAACAATGCTTTGCTTGGTAACACGCTGCATATTCGCTTTGACAATCGTTTCATTTGCCCTTGTGAACTGACAAAAAACTTCAGTGTTTGATATCGCATCACGGGCGATCGCTTCCCAAAGATAGCGCATCTGTTTACCCTTGGATACCTATCCGCCTGGTTTATCCATGAAGGTGAGGACACCAATGTATTCACCCTTCAAATGCACAAACCCATTATCAGCAAAGGGAATTGAGTCTGTTCCCAGTTTAGGAATCCATCGGTAAAGGCTTTAGCAAAAGCTATCTCATGGCGCTCCTGCTCAGTTTCTTTTTCTTGTCCCACCAATTGTTGATACAACTTCTGCACCCAAGCCAGTACTTTTTCTAGAGCATCATTGCCCTCGGCTGTCGAG
>JBAXSK010000334.1:0-3718 GCA_037130765.1 Pseudanabaena sp. ELA607
GAATTTACGCTCATCATTAACAATTTCGCTGGGTGTATCGATTACTTCTGACAATTGTGGTTTTGTGTTTCGTAATAAAGATTATTCTAAAACGATATTTGCCTGTGAATATATATTAACTGAGGATTTGAGATCAACAATAATCAAGTTTACACTGCTTTTCTCGATGTTCTATTTAGGGGGGCTTATTTGGGCTGTGCAGCGCAAGTCTCGCTTACCGAATTATTCAGAGAAGACAGTGATTTATGAGCACGGTTTTTTCAATAAGCAGTTTATCAGAAACCCGTCTCATGCCTTTTATATTTTCCAAGATGTTGAAAATGAAGTTATATGTAGATACCAAGATGTTGATTCCGTAATTCTAAGAATTTCTACCGATCCAACACTGCGACGACTTAGTCAGAGTGCTGACATAATGACTAGGTCAAAGGTTAAAGATCAGGTATTAGTCTTCTATCATTTTTCAAAAAAACTCCGCAGTAAAGAGTTTAGGAGAAAGCAATCATCAGATAAGTTTTCTTCATCCTCAAAGGCACTGGCAAGTGTAGTTTTATCAAAACTGGAAGAGTTCTACTGGACTGAAATCAAAGATAAGATCTATAGAGGGGAAGAAGTAAGTTTTGGCAGTGCTTATGTTTCAAAAAATTATGCTGCTTTGGGTTACAACAAAAACGATATCTTTCCTCTCCATGAGATACGAGAGATTGTATTAGCTATTGATGGTGGCGAGGTTGATACCTGGGATTTTTTCGTGAGTTTCAAAGAGGAAGCCTACAAGCATCGAATGAGATTTGCACCATTTATTTATCCTTCCATCCATGTACAGATTGACAGGGTTGATAATCCTCACTTGTTTTTTAAGTCATTAGTAACTCTTGGTATTCCAGTTAATCTTGACTATATAAACCTTGATGAAGAATGGCTTGCTTTACTCAAAAAGTATGCGGGCTTGGCATGAGATAACACTGTGTTGGTGCAGGAGGTTATCGGTGATTCGAGGTTATCTGCCGACCTACAACTAGACCGTTAGACCGATCGCCTTTAGGAGATAGATGTTGAAGCGATCGCCTAAAAATTACGACTCACAGTACTAGCGATCGCCTACTGTAATCACAACGATAAATTCTATTTTCTCCAATCGCTTTCAGTCTCTTCATTTGCGGGAAAGATACACTCAATTCTAATCTCCTGAAGAGTAATCTCATAGGGAGTGCCTAAGGTCGCACCCTTTTGTACAGCATTTGAAAAAGACCATATTTGATTCGGTGGGGCAGAATGCCTCCGCTCCTACGCTAAAAATGAATGCACAACCTCTAGGATACGCTGACTGGATTGACCATCGCCAAATGGATTCGCCACATTTGCCATTTCTTCATAAGCCGTGCGATCGCTTAATAATTTAGTAGCCGCCGCCACGATATCCTTGGTTTCTGTCCCAACCAGTTTGCTCGTTCCTGCGGCGATCGCTTCAGGTCGTTCAGTCGTGGAACGCAATACTAACACTGGTTTACCTAAACTAGGAGCCTCTTCTTGCAAGCCACCCGAATCACTCATGATTAAATAACAACGCTGCATCGCGCCGACCAACTGCTCATAATCTAGCGGTTCGATTAAGAAAATGCGTGGATGATTTCCCAACTTGGCGATTAATGGTTCGCGTACAACAGGATTGAGATGCATCGGCAATACTAAGGCTACATCGGGGAAATCTGCCAAGATCTGTAACCATGCTTCGGTAATTTGCGCCAATGGTTCACCCCAATTTTCGCGGCGATGCACGGTGGCAAGGATCACGCGCTGGGCTGACCAGTCTAAACCTGCGATCGGGCATTCAGGCGATCGCCCCGAAACATATAACAGCGCATCAATTACGGTATTTCCCGTATGGTGAATCCCTTCTTTTACTCCTGAAACCTTGAGATTTTCGACAGAGGCAAGGGTGGGCGCAAAATGAAGTTGGGCGATTTGGGAAACTAGACGGCGGTTTGCTTCTTCTGGAAATGGATTAAAGAGATTATCGGTACGCAACCCTGCTTCAACATGACCGACGGGAATTTGTTGATAAAAAGCTGCTAGAGCCGCCGCAAAAGCTGTGGTCGTATCGCCTTGAACCAATACTATATTGGGCTGAATCTCTTGATATAACTTCTCTAACCCCATCAAACTATTGCAAGTAATCTGAGTTAGGGTTTGTTTTGGTTGCATAATTCCCAAATCATAATTAGCCTTAAGTTCAAATAACTGCATTACTTGGGCAACCATTTCGCGATGTTGTCCCGTTAAAATCACTGAGGTTTGGAATTGGGGATTATTTCTAAATAAATGGATTACAGGTGCAAGTTTAATTGCTTCGGGACGAGTACCAAGGGTGATACAGACATGGAAACGAGTTGACACAATTTTATTCCTATTTATTTATATTTTATTCTTAAATTGTTTTCCAGATTATATAGCAACCCAAAATGATTTATCCTACATTCAGCAGGTGTTCTGGGCAAAAAATATTTGCCGCGAAAGAATGAGGGTTTCAGAGAGCCTATTCTAAATAGTTAAATTTTTATTAAATATAACTATCAATTAATGCATCTCACTATGAGTCTCAAGAAAATAGAAAAAGCCCAAAATGCTTTGTAACATCAGTTATTATGTATGTTATATTTGCATCGTCCTTTACTGTAGTTGCAGTGGTTATGGTGGCTATACATTCTCTTGAAAATTCGTCTGATACAGAAGATGTCAGTCAGGTATTACTTGATCGCTTTCTTACACCTTACAAGCCAAACTGTCGCTATCTAAAACAGGCTCAATTTCATTACCTTGATAGTAAAGTAAATGCAATGAGCAACTCAAAATTAGAACGGAATTGGGTATTTAAGGGTGATTTTGCTATTCCTGAATCCTGCTATATTGATGATACGGGACATTTCAACTCCGTAGAATTCAACATCTGTTACAACCAGTTGTTCTACATTATGATGGCTTATTTAATTGAACGTCAGATGCTCGTAGCAATGAGTGACTGGGATTTGGACACTTTCAAATGTCGTCAGCTAAGCGATTTTTTGATTACCAACTTCTCTAGTAAGTTCAGGCAGCCGATTAACTCTGATAGGTTTAAAGGTGAACTATCTATTGATCGTTGCTCTGCTCGTCGAGAACTAATTTTATTAAAGACTTCTTGTGCCTTTTTAGATCAAAATGGTAGGGCTGAGGGCGAAGTAACGATTGCGGTTCTGAATAAACAATTAGAGAGATGAATTGTATGAAAGTCATTGTGCCTCATGCAGAGCAAATTGGGTTTGAAATTGTCGATATTGATTTAGCTGCCTCTAGTGCTAGCCTTATCGAATCCATTAAGCAATTAATTTATATTCATAAATTAGTTATTCTTAGAAATCAAAGAATTACGCCCGATCAATACGTTGCATTTGCCAAAAAGCTTGGTATTCCACAGATTTATTTTGGCAAAAACTACCATCATCCCACTTATCCAGAGATTTTTGTTTCTGCCAATATACCGATTGATGGTAATAAGATTGGGGTTTCAGGAACGGGGCAGTACTGGCACACTGACTGTGCGTTTCAATCAGAGCCTTTATCTTTCTTTGTGTGGCGGTCTTAACCCGCATAAACTCATCGACAAAACCAATTACAGCGCCAATAAAACCAAGAAAGTTACCACTCATGGAATTAGCGGCAAGTAACTGACCCATACTGA
>JBAXSK010000335.1:0-3693 GCA_037130765.1 Pseudanabaena sp. ELA607
ATGTTTAGTAATGCTCCTCATTTTGTTAGTTTTGTCGGTTCACGAATATATTATTTAGATAAAGATGCAGATGTACTTACTTCTGAAGAATGTGAACAGCGCTTGTTTGCATTACAAGAATGGTCTAGTCAAACCAATGAAGAGATAATAGCTTTAGCTGAAAATCGTCAACTACCAACCGACCCAGAATATGGAGAGTGGCTAATCTTACTTGATCGAGGTGACTTGCTTGAAAGACAAAAATAGCTGGGAAAATATCTGTGAAGAAATTCAAGAGCGTTCTTTAAACCAGACATTACTGGAAGTAGAAGGTGCAGTGAAATTTAAAAAGAAAATCTTTGATTGTTTGAATGGTGCTAGCAATGAAAGAATATTGAGTGCAAATCAAAAGGAGATTCGTGGGTTACTTAAAATTAGTAATGGTAAGCAAGGATATTACGAAATTACAGGTGGTGGTAAAAACTTTGGGCGTATTCAAGACATTCCACATTTCAAGCTGCATAATGGATGCTGGTTCGATTTTGCTATTACTATCGATGAAAACCGTAAAGCTGATCAAATCACAGCATTTAATTTTGAGATCAGATTCCCAAAAAGACAAGGTGAAATTGAAGTTCCTTTCCTAAGAATTGATCTCAGTCAGCCAGATCATAACAACGATGAACGAAATATACGATTTCATCTCCATCCCAGCAATGACGACATTATGATTCATAGTCCACCTATGTCGCCGCTGGAAATCCTTCATATGTTTCTCTATGGCATAAACATTCCAGACAAACCACGCGATTCTTAAAATATCCCCAACTCAGCGCAATTAGATTCCCGTCCTAGCTGGTCGCAAATCATTTGATATTCATCAGAGAGTTAAGCCCTCGGCTTTTGTTAGAGCATTAACAACCATAAAAACAGCCACAAGATCACACAATCAGCTATTATGCGGTTTCCTTAAGTTGAATCATGGTTATATAATCGAACTAAATTATAATTAAGTAATGAACTATGTCGATAATTTTTAATTTACCATAGGGCAGAAAAACTTATTTTCACTTAATAGCTGAAAGATAATTTAAACTATGACAAATCAACTCACCTCATCTACAACAGAATCATTTATTGCTAGTAGTCTTGACGATGAATTATGTTTACTATTTGCCAAGGATTATGTGCAAGAAGTCATCACGGCACGTCCTGAACAAATCGTGCCAATTCCTAATATGTCCACCTGCATCATTGGCTTACTCCACCATCGCCAAAATAACTATTGGCTAGTTGATTTTGCAACTATGTTAGGTTATGCTCCGCTATCTACAGAAACTGATTTCCATCAAATTATTTTAATCTCTAAAGGAAAGAAATTTCTAGGCTTAATTTTCAAACAGGTAGAAGGCATTCAAAACATTGATCCTGAAGAAATTTATCCCACAGTTTTACCTCACACATCCCCTTTGTTAAAACCTTATCTGCGGGGCTATTATCAAGATGGTTTACGAGTGCAATATGTGATAAATCCTGACTACATCCTCAATTCTTCTATGTTGCATAATTAAATAAACCAGAAATTAATAATTAAGTTAAGTTAAATTATTAAATAAATTATCCTTACATAATTTATTATGCAAGTAAATTACTGCTAATCGGCTGTTAAAGTATTTGTTTGAAATCAACGCAATATTGAACGAAATATTGAATGCAACATTAAAATACAATACACTTGAATTTACTAGATATCTCAAAATATATTTTGCTAATTTAAAATCAATTAGATTAATTTTTAATCGTTATTATTAACTATTTTGTAATTATAGCTTTTGTAAACTCATTGTCAAAGTTATAACCGTACTCAAAAACTCATTCTCACAATGCGCTTTACCCAACCCATTGCACCAACCAACCAAAATCATCAAAACCAAACTAGACCGATTGCGATGTCGCCCCAAGCATCACAACACAAATGCCAATCATGGGCAGCCACTATTTTTAGCTGTGGTCTAGGTTGGGGACTAGCATGGACTAACATGATCGCGCCTAGCGTTGCGGCTCCAAACTGGCAATATGTCGGTGTAGTTAATGAATATAAATATTATCTTGATACTAATTCCCTCACAACTCGTGAAAATAACCGATTGCTATGGCTTCATGTGATATTTCCGCGCATTCAACCCAATGGCGGCACTGCGGCAACCCACTATATTAGTGTCAACTGCCAAAAGCGCACTATGAATATTTATCAGTCAATTCTTTATAATTCTGATAATCAAGAAATTAGTAAGAGAGAGCAAGGATCGGAAGGCACAACCGTGACGGTCAATGGCAATCCCCCTGGTTGGGAGCTAATTTGTAAATAAGTTGGTAAATTAATTTGGTGAATTAGGTTGCCGCTGATCAATAAATTTATGGGGAATTTGCATTAAGTAATATTTTCTGCCATAATCTCCTATGGTTATGCTACGATAAGAAAACATGGGTATGTAGCTCAGTTGGATAGAGCATCAGATTCCGGTTCTGAGGGTCGGGGGTTCGAGTCCCTCCATACTCGTTTTTAGGGTTTTGTAATATTTTCAGGATATATCTGAGGCTGCCAGCGGTATTGGCATAAATTTAGCTTGCCCGCAGCATCAAAGATGATCCCCTCTTTTTCTAGTAGTGATTGTTGCCAATGATCAGTGCCCCGCCGTAAGGGAGAATGGGACACCATGCCCTTAGCATTAACCACCCGATGCCAAGGTATCCCATCACACTCCGTATCAACTTGATAAAGGGCGTACCCCACTAGTCTAGCTTTACCAGCTAAACCTGCCAAATCAGCTATTTGTCCGTAGGTTGCCACCTGTCCATAGGGAATTTGTTTGACAATATCATATATTACTGAATAAGTACTCATTATTTATCATGTCTTGTATTGCTTATGATACATTATTTTGATTTTCAGTATATTTTTCCGAAAAACAATCAAGTAATAATTGTCGATAGTGTAATTTATACCTAAACAATAAATTAAACAAATAGGCATTGCCTAGAAATTAGTGCCTTAGGTCACTTCCAGTTTCCAAAAATATTAGTTAAGCTAGTAAATGTCAAACTAACTACAAACAGGACGACAAAATATGTTAGCGACAGCCACAGAAACTGACGCTACTCTCTTAGATGGTGCAGTTTTACTAGAAGACCGCCGTCGTACCACGACTCGGATTGCCATGCGCGTACCTAAACGCTGCCAAAAAGAGCCAATTATTTCCCGTTTAGCCTCGGTGCATGGCTTAACCGTAAATATTTTAGCCGCATTATTAAGTGACTCTGACGAAGATGGTTGGTTTACCCTAGAACTAGCTGGTACAACGCACCAAATCCAAAGCGGTATCATTTATCTTGAAGATCTTGACTTAGAGATTTGGGATAAAACCACCAGTGAAGAAGAAAGCTGGTAATCTCGCGCTTTAGCCCTAAAAACTTGTCAATTTACCTAGGCCCAACAAACCCCAATAACATATCTAACATTGTCCTGAATGGTACTTGCAGATGCATTGAGTTCGATCCACATCACATTATTGTTTGGATGGATAGAAACAATCATTAAATCAATTTACATAGTCAATCAAAGTAAAAATGGCACGACTTAAAGCCAATAAATAACACCAACCCCGTCAGGCAAAGCCTGCCACCCCTCCAAGGGAGGGGAATTTTAATCTTGTC
>JBAXSK010000336.1:0-3657 GCA_037130765.1 Pseudanabaena sp. ELA607
GTTGGCGATCGCAGACTTTTTCAAATAGGGGGATCAAAGTGGCGGCGGCTTCACCCTGACGGTAGCGCTCTAAGCCAGACTGGAATAGTTCTTCAATGTTTTCGACGGACATACAGCTTGTGATTTCTTAAAAATAGATAGATAGGATTAAAGATTTTCAGATTTAACTGGGTTGTTGATGTTGCCGTTAATTTTGCCGCTAATTTCGGTTCGGTAACGGATGGGTTAGAGGTTAGCTGCTAATTTCCGTTGGCGACAAATTACTACTGGATGGATTGAGTAGGGCTGAAATGGGCACTTTAAAACAGGCGCTTCAAAGTATACCCTAAGCTTTAGGGTTAGAGGGCGTATTGGGGGACTAATTCGGTTGCTGGAAGATGCTCGTGATCCATCTTGTTTTAATTGTGCCCAAGGGTTAAAATCTAGCTCACTAAGATTAGTCACTTATCACATCCAATCACATAAATATTATGACTGGTTTCCCTGATTTCGCGGCGCATGGGTATCAAGTTACTAAGGAGTTGGGGCACAACTCGGAAGGGGGGCGATTTACTTATCTGGCTAAACGTCTGGCGGATAATATTCAAGTTGTGATCAAGCAATTTCAGTTTTCTAAGGGTGCGGGCTGGGATGGCTTCAAAGCGATTGATCGGGAGATGCAGAGTTTACAGGGTTTGGATCATCGCGGTATTCCCAAGTATTTAGATAAGTTTGAGACGGATAACGGCTATTGCTTAGTTACGGAATATTTTAAAGCAGATACTTTGGCGGCGGGGCGGAGTTTTACCCCTGAGCAAATCAAGCAGATTGCGGTGCAACTTTTAGAGATTTTGGTGTATTTGCAAGAGCGCATCCCGCCGGTGATTCATCGGGACATGAAGCCTGAGAATATTCTGGTAGATGAGAATCTGAATGTTTATCTAATTGATTTTGGTTTTGCGCGGGTGGGTAGTGGCAGTGTGGCGATGAGTAGCGCGGCGGCGGGGACTTTTGGCTTTATGGCTCCCGAACAGATTCGCAATCTCAAGCTGACGAATGCTTCTGATCTCTATGGTTTGGGTTTGACATTAATTTGTTTGATTGGGGCGATCCGTTCGATAGATATTGGTAATTACATTGACTTCAGTAATCAGTTAGATCGCAGCAAAATTGAGCCAAAGTTGAAGGGATGCAGTTTTACCTTTGTGAAGTGGCTAGATCAAATGGTTGCGCCTGATCCGAGTAAGCGGTTTGCTGATGCGGCGACGGCTTTAGAGGGGTTGAAACCGCTTTATGTGGTGCGTGTGCCTGAAGTTAAGTTTTTTAAAGATGGTGTAGAGTTCGATTCAAGTAAAACAGTTTTGGAATTCAAGGCAAATAAGTTGGGTGAAAAGCTGACGCAGACAATTACGCTCAAAAATTCTATTCCCGAAACTGTTTTAGAAGGTTATTGGGAAGTCGCACCGCATCCCCACGATCCACCGCACACGCCAGACAGTCATGCTTGGATTTCGTTTAACAAACAAAAATTTCAAGGGAACCATGTCAACTGTGAAATAACTGTAGATAATAGCCAACTGCGGGCGGGGCTTAAAGGTTCGCGTCAGCTAGTACTTCATTCCAACTCAAACCAAGGTCAAACCAACTTTACCCTAGATATTGCAACGGCTAATCCTCTACCTAAGATACCTCTGTCACTATATTTTTGGGAGGCTTTCTATTTTAGTTTTGTTCTGGCAAGTGGGACTTTGGCTGTGGTTGGGGCTGTGGCTGTGGCTTTGGCTTTTTTGGCTGAGACTGTGGCTGTGGCTTTGGCTGTGGCTATGGCTTTGGCTATGGCTTTGGCTGGGACTTTGGCTGGAACTTTGGCTGTGGCTGTGGCTGTGGCTGTGGCTGTGGCTGGGACTGTGGCTGCGGCTTTGGCTTTGACTGTGGCTGCGGCTTTGGCTGGGGGTTTGGCTGGGGCTGTGGCTGGAGATAAACTTAATAAACAATACAAGTCTTTACCCGCAGCCAAAAGTCCTTTATTTTGGTTGCGCTTTTGGAGTCGTTATGTATTGGCTCTGCTCTGCGGCGGTGGTCTTGGGATGAGTGTTTTTGGTAGCGGTTTAATTAAGGGATTTTTCATTCCCGCGACAATGATTCCTATCGTTACTATAGCTAGTGGTGCAGGCTTGGTTTACTTGACTATCCTGCCGATGCTTCAGCGTCAGTCTCAATTAGCGGCTTACCGCAAAAAAGAACAGCATTTGATTAAGCCATAAGCCTAAAACTATGGCAAATAGTCTATAGCGTGCATCAGTAAACCGTAACGCACAATTAATTAGGATGAATAAGATTTAGGTGCGTTATATTTCATTAAATGCACCCTATCTGAATTATCTAAACTTAGATACAGCACACTTTTCGCTTAGAGATTATTAAAAATTTTATGGTAGAAAGATTTGACAGCAACTAGTCCCCCAAAGAAATTAAGTATTATTTCACACAAAAGATTAAACCTGACACATGACATATAATGGGTCTCAGAAATTACGCAATTGACAAAATTGTATTTGCCACATCAGATGCATTCATGTGGCAAAAGCGCCATTCCAGTGAGTCCCAAGAATCTTTTCTAAACTAGTAGCGTAGTTACACGAATTCTCTCGCAATGACATAGTTTCGTCAATATATGCTTAGTACACAATCTGAATTCTGATAATGAGTGCCAAAGTTCTACAGGTACTCTATCCAATTCGCTGTGAGCGAAGAGTTATTTATGATGAATTCTTGCAAAAAACAAAGCCTTATAATCACATCTGCTCTTGCCGTGATAGCGGGCTTTACTCTCAGTTTACCCAATGCTGCGAGTGCCACGAACCTCATTACCTACGACTTTGGCTTCTATTATGATAATAGTAATAATGATGAATATAGTGGTTCTATAACTGTTGATGATGATAACATCTCCACTAGAACATTTGGTTCTGGAGGATTCTTCTCATTCAGCGACACCGAAGAGGCAGTAGCATGGAATGCAAACAAATGGGTCAATTTTGTATTTCACTCCATTAAACCAGATGCCAGAATCTACACTCTTGCTGATGTTACACTTGGTTCATCTTTTCATATTGATTACTATTCTGGTGGTAATAGTCAGGATGGCTCTAGTAGTAGTGAATACGGCTTCGGTAGTTATCTCATCACTCTTGAAGGATCTGTATTTAATGAATCCCGACTTAATGGTAATAGTGGAGTAAGTTTTCTAGGATTTGATGCTTCTTTTAGGAATCCTATGGGTTATTTTGCAGACACCAATGGCCCTCAAGGTAATGCAAGAATGGATGGGACCTTTAGACCATCTATTCACATGCGTCACCCTCTACCTGGTACTCCACCTGATTATATGCCTATTCCTGTACCAGGACTTGCTCTTGGTGTAGTTACTGCCAGTGCTTGGTTGGGAATGCAGCAGCTACGTCGCAAACCACAACCTATTACGCAAGAAATGAATGCTTAGCTCTATTCTTGAGTTGCGCATTGATAAACAGTATAGTCAATCAAGTTAAGAATAGCAAAGCCTGATGGGGTGGTCAATCGCTCTTAATGTGCCAAAATAGTTTGGATTGACTATACATAAATTCCCTTAACCACCACTAACGGGAGGAATTAACGCCACAGCATCACCTTCTTGGA
>JBAXSK010000337.1:0-3620 GCA_037130765.1 Pseudanabaena sp. ELA607
TTCATCCACAGCCTTCTGTAATTCTGTTAAATCAGGCACTCCAGACAGTAACTTGCCATTGAGTAATAGCGTTGGTGTACCATTGATCCCCAAAGAAATTCCCAGTTCCAAATCTTTTTGTACGGCTTCTTTGGCTGCATTACTACCACGATCTTGATTGAATTTAGCAACATCAAGCTGTAATTTCTTGGCTAGTTCCACATAAAATTCTTCACTCAACTTGTCTTGATCTTGGAATAACCCATCGTGATATTCCCAAAACTTATTCTGTTGTTGGGCGGCCCATGCTGCCTGTGCTGCTGGACGGGCTTGGGGATGAATTTGTTCTAAAGGAAAATGCTTGAAAACTAAAGTCACTTTATTCTGATTTTTAGTCATGAATTCTTTAAGCACTTCTGCGCCTCGCTTACAGTAAGGACATTGAAAATCAGAGAACTCTGCTAAAATCACTTTTTGCGATGTAGCTCCGGTTACTGCTGCACCACGCAATAATAAACGCGGTTCTTGGGCAACTTGACGGCGCACATTTTCTCTGGCTTCCGATTGCTTGCGTTGTTGTTCCTGTTGATAATTCTGCACTGAGTCGAGAATGACCTGCGGGTTTTTACGAATCACTTCCAAAACCTTGGCTTCTAACTGGGCATCAGTCATTTGAGCGCTAGCCGACTGCCCCAGTGTGCCGCACCCGATCACCAAAAATAGCACCACACATAAAACTGAAAAGAGCGATATTCTGATTTTGGTTAATTTCTGATGGGAATTTTTGAGGAATTGTTGCACTTGGTTTGGTCTTAATTGATGAGGTTGCACTTGATTTGAATCCTACGAAAAGAATTTAATAGAATATGTCTGAAGCTGCTGAATTCGGAAATTTTGCCAGCTTAATGTAGGCTACTAGGGGAATCGACATAATGATTATAAAATGATTATCCCACAGCAATTATCCTCAATTAATTATGGCAAAGCAATTATGACAAACTGTGGCATTGACTGACTTGCTCATAAATCTGTTGCAGTTTAATTGCATGGTCGGGAATGGTAAATTCGCCATGAAACCAATCATAGCCAGCGGCTCCCATAGCCTGAGCCATTGGCAAATTATCGGCTAGGGTCATAATGGCATCGGCTAAACCTTGACGATCATTGAGGGGCACTAAAATTCCGGTTTGTCCATCGCGGACGTGTTCGGGAATGCCACCCACCGCACTAGCAACTACGGGACGATACCGCCCATAGGCTTCGAGGGTGATGATCCCCGCAGGTTCAGGCCAAACACTGGGAAATACCGCCACAAATGCCCCGCGATATAATTCTTCTAGTTTTGCACCACTACACCAACCATGCCAAGTAACACGCTCGGTTAAACCTAAATCCTTAGCGCGTTGCTGGATTCTGGTCATATCCCACCCTTCACCAGCTACATCTAAATGAATCCGCCGATCTAGCAGCGTCATGGTTTCCAATAGCCAATCTAAGCCTTTTTCGGGCACAATGCGACCACCGAAAAAGATCCGCTTTTGTTGATGAATTGCCGCTGTGAGCATTTCCGGCTGTACCGACGGCTCACGAATGCCATACTTGAGGGTGATTACCTGATTTTCCGGTAAACCATTACGGATAAATTCTTGGCGCACATATTCGCTATTGGCAATCACCATAATCTTTTTCGCTTTTAAGGCTGCCAGACTAGCCCCCGCCCGTTGCACGTTATTGATAATCCGCTCAGGACGCTTGCTGCCACAACCAGACCAAATATGGGACACCCCACACCCCAAGGGATCATAAGCCCGCTCACAGACTTGCTGAGGGTGAGACAAATATTTATTCCCACTGGGGCAATAGGCATCATGGTTATGGGCGGTGAATACCACGGGGCATTCCCCCGAAACTTCGCTGAGGCGTTGCACTTCATGGATATGCACTAAGCGCAAAGCTTTTTGATCCACATCCCGCAAACTGGGCAGCATTTGGGTACTAAAAAGCTCTGGTAAAGCTGCCAGCAAGCCATCAACATAGGTTTTTACCCCGCCGCCACCCACCGCCAAACTTGCCGAACAGTGGTAGATTTTGCCAGACTCAGGAATCATTTTGGTTGCAGGCATAGTGATAAGGGATAGATGGTGCTTGATGAAAAGCTCAAGTTAAAAAGTTCAGTTCAAAGATCAAAATCAAGAGCAAAGTTCTAGATTTAGAGCTTACCTTAAAAATATCATAACTGAATCATTACCGAGTTGAAGTCTATAGCTTCATCTGGGATTTTCCTTATTGTTAGGTTCCCATGCAGGATCGGTAATCTGCTGATTATTAAAGATATTCGGTGGCATGAATCACAATCATTAAGCTAGGTGAAATAGCGAAAAAATGTGCCTTCAAACATAATGCCGTCTAAAAGTATTGCATGAGCGAATTTGAATCCTTCAACTTTTAACTGGCTTTTTTGGGAAAGGAACATTCAACTGTAATTTCTAGATTGCTTTCTGCTGTGCCTTTGGTGATGTAGGGAATACCGGCTTCCCCCGCAATTTTGATGCCAAATTTGAGGGTTACTTTATCGATATTAGCAATTTCCGTATTACCTGCTTGTTTGAAGGCATCAATGGTGCTGAGGGTGTAATGGGTGAGGGTAGATTTGAGGCGATCAAAGTTATCTCTAATCTTTTCGCTGTTGGAAGTTGTGTCGCCATAGGTAGTTAATCCTTCTTCATGGGATGGTGTAATGGGAACGTCAACGGATTCGCTTGATTCGATATAGATAATTGTATTGTCGTCGATTTGCAAGGGAGTTAGGCTGGTCATGATGATTTTTATGTGACAATTGCTATAGAATAGCAAAGACTATCGCCAAAATTATTCTTGCAATATGCTCGGAAATCTGCCCAAAAATTTGTAAAAAAAATTCGTAAGTTATGCAGCGTAAGGCACTTGTGGTTGGGGTCAGTCAATATAGTAAGTTGCGTAGCCTTGAGAGTTTTTCTAACAATGCTAATGCGATCGCTGATATTTTAGAGCCGGATTTTAAGGTGAAGCGTTTTCCTGAAGCGGTGGCTGGGGATCGCGTGGGTGTGGGCAAGGGGGCAGCGTCTTGTGAGCGTTTACAGACCGAAATCAGAGATTTATTTACGGCGACGGATCTCGATACGGTATTGTTTTATTTTTCGGGGCATGGTGTGCGGGGCAAGCAGGTTTATCCAAAGACATATCTAGCAACGTCTGAGAGCGAAGTATTGGATGATGGTTATCGCAAATCCATTGAGATCGAGCTGATCAAGCAGCTATTGCGCGATTGCCCTGCGAGGGAGCAGATTGTTTGGTTAGATTGTTGTTATGGTGGCGATCTGGCAAATTTTAGTGAAATATGCGATCGCAATGATGGTAAAACGAGATTTATGATCACGGCTTCGCGGAGCCAAGATCCTGCCTATCAAGAGATTACGGGAGAGATGGGGGTATTTACGAGGGTTTTGGTAGAGGCTTTGGCGCGAACTGGCACAACGGCGCGGCGGATAACTTGTGCGGCGATCGAGGATGCAGTACGGGAAAATTTACAACAATTGCAGTATCCGCAAATGCCGCAGTTTTATCGCACGCCGAATAAAATTATTGAGTTTTGGGATCGGCGG
>JBAXSK010000338.1:0-3598 GCA_037130765.1 Pseudanabaena sp. ELA607
CAATGACTCATTCACTAAGTTAGAGCGCTTCAAGATTAAAATATCTGGTAAATAAAATGTCTATAGAGAGTAATATTTAGGTAAAATGTGGGTTGGTCAAAAGACTAGAGATCTGCTGCAATACTTTTTGCAAATTTAGATTGCTTTGATTGGATAGTGTCTGATACAAATTAGCAATGCGATCACTAAAGCAATACATGAGCTTATTTTCCATGTATAAGGGATGTCCGATATAGTGCGATTCTTGTAGTAATTTATTCATCTTATTTAGACGTTTAGGAGGAATAATTAAGACGGTCTTTTTTGCAACATTGGGGAAAATATTGAGTAATTCCATAAAGCGATCAATCCCTGTCGTAATTGGTGTGGTTGTCTCTACTTCAAAAGCATAGACAGCATCATCCAAGGAGTCAAACCAGATTAAATCTATTTGCTGAATTTTATCTTTTTCCCAATCTTTTAGGGGCTTTTGAATTGGTAGTTTGGATAAGGATAAACTACTAAATGTTTCACCATTCCATGTGCTTGTGCCTTGCTCTTTTTTACCAATATGAATCTGTAAACCAATAGCCAAGCCGATTTTGGCAAGTGCGTAAATAATTGCGTCATGCTCAATCTTATTTGCATCTTTAGGGAAGGTTAGGTTAGGTAATATCGAGGTTCGGGTGATACCTAAATCTAGTTCGATTTGATTTCCTTGAGCTTTACCTAGTTGCCAGTGCTTGCCATCAGGGGAAAAGGCAATTTTTTCTAAAACATTGAGAATTGTTTGACTAGCAGGGGTTTGACCGTTAATCAAGTTAGGCATGACATTAAAAATAATCTGATCAAAGGGAACTTTTCGCCCTTCTCTTTCCATTAGTTGCAAATAATCGATTAGATAAAAACGAATACGATCATCAAGGGGGATGAAGCAGCCAATTTTTGTATTCGGCTTGATGCGCCATAGGTTATCAAGGTCAGAAAATACAAATTCTTGCTTGAGAATCGGCGTAATATCATCGAGTTGCTTTTTGACTTGCCCTAATAAGCCGTTTTCTAAGAGTTTCGGAATTAGGGCATTATAAATATCTTCTGTGCTTGCGCCTGCATTTTTGACAATGGTTAATTCTGCAACTTCTTTGATTAGCTGAACTACATCTGTGCCAACTTTGCTAATGGCGATCGTTTTAGGGTTTCTAACTTTACGAAAATTGAGAACAAGTTCACCAGATAGAACTGTAAGTGGATTTTTCTTTTTATGGAGCGATGGTGTCGTTGAAAACTGGACAGCCGTATTAACATATTCAAAACCAGCTTCTTGAGCAGATTTCACAATTGCATCCCAATAAGCAGGGTCTTTATGAGCAAATACAATACTGAGCCAACGATCAAATTTTAGCACCTTAAATATTTCTTCTATAGATGCAGATAGAAGATCGATATATTCTTGTTTAGATTTTTCTAAATCGCCACCTTCAATTGCTTCAGAATCTTTTGCATCATCCGTAACGTCAAATCCTAGCCAAGTATTCCACATAGTCGAAAGATCGAGATAGGCAATATGTTGACCATAGGGCGGATCAGTGTAAATATAATCAACTGATTCTTCAGGAATCTGATCAGTTAGTCTGGTGGCAGATTGATTAAAAATAGAACAATTATTCTCGTAAAAATCACCGATTACTGTTTCTACCTCTAACTTGAATTTCACTGTATTTCTGAATTTTTGCTCGAATTGCTCCCATACATTTAGATCCAATGTTTTAGATGGAATCCAATAACGATAAAGTCTCATTATGCCACTATCCCCTCTACTTGCTAATCTGCCATGAGTAGAGCTAAAACTAAGATTAGTTTTGTTTAAGGTTGCAGAAAAGACAAATCTCGTCAAATTTCTGATGGTTAAATCTTCAATTGCTTGAATATGATGCAACAGTAGAGAAAGTGAAAATAATTGACGCTTGGTAAAAAGTTCTTCAATATACTCTACATCGGCATTTTTAGGTAATTTAACTCCTTTGGGATACCAATATTTAATTTCAAGACTCTCTACATCCTGATCAGACATCGAATAAACATCATTAATGGAGTCCCTGCAATTTCTCTCAATCTCATCAAAAGCAGCCCGAAAAGCATCTATATCAATCGGACTAACCGCAATTTGTGAACAAATAAAATTGGCTAAAGGATTAATATCGCAGTGGATCGCCTGACGCTTTAGCACCAATGCCTCAACTGCTGTTACCCCCGATCCACCAAAAGGATCAAGAACCACATCCCCAACTTGGCTAAAAGTACGAATATATTCTTGAACCACATTCCAAGCTCGGCGCGTGAAATAGGGATGACTGCCCCAATGCCTCTTTGCCCCTTGCTTTTTTGGCTCAATAGGTGCAGTGATCGGTTGAATAGCAAGATAATCAAATGGTTTAACGGCAATCATAATCTGTAGCTTTTAGTTTAGTCTATCTTGAGTATAATTTCAAAAACGTGAAATCAATGCAGCATTTAAAATTGTAAAAGATAATGAACCAGAAAGCCGCACTGCTTGGCACAGACATTTCCCAAGTTGAAGTAACTAATATATCCCCTCATGGTCTTTGGTTACTTTTAAACAACGAAGAACTTTTTTTACCATTTTCTGAATTCCCTTGGTTTCGAGATGCAACAATCTCCAAAATATTTAATGTGGAACTTCCATCCCCAAACCATCTTTACTGGTCAGATTTAGACATTGATATATCTGTGAAATCAATTCGCAATCCAGAACAATTTCCACTATTTAGCCAAATTGGATAATTAGTAGGACTTACGCAGAAGTTTCTAAGACCCTCACCCCTAGCCCCTCTCCCAAAGTGGGCGAGGGGAACAAGAAATTGATCTTACTCCCCTTCTCCCAGAACGGGAGAAGGGGTTGGGGGATGAGGGCAATTTAGGTTTTGCGTAAGTCCTAATTAGTTTACTCCAACCAAATCTAACTCACCCCATCCCCCCATAACCACCACATAACTTTTATTTTCAGGATCAATCACAGCTTAATTACCCCATGACTTACCACACTCCCCCCAAACCCCTATAATAAATGGGGTGAATTTTTCTTAACAATCATTAATGCGTATTTCTCTTAACTGGCTGCGCGAATTCGTAGACATTGGCGATGACTTGTCCCCGACACAACTCGCCGAAAAACTGGATATGGCGGGCTTTGAAGTGGAGTCCGTAGAAGACCGCAGAACTTGGGCTGATGGCGTGGTTGTAGGCTTGCCCCGCAGCCGCACTCGCAAACGCAATAAGAATTATCAACTGCCTACGACTCTTACCAGTTTTTGCCCTTGTGAAATTTGCCCCCGCTAAGTCTTGCCGATCCTTGAATGAGCGGTTCCGCAAATCTTGATCAACAAATGATAGAGCCATGAGGTTGGGATTAACAGACTGAAGTAGTGGATATACCTAAGAAGTTACGTCATGCATAATAGCAATTAGCAGGCTATGACGCTAGTGATTGCCACTAGTACCACGCTTCTAGTTAGTTGGCGATGGCGCATTGAGCAGCTTTTTGCCACCCTTAAACTAGCTGGATTAGATATTGAATCGACTCAGTTAGAGTCTCCTGATG
>JBAXSK010000339.1:0-3568 GCA_037130765.1 Pseudanabaena sp. ELA607
CCTCTTTTCTGATTTCTACATCTTAACCTCTTTCAACAACTTTGTGACATTACCGATTGTTAATGCGATCGCCCAGAAATCACGCCTCACAGTAATAGCGATCGCCTTTAGAAGATAGATTGTTGATGCGATCGCACTTGACTTAAAGTAGAAATCTGCGGTATTTTGTCTCCCAGTAGAGTAATCAAGCCGCAATTGCGTTAGAACTATAAGTTATCTCGGAGCAATTAATCTCTTTACATGGTCACCCTGTTATGCAGTTACCTACTAGTTTAGGATCAATCTTGAAGAGTGAAGAGATTCCTGTTACGAGGGTAACATGGGTGTCGCTTTTACTGGTGGCGCTTTTATATGGATTCATTTTGGCAATTCCTTTCACCTTTTTGAGTTCGATCGGCTGTGGTTTTGTGTTTCGTAATAAAGGTTATGCTAAAACGATATTTGCCTGTGAATATATATTAACTGAGGATTTGAGATCAACAATAATCAAGTTTACACTGCTTTTCTCGATGTTCTATTTAGGGGGGCTTATTTGGGCTGTGCAGCGCAAGTCTCGCTTACCGAATTATTCAGAGAAGACAGTGATTTATGAGCACGGTTTTTTCAATAAGCAGTTTATCAGAAACCCGTCTCATGCCTTTTATATTTTCCAAGATGTTGAAAATGAAGTTATATGTAGATACCAAGATGTTGATTCCGTAATTCTAAGAATTTCTACCGATCCAACACTGCGACGACTTAGTCAGAGTGCTGACATAATGACTAGGTCAAAGGTTAAAGATCAGGTATTAGTCTTCTATCATTTTTCAAAAAAACTCCGCAGTAAAGAGTTTAGGAGAAAGCAATCATCAGATAAGTTTTCTTCATCCTCAAAGGCACTGGCAAGTGTAGTTTTATCAAAACTGGAAGAGCGCTACTGGCCTGAAATCAAAGATAAGATCTATAAAGGGGAAGTAGTAAGTTTTGGTGGAGATTATGGAGCTTATGTTTCCAAAAGTTATGTTGCTTTTGGTCCCAACAAAAAAGATATCTTTCTTCTCCATGAGATCCAAGGGATTGTATTAGCTATTGATGGTGGCGAGGTTGATACTTGGGATTTCTTCGTGAGTTTCAAAGAGGAAGCCTACAAGCATCGAATGAGATTTGCAGGATTTAATCCCCCTCGCGACCATGTACAGATGGACAGGGTTGATAATCCTCACTTGTATTTTAAGTCATTAGCAACTCTTGGTATTCCAGTTAATCTCGACCAAATTATCGGTCTTGATGAAGAATGGCTTGCTTTACTCAAAAAGTATGCGAGCTTAGCATGAGATAACACTGTGTTGGTGCAGGAGGTTATCGGTGATTCGAGGTTATCTGCCGCCCTACAACTAGACCGTTAGACCGAAACCGATATTCTCCTTAAGGTTGTCTGTCTCTAGCCGATATTAGGCAAGCAAAGATGGATGGCTTCGTTGTTTAGTTCTGAGAAGTTATCTTTCGGCGATCGCCAACTCAAAACACAACTAATTTGAGATTAATTATGTTTTGAGATAGCGATCGCCTTCAGCAAACCTTTAGGAGATAGATTGTTGATGCTATCGCCTAAAAATCACGACTCACAGCACTAGCGATCGCCTTTAGAAGATAGATTGTTGGTGCGATCGCACTTGAATTAAATTTGAATTTGGGGTAATTTATCTCCAGTCAAGTAATTAAAACTTAATAGCTTGACAACTTCAATTTATCAAAACAGGATGATAGAACGATTTCTGTTTTTATCTCACAATTAACAATTATAAGGTCAAACCTTAAGAGGAATGTTCAATGAGCCTTACATTTTATTTTGCCCCCATGTCCACTGCTAGCATCACAGAAGCAGTTCTTGCAGAACTCTCTATTCCTTTCGATCTTGTAAAGCTCAATATTAGCGCTGGAGAGACCAGAACGCCCGAATTTCTGAAGGTTAATCCTAACGGAAGAGTCCCCGCAATCGTACATGAAGGAACAGCGATCTGGGAATCTTCTGCGATCACGATGTATCTTGGTGAAATCTTTGGAGTGGATGCCGCACTTTATCCCGCTCCAGGACCAAAGCGGGGAGAAGCGATGAAATGGATCTCATGGAGTAATGTCACGCTTGCTGAGCCAGCTAGCCGATTATTCGCATCCTTGCCGACTGAAATGCAGGGAGACGCTGAGACTAACGCGCAGGAAAACGTAGCCCCTGAGATGAAAACCGCGATCGCAATTGAGAAAGCAAAAGCAGATCTAGCCGACTGTCTTAGAATTCTTAATGACGGGTTAGAAGGAAGATCGTTTTTGATCGGCGACTATAGCCTCGCGGATACTCATCTGCAAGGAATCGTTGGCTGGATTGGTTCAATGGATGTCGATCTAACTCCTTTCACAAACGTCACGGAATGGCTGAATCGCTGCTACGAGCGTCCTGCGATCGCTAAGTTGATGGTTGGTTAGCGATCGCCCACAATTCACGACTCACAGTACAATCTATCTCCTCAAGGCGATAGATTGTTAATGCGATCGTCTAGAAATAACGACTCACATTAGTAGCGATCTGGTTTGACCTAACACAAAATCTAGAGTAATTTTTTCAATGACATCTTCTAAACCATATAGTATTTGCCAACTTTCCGCCAATGACTTGACACTTATGGAAGAATTATTGGCTGTCTTTGGTGAAGCTTTTGAGGAAGTTGATACCTATAGCTCATCTCGTCCGAGCGCTGCATATCTCAAGCGTTTGCTAAGTAGCGATTATTTCATCGCGATCGCAGCGTTAAAAAATGGAGCAGTAGTTGGCGGTCTCGCCGCTTACGAACTTCAGAAATTTGAGCAAGAGCGGAGTGAAATTTATATTTACGATCTGGCTGTTGCATCAGAGCATCGACGGGAAGGAATAGCCACAGAATTAATTCAGGAATTAAAGAAGATTGCTGTAGCGCGAACTGCCTACGTCATTTTCGTACAGGCTGACATCGGCGATGACCCTGCAATCGCGCTCTATACAAAGCTTGGCGTGCGTGAAGATGTGCTTCATTTTGATATTGCCGTTGACGACAATAGCGATCGCTACTCTAGAGTCAATTAGGATATATTGCTAGGGTGGTCACTAACAAGCTATCAAATGCTATGTCATTTTCCAAAAGCTTCTACCAAAATTCACGCTTATTTGTTGGCATAGTTTTGGCAGTCATACTGCTGGTTCAACCATTTGCGATCGCGCAGTCGCTCGATGATTGGGTTAATCCTCAACAAAAGGAGGGGAAACAGCCGTGGATTTACGATCGCGCTGATTTGTTGGATTGGCAAACAGAACTGAAGTTGAACCTTCGCCTTAACAAATTAGTTGGCAGAACCAGTGCTGAATTAGCGATCGCCACCACCCAAAAAATCGAAACAGAGCAACCTCCTCGTGCATTTGCCTTAAAGCTATTTAATGCCTTGGGAATTGGAAAGAAAGATACTAATAATGGTGTGTTGTTATTCGTCAGCAAAAGCGATCGGCGTATTGAAATTATTACTGGCAAAGGATTGGGAAAATTCTTGCCCGATCGCGAGGTTG
>JBAXSK010000034.1:0-24544 GCA_037130765.1 Pseudanabaena sp. ELA607
GTCCCTTTATGCAAAGATCTCTAGGTGTTGCATTTCATCCTTGAATTGGCGAAGTGCCTGAGTCAGTTCGTCTCGTTAACGGTAGAGAACCACAATTGCTAGATATCTTAGAGATCCCTTTAGCTGATACTGGTAATAACTTTGGTTTTGAGAGCGAAAATTTGTCAGTTTTACATGGGGATTGGCGCTTGGTGCGTAAAGCTTTGCCTTCTGAGTTGCTCAAGTTTTGTAGTAAGAGTCAACATATACTGCATAACTCAGGCAAAAGAGTTGCTAAATCTTATCTCCAAAGTTTACCCCACGAACAACGTCAAACTTTGCAACTCACCAAATCAACTAAGTTCTCAGTAGCTAAAACTGACAACAAATGGAAAGGCAACATAGATATATCAAACGGTCAGTCATTAGATAATCTGACTATCACAGACCCTTTTCTGGTTAGTAAGCTAGATGAAGGATATCAACCACCTAATACTTGCTTTATCACTGTTAGTCTAAGTATGCCTTGGACTCCCGAAAACTGGCAAGGTGAAGAAGAACCTTGCTGGAAACTAATAGCAGGAGTTATTCCAGATTTTTTTCCTCAAATAGGTGTAGAAATGAAAAGAGTTGGCTGGAGCATTGAGCAAGGTCGCAATTTTATTGAAGATAGATTTGGCGAAAATAAAGAAGGTACTCTCAAAAATTTAACCGTTGAGGAATTACAGCAGTTTTTAGAGTATTTACAATCTCTACCTGTTTAATTTAAATTACTTTGCGTTTGAGATTAGGAGCGATCGCTGTTTGATGTTGTTGGTGTGTTGAGGGGCGATCGCTTGTGTGGTGAAAGTGTTGATATTTTAGGCAATCGCTTATAATTGTTACTAGCAAGAGCAAGGAGTTAAACAAATGATGACTCAAACAATGGTAAAGCCATCTTCATGGATATCCACAGGAATTATTACCGCAAAAGTCCGTGATCGCTATTTATTTAAATTCTCTGAAGAATTACAAAATCGCTTAGATGATTTGAATGAGCGACTTAAAGGGATTGGAATAAATGACCAAGAAAAAGCAGAACTAGCAGGGATTTTAGAATTAGACCAAATTTTTACCTTGCTTAATGCCAAAATCATTAGCGAATCCTAGATTTAGTATGGCGATTCCCACAGCAGTAAAACTCCAAATAAGACAAAGAGCTAATTTTTTGTGTGAATATTGCCATTCTTCAGAAGAAATTAGTCCTTCAAGATTTGAGATAGATCACATTCAACCGAGATCCATTGGCGGTTCAGATGACCTTGATAACTTAGCCCTAGCTTGCCAGCGCTGCAACTCACACCATTACAACTTCATCCAAGGCAAAGATCCAGCAACATTAAATGCTGTAAATCTATTTCATCCTCGTCATCAAGTATGGAACGATCATTTTATTTGGAGTAACGATGGATGTAGGATTATTGGTATTACTGAAACAGGAAGAGCAACTGTAAATCGGCTAGATTTGAATGACGAAGTTCGCAGTGAAGCAGAAATTGTGAGAGCCAGACAAGCATGGGTGAAAGTTGGTTGGCATCCTCCATCAACTGATTCAAGGAAATCTTTCTAGCTTTTTGTCATCAAGCTAATAAAGCGATCGCTTTTTGATGTTGTTGGTTTATTGAGTGGCGATCGCTTGTGTTGTGAAAGTATAGATATTTGAGGCGATCGCTTTGTGATTGAGATTAGGGGCGATCGCAGTTTTGGTGTTGTTGGTTTATTGGGTGCGATCGCTTTTGTGATTAAAGTGTGGATATTTTAGGTGATCGCTTTGTGATGAGATTAGAGGCGATCACTGTTTGATGTTGTTGGTTTGTTGGGGGCGATCGCTTGTGTAATAAAAGTAGGGATATTTTAGGCGATCGCTTTGTGATTCACATTAGGGGCGATCACGTTAACAAAAAAAGTGGTACGATTAATTGTACGAGTTTGGATCTGTCAATGAAAACTCTTAATGCAAGTGAAGCGAGAGCCAACTTATTCAGCTTAGTCGAGCAAGTTAACAAAGATCATTTACCAAGATTAATTACGAGTCGGCAAGGTGACGCAGTATTACTATCTAAATCTGATTGGGAAAGCATACAGGAGACTCTTTATCTACAGTCTATACCAAATTTAGTCGAGTCAATTAGGGCAGCCGAACAAATGGATGATTGGGTTTCTGAAGATGAATTTTTAGGAGCCTTGAATGGATTGGAAGATTGAATTTAGTCGAAATGTGATTAAAGATGCCAAAAAATTGAAGTCTGTCAATTTGGAATCTAACCTCAAATCTTTACTAGAAATCCTCAAGCAGAATCCTTATGAACCTCCTTATGAGAAACTTTCAGGCAACTTGAAAGGATATTGCTCAAGACGGATCAATATCAAACATCGTTTGGTTTATTCAGTCAATGAGGAAACGAAAACTGTTAGAGTTATTTCTGTATGGTCGCATTACGAGTAGCAAGAGATTAGGGAAGATCGCTTTGTGATTCAGATTAGGGGCGATCGCTTGTGTGGTAGAAGTGTGGATGCTTTGGGCGATCGTTTTACTAATGTCCACGAATTCCCCTTATTTTTTTGTGATAACTTGGATTTAGACATTTTGATCAAAGAAAAATTAAATTAAAGTTATGAGTACTCCTGTAACTATTGATGACATTTATAAGTTATTTCAAGCATCCCAACAGGAATACGATCGCCGTGCTGCTGAAGCTGATCGCCGTGCCGCCGAAATTGATCGCAGTCTTGCAAGATTAGAAAAAAACGTAGATCGCACCACTAAAGCTGTTGAAGCCCTTACAACTAGATGGGGGCGTTTTGTTGAAGAGTTAGTAGAGCCTGCGGTATTGCGACTATTTCAAGAAAGGGGAATTGATGTCAAAGAAGTACATCCTCGCGCCAGAACTAAGCGTCAAGGCTTTGCAATGGAGATAGATATTCTCGCTGTGGATGATACAGAACTGGTGCTAGTGGAATGTAAATCACGTTTATCAAAGGATGATGTCGATGAGTTCGTGGAGAAATTAACACGCTTTAAAGATTCATTTCCCCATTACGGCAATTATAAAGCCTATGGTGCTGTAGCGGGCATTGAAATTAATGAAGGCATAGATCGCTATGCCTATCGTCAAGGATTATTTGTGATTAAGCCTTTGGGTGAGGGAGTGGCGATCGCAAATGATAGTGACTTTAAGCCTGTTACATGGTAATTCGGAGCGGTGACTGGGATTAGTCGCGATCGATGTTAAATTTATGAAAAGCAAACTAGCAGTCGCTTGAAAAGAGAATTGTAAAACCCTCTTGAGTAAAATGATAATCGTGAGTCAAGATGCAACTAATCCCCATTTGCTTCATCGTTACCATCGAAATACAATCCGTCAGACTATACCCCTTATCTAGTCTTTGTTCATATAACTCCAATCCACCCAAAAACGTTGCATGAGACTGAGATAACACAGTCACCTTTTCTGAATCCGCATTGAGTAATTATCGAACTGTATTTACTGTCCGTTCGCGCAACTTTGCACCTCCATCAGATAAAAAGTTGAGAACCTCACTAAGCACTTCATCAGTTGTAATAATTTTCGTCTTACCAAATTTCGCGGTGATAGCGATCGCTTGACTATGAAAAGTATCACAAGGACTGAGTAAAGCCACCCAATAGAAAGTATCAGCAAAAATTATCTCAGTCATACTTGAGTATTGTAGAGATAGCGATCGTGATTTTCTGCACCATCAGTTGGCAAACATTCCAAATCTTCATTGGATAAATCACTACCAAAAGATGAAGCAATTCCCAGCAAAAACGAACCTATATCTTCAATCTCAGATAAACTTGAACTCGTCATAGATAGCCTTTGATTTTTGTTTAGTCGCCATTCCAAAAAACTAACAAAATCCAAAACCTCCAATAAAACAGGTTCAGATAAAGCTTCTAAATATTCAAGATTATCTTAGATAATCTCTTTTACAGCGTTCATATATCAAACTTTATATTAACTATTCACATTTTACTTGCTATTGCTTAAATTAAGCATAACTGATGTAATTTTCTTTTGATGTTGTTAGTTTGTTGAGGGAGCGATCGCTTGTGTGGTGGGAATGTGGATATTTGAGGCGATCACTTTCCGACTAAGAGCTAATACCTAATAGTCTGGGGATGGTAAAAATCCGTACCGCGAATAATTCGGTTTACCCCCTGTTGACGCTCTGTTGATTTCCCAAAAACAGGGGTAAAATATTAACATCAACTAACTCAAGCTCAGTGGCATTAACTAGCTTAACTGAGCCAGTCAACCAAGGTAAAACTTTCGCCTAAACCAATCCCTGAGTTAATATGATGCTTGGATTTGGGGGCGCTTAAACAACTATGATTTGCCTTGGACTACCACCGTTATCATTGTTTTGCCATATCTTCCGTTGTTTACTGTCTATTTCCACCGTTAGTTTACGGAACCATAGATATTATGTTTGATCTCCATGAATTAAATGCTAGTAATAATCCGTTGTTGAGCTACTTGCAAAATCAGTCGCCTGAAACTTTGACCCATGTAGCGCAAAATGTCAGCCCCGAAGCGCGTCAAATCATTGCCCAAAATATTCAGAGCTTGTTGGGGATGATGCCACCGCAGCACTTTAATATCAGCATCACCACGGATCGCGAGAATCTAGCGGGGTTGTTGGGATCGGCGATGATGACAGGATATTTTTTGAAACAGATGGAAACCCGCATGACTTTAGAGCAGGGATTTACTGGCAGTGCCAATCTTAATGATGGGGAATAATTGCGGGGTAGGGACGGTCACGGTTTCGCAAATCACGGCCAATTAATAAATCGTAAACTAAATAAATTGCATCTCCAAACCGCGCTTAAACTTAAGGGTAGTTTGGAGATTGTCGTAAGAGTCGATATTAGCGTTGTCCATAGAGTCGCGGAAAACCCACCCGCAGTGGACTGGTGCGATAGACCCGAAACAGTTGCACTACCTGACCACCGCGATATAAGGGCACATCGGCAATAGGCGTAATTTCAGCAAATTGATCGGCGTACTTGCTCAATGGCTCGCCAAATTGTTCTGACATCACATACAGCCCAGACTTGCCGATAAATTCTGTGGGTTTAGTCCAATAGGCAAAACCACGCAAATCTTGATCGAAACAAGTTACTGGCTTACCGAGGGGTTGTAAAGCCATGCCCACTTGCCCCGTCACGAAAAAGTTATTACTAAAAATAAAGTCTGCCTTAGCTAGGGAGGCTTTGAGTTGGGGGTTTTGCACAAAATTCTGCCGCAGTTGTTCAATATCAATCAACTGGGTGGAATCATCATTTTTTGCCTCTACCAAACCGCCCCATAATGCCTGATTGCCGCCTTTCTGGAAAATGCCACTGTGAATATGACTCAGGGCAATCATCATCAAAGTGACGCTAATGATCGCCGCACTAAAGAGCCAATTGCGCACTGCTTTAGGCGCATTATCTTGCCAACGCACCACCCATTCTGCTAACAGCAAAGTACCGCTAAAAAATCCAGGCATCGTCCAAGTGGGTAAAATTTGTCGATAGCCACCCATGATCGTCAATCCCAAAACTAAGGGAAACGCTACACATAACACCATCAGTCGGCGCTCTTGCAAAGGATTGAGCCGCACCCGAAATAAATAATTGACAATATAAATGATATTTTTGCCCCAACCATTACGCTGCCCTAAGCCTTGAGCCGATTTTTGCGCCGATTTGGCCGATAACTTACCCACTTTGCGCCAATGGAGCCAGCCGGTGCGTAATAAATTACTGGTGGCTTTACCCCCAGCCCACCACATCACAAAGCCAATGCTGGGAAATAAATAAGCCACTCCCACCAAAAAAGTTAATAAGAAATCGCCAATCCGATACCCTGCCGCTGGTACTGCCCGCCCACTCTGAAATGCCAGCGAGGCCCATTCATGTCCAGCATTCCAAATTAAAATTGGCAAAATTGTGATGATAAATGCCCCTAGTCCAGCCGCAGCCCAAGGTGACCACAAAGCCCGACGATGGCGCACACTCAAAACACAAAATGTGACTAATCCCACCCCTAAGACCATGCCATGATATTTGCCCAAGGTCGCTAAACCCACCGTTAGCCCCAACAAAGCCAAACGCCATGACGGCCGATAATTAAACACAGAACCTAAAAAGCCATCCTGAGGGCGCGGCCCAAAAAATTCCTTACTAGCTACCCATAAACTCAAAGCCCAGAAAAACATCAACGGGCTATCAGGCAAAATTAAAATGCCAAAGGCCACCTGAAAAATCGGAATTGTCGTCGCGATCGCTAGGGTCAATAAAGCAATGCGTTCGCCCGAAGCACTGAATATTTCCTGCGGCGGACTGGGCGATCTCATGGTCTGATTAATTTCTAAGCCATTGCCTGAGCTATGAACTGCACCATTAGTTTTGCCATTTGCACCATAGTCAGGATCATGACCAGCGGCAAGGCTAGGGGTCAACACTGGAGCCATCACCGTTACCGCACCACCTTCGGTAGCAATCAAGGCTAAACCACCAAATAAACTGCGGGCCGTCTGGTACAAACACCACAAAGTACCCGTATAGAGCAAAACTGAGCCAAGGCGTAAAGTCAGGGGAGTCACGGCTCCTGTTAACCAAATACCTACCCCAGCTACCCACGCCACTAGGGGCGGATGGTCAAAATAACTGAGGTGAATATTTTGGGTGTAGAGGTAATAATAAGCTTCATCGAAGCCAGCGGGCATAAAAAACGCTGCCACTGCCCGAAAAAGAAAACCCCAAACCAGTAGCACTAGGGCCCAGCGATGTATTTTCATGAAATAACCGAACGAAATAAAGCAATCGAATTAGCGGGCAACCAAAATCAGTGATCCCCAATAGGTGTTTGGTTTGAGCATGGGGCATTTTTAGCCCTTTTTTAGCCCTAGAATTGCCCTTATCTGACAAACACTGGATCACAAGGCTTAAAACTCAAAGGCCCAAATCACCCAACCGCGCTTAATGATCGTAATCACATAGTCATCGGATAAACGACTAGTGAGCTTTTCCACATCATCCCATGTGGTGCAAACTCTAAACATACTGTAGGTATGGCCATTATATTCAATGGCAGGGACAGGTTTTTCACCCTCATGTACAGAGACATGGCAGTGCCGCACTTGGGTGGGAATAATAACCATCGCTGCGGTAAATCCCCCCAATTTATCTAGTCCAACCTTAGCGCTATCTAATTTACCCATAGCAAATTACACTCTCAAAGTAAAATGAATTCTATCTGACATCAATTCGTCAGCAACTGCTTCAGTTAATCAACCAATAGGCTGCTAATTATTTCTTAACAATCATTTTATAGCTTGTTTACAGTCTCTAGTAGCTCAGACAGAGAATTACTTGATAAATAATTGACGAAATTAAATTTTGGTTTGCTGACTCACGGTTACTGGTAAATCTGTTTGATCAGTTAAATTCGCCAAAATTGTGACTAACTCGGCTTCAAATCCAGCTTGGGCGCGATTCGTTTTGCCGCCGACATAAAGCCGCGAGTTAGTTTGCAAAGCCCACACTTGGGAATGACTCACATAACTCATCACTACACCCACCATCAACGCCGCAAACCCCGCATAGACCAAGGGAATCCCCGGATCAGCTTTGATTTGTAAGCCGGTGCTGCCAATCACTTCGACTAAATGTAGGGTCACTCCGTTAATTTCAGTATTGCCACCAGCGCGAACGGTTTTGATCAAGCTGCCTTTTTCGTCATAAATTAAGAAAGTGCCTTGCAGATCGGGGGTAATCAAAGTCACGCCAGCACTGAGATCCGGCTTAGTGGGAATCCATGTGCCCCAAACCGTTGCCCCATTACTTTGGGATTGCAGTTTAGTTACCGGTAATTGCAAAATGGGACTTTGATTTAAGCGAAACCGCACGGCGGCTATGTCCCAATTTGCCTGATAGAAAGTAATCCCTTGATAACGCATCGGTTGATTAACGTGGATGGTTTCCCGTTTAATTTCTTGCCCTGCGTCATCAATTACTGACAAATCAGAATAAAACTGATCCACATTCCCTTTGGCGGTGTAGTCAATCCAAAATCGATTAACCCGCACTTGCCAGCCGTGGGGCAATTGGGATTTTGACCAAGGGCCTGCCTCGGTCAGATGTTGAATTGTAAATGTTTCGCCACTAGGCACCATTTCTTGGGCAATGAAGCCAGTTTGTCCGCCCCAGATCGCTCCGGCTAAAATCAGCAGCATACTGCCATGAACTAAAATCGGGCCAATTCGGCCCACCAAACCTTTACGCGCATAGAGACGATCATCGGCATAAAATACTTTATAGCCCTTGGTTCTGAGGTTTTGGGCTAGGCTGCTTAAATCCTTGCCTGTGGTGTCTGTGGGTAGCTCGGTGGCCAGGGGTAAATTAATAAAACTTTCTGGTTTGGTGCGATAAGACCAACGATTAGCCACCTTAAGCATGGGAATTTGGCGATTATAAGTACAAGCGGCCAAACTTGACCCAAACAGAATCATCAAGCTAATAAACCACCAACTGGTATATACATGGTCTAAACCCACAGCGGCAATGACTTTATAGCTCAAAAACCCAAATAGCGCCGGATGAATGGGGTAATTTTCTTGATAAAAATCGGCGGTTTGTCCCTGTTCGATCACTGTGCCCAAGATGCTCGCCGCCGCGATCGCCAGCAATAAACCAATAGCAAACTGTAAATTTGCCAACACGGCTAAGATCTGCTTTTGCCAGAATCTCCGCCACAGTTTTGGCCAAAATAATTGCAATTGGCGCTGTAATTGAAGCGGTAATTTAACTAATTGAATGACTGGATTAGAAGCAGGCGAACTAGTCTCAGGTAAATTAGACGGGGGCGATTGAGGATCTTGGGGAGGAATTTCCATGCAAGTGACGGGAGGCAGCAACCTATGGGAATTGGTGGATTAAAATTAATGGATTAATCGAGGCTGGAAATCAATATCAGCTTGTAGTGGGTTTTAGCCTGATTGATTTAACCTGAATATTATAAGGCTCATGTAGAAATTGCTAAGACCCTCATCCCTAGCATAGCCTTTGCTCTAACCAATAGCGGGTAGCAGCTTCGAGCTTGTCAATGTCAAGGGGTTTGGTAATGTAATCGTCACAACCAGCCGCTAGAGCTTGTTCACGGTCGCCTTTCATCGCATGGGCCGTCACCGCAATGATCGGAATACAAGCAGTACGGGGATCGGCTTTAACCCGTCGCGCCACTTCCCAGCCATCAATTTCTGGCAAAGATAAATCTAACAAAATCAAGTTAGGGATGTTTTCAGCTAACCAGTTCAAGGCTTTTTGACCATCGGGCATACAGACAAACCCATAACCTACATCCTGAAAGACCTGCTCAATCAGAACTTGATTATCCGTAGCATCTTCTACTACCAAAATTAATGGTATGGCTTTGGTGGGTGGGGGCAGGTTGTCAGGGGCTTCAGGCATGGTCAAAAGAATATGGGGGCGCTTGGTTAAGGTTTGGCGCTAGGAAAAAAGTTGCTCAACTTGATCCAGTCTATTTGATTATTTGCGATAAATGCCTAGACAACAAGCTATTCATAGTGATCTTAAGCTTGAACTAAATCGCCTTTGTCATCCAAGGTTTTTCACGGAAGATAAAATTACTTATCAGCGCATACTTACTGGCGCACTCGCCGCATCACCGTCAAGCTATACTTACCCTGCTCATCGGGAGTCATGGTTTTAGTAATCAATTGATATTTACCATCAGCCGGTAATTGAATGAGCATGGTTGCTTGCCGCGTATTATTCGCCCCAGTCTTAGCCACCACTTTCTGCAAAAATTGCCCCGCTGGATTAAATAATAATAATTCTGGCTTAAAATCCTTGCTGGTCATGGTAATTTGCCAAATTTCTCCCTTTTGTCCTTCAAAATTGAGTCTGTGGAATAAAGTTCCATCTTGGCCAAAAGCTGTTGTACTGCTATTGAAGACCCCGTTACACCGAAAAATCTTGTTACTTTTGCCACAGGATGGATTACTAGGCGCATTTAATGGCATTCCTTCCGCATTTGGGGTCGGGTTATTTTGGCTCACCCCAGATTGGTTCACTGCGCTATTATTAGCATTATTGCTCTCAGCGTAATTCGTAGTTCCATTCTCAGTTCTGGCTAATAATCTGTATTTACCGGTTTGGCTTGGTTCGTAGCTGTTAGCGCGGAGCGTATATAGACCATCCGCTGGTAACACAGTGCTAATTCGGGAATTTTGAGCAACTTCAACGTTGTTAGGATCATATAAAAACAAATACGGATCAAATTCATTACTTTGCATCTCTAAAGTAACTCGCTGTCCGGCTTTGCCCATAAACTGGTAGGTGCGATAAAAACTACCATCGGGGAAAAAAGCATCCTGTTCCGTTAAACTATCGCTAATAATTCTGCCATTGAGGGCTAAGGGTACAGGGCGTTGCCGTTGGGGATTGGTCGCGACAAAAGTACCTCGGGGCGCATTCGTCAAAAATCGCCGCACCGTCGCCATATTAATCGCAAAGCCAATGCCAATATTGCTATTACTGCTAGATGAGGTGAAAATTGCCGTATTTACGCCCACCACTTCGCCGCGACTGTTCAAAAGCGGCCCGCCGGAATTTCCCGGATTGAGGGCCGCATCAGTTTGTAATAAGTTCCGATCCGTATCAATGCGGCTAATAATTCCGGTGGTTAAGGTTCCGGCAAAACGCCCAAAGGGTGTGCCAATGGCAAAAGCTCTCTGTCCCACCTGAATATCATTATCTTGACTTAGTTTGAGGGTTGGTAAAGGTGTGGTCACATTTTGTAATTGCACCAAAGCCAAATCTGGATTACGACTGCTGACAATTACTTGACCAGTGAAGCGTCGCTTATCGGCTAAAACCACGGTTACCCGCCGCGCTGAATTAACCACATGGGCATTAGTTAAAATTAAGCCCTTCTCAGTAATAATTGAACCGCTACCCGCACTGTTATTCGTAATGATTGACACCACCGCCGGACTAGCGACTTGGTAAACATTAATGTTAGTTTGTTCGTCCGACTGTTGCCCATAGGCTGCGGCGAACCAGTCAGAAGCAAGATGATTCCCGTGATTTTGCGGCGCTGTGGTTAACTGTGTCGGGAATCTATGGCTGCTTAAATAATTCCCCCCTGATAATGGAACTGCGGTCAAACTGGGGGCAAATAACGCCAGCATCCCACTGGAAAGCAGCATACTCAGGGGACGCATAGCTTTAGTCCAAGATTTCATCAGTGGTTTCATCACAATTATTGCCACAAGGGATTATTGTCCAAAAAAGAGCTAGCGGTCGATTGCCTAGGAATGGCTAGATTTTACCCAACCTAGTACTGGCGCGGTTCTATATAGATCCTTCCATTCCGATCACGCTTTTCCATCTCGGAAAATTGCTATATCGAAATTCAGGATCTATATAAATTATTTTACCAATTAGGAATCATCCAATTGCTTTCAAGCTATTTGTCAGCCATATTCAAGCAGTTTTTTCGTTTTAACTTGGAGCTACGGCTCAAACAGACATTAAGGAGCAATTTGCGATAAAACCTGTCGTGCGGCGGTTACAGTTGTCTCAATATCTTCATCGGTGTGAGCTAAAGAGGTAAATCCTGCTTCAAACTGTGACGGTGCTAGGTATACGCCTTGTTCCAACATACCGCGATGGAATTTGGCAAATTTGGCCAAGTCACAGGTTTTGGCATCGGCATAGCTGTTGACTTGCTGACTGGTGAAAAATAAGCCAAACATGGCCCCTAACTGGTTTCCCGTCGCCGCATGACCGGTTTCATGGGCGACGTCCAGCATGGCGGCCGCTAGTTTGCTGGTGATCTGATCGAGATATTCGTAAGTGCCCGACCGCTTCAGGATTTCGAGGGTTTTAATGCCTGCGGTCATGGCCAAAGGATTGCCAGAAAGTGTCCCAGCCTGATACATCGGGCCCGCCGGAGCCACCATTTCCATAATGTCTTTGCGCCCACCATAGGCTCCCACGGGCAAGCCGCCACCAATAATTTTGCCCAAGGTGGTCAGATCGGGGGTGATGCCAAACCGTTGCTGTGCGCCACCATAGGCTAAACGGAAGCCCGTCATCACTTCATCAAATACCAACAGTGCGCCGTATTTGCGGCATAGGTCTTGTAATCCTGCCAGAAATCCTTCTTGGGGCAAAATACAACCAGCATTACCCACCACAGGCTCTAAAATCACCCCAGAAATACTGTCAGGATTAGCCGCAAACAATGCTTCCACCGCCGCCAAATCGTTATAGGGAGCAGTCAGGGTGTTAGCAGTGGTGCTTTTGGGCACTCCAGGGGAGTCAGGTAAGCCTAAGGTAGCTACCCCAGAACCTGCTTGTACTAAAAACATATCGGCATGGCCGTGATAACAGCCCTCAAACTTAATGATTTTGTCGCGGCCGGTGAAAGCTCGCATCAGGCGCAACACTGACATACAGGCTTCTGTGCCAGAGTTGACGAAACGCACCATTTCAATGCTCGGCACGGCATCAATCACCATTTCGGCTAATTGATTTTCTAAGACGCAAGGAGCGCCAAAACTTGTGCCTTTGTCTAGGGCAAGGTGCAAAGCTTCGAGTACTTCAGGATGGGCGTGACCCACAATGGCAGGGCCCCAAGTGCCCACGTAATCGACATAGCAATTACCATCGACATCCCAAGCATAAGCGCCTTGCACCCGATCGAAGACTACTGGCTCACCACCGACGGAACGAAATGCCCGCACTGGCGAACTAACCCCACCAGGCATCAATGCTTGGGCTGCGGCAAAAATAGTTTGTGATTTAGTAGTTTGAAATGAAGAAGTACTAACAGTCATGGGTTTTATCGTAAGTTAATGATTATTTTATGATTGTTTGCCGAGAATTTAATAACGCCCTAGAAATATCTAGCCATAAAAGTTGTATCAACTTTGCAGTGCTTCGATCCGGCAAATTACCCCTCGGCAGCCTCGCCCTAAAGCTCCCAACCCTAGGGCTAAATTGCTCCACTACCCATGCACCCCAGCACAAACCACCCAAACTGGGGATTTACACCAAGAAATTTTAGGATAATTTGAGCGTGGGCAGCAATCAAGACTTCATTAACTTTACAACTAACCTTGGCGAAATCATATGCAGTAGCACTAGCATCCGCTGCACCGCCTAGCCACTGCATCAATCCCTCTAAGCTCAAGTGTGACCGGATGAGTCAAGATTAGTTATGAATTCCAGACAAATGCCCATTTTGTTGCCAGCAGAGTCTGAGCGGCGTTATACCGCCAAAAAATCCATAAATTGGGCATTAAAACCAAATATCCACCGAAATTATCGATTTAAAGCGATTAATCAGGGATAAATCCCCAAAAAATAACTCTCCCCCTATTTATGTACCTGTTTCTGCCTATAAACAATGACAAATTTATGTGTAGAAATATTCCAAATATTTGCATTACTAAGGGAAAAAGCAAAATTCTAAAAATAAATGCTTTATACTGAAAACAGAGAGATACATAGTTTGTCCTAAACTATATAAACTTGCTCAAGAGTTAAGATCTTGCCTGTGATCTCAGTATTTGCGGCTCCCATGGCAACCAATCTTAAAACTCTGCGTACCCTATGGAATTACGTTAGCTATGCGAATTCTTTTAATTGAAGATGATGCCAATTTGGCCGAAACCTTGTCCGAGGTCCTCAAAACTAATCACTGCGAAGTGGATATTGCGAGAGACGGTGAAGATGGGTGGGATAAGTCGCAAGGGGATGACTACAATTTGATTCTCCTAGATGTCATGCTACCTAAGCTTGACGGTTTAAGTCTATGTCGGCGGTTACGCTCTCATGGTAATAATGTTCCTATTTTGTTGATTACGGCACTTGATGCTAGTAGCGACAAAGTGGAAGGTTTAGACTCTGGGGCTGATGATTATGTGGTCAAGCCTCTTGATCCTCCTGAGTTGATGGCACGCATTCGTGCTTTATCACGTCGGGCGCAAATTTCTGAACCCACGGTTTTGCGTTGGGGTGATTTACAATTAAATCCCGGAATGCATGAAGTCAGTTTTGCGGGTCATTCGTTGCACCTGACTCCTAAGGAATACAATATCCTTGAGTTATTGATGCATCATGGTCGCCAAGTCCTGAAGCGGATCACAATTGTGGAACACGTTTGGTCTTTGGATGATCCACCGAGAGAAGACACGATTAATGCCACGATTAAGAGTTTGCGTAACAAGCTCAAGTCTGCTGGCGCACCGCACAACTTGATTGAAACTATCCACGGTGTTGGCTATCGTCTGAGTCAACTATCGTAATTTAGGCAATTTTAAGCGATTAATAGTCATTAATTAAGTTTAAGTTGAATTATAAATTGGGTAGTCACGCAAAAAATAGTTCTATTTCTTATTCAATCTGACGGATTCCCTAGTAATCCAATATTACAGATTTGTCCGCTGTAGAAACGTCGCCGTATCCTACCTCAAGCCGATTACTTTAGCTTAGTTTTTAGTGCTTAGTTTTTAGGGTAATTAATGTTTGGGGTAGTGATGGGGCTACACCAATTGGGGATAGCTGGAAATATCATTTAACTTGATTCAAATTATTTTGGGACTAATTTGGGACTAAATAAAGCTAAATGAAGTTTAAGATACAGCAGCCATAAGATATATGGTGAGTGGACAAGATGTCCACCCTGCAAAAAATTCTAATTAATATTTTTGTATCATTTTTAATCTAAATAACTATAAGTTTTTAATTGAGATTCTTGAAATCGGAAAATCCCAAATTCTCAATTAACTATCTTCCATTACATTTTCCAGAGTTTATTTTCTAATTCTCTGACTTGTCGCTCTAAACGGTCGATGCGTCCTCGCAGTTCATCTACTTCATTCTGACGCGGCACGCCAATATCTTGTAACACATTGCGAATTTGCCGCTGAATTAATTGCTCCACATTACCCTGCTCTGATTTAATGCGGTTAGTAAAGTCATTAATAAAGTCTGTGGCTTGATCGGGATCAATTTTGCCCTCTTTGACCCATTCATCGGCGGCTTCTTTCAACCGTTCTGCCATCAGAGAGGTCGTGCCTACGCCAAGGAGCAACAGTTGTTTTAGTAAAGATGCATTATCCATAATGAGTTTTACTCGGTTTAATTGGTAATTGAGGGTAAATTTAGAATTAGCATTTATCAAAAACTAGTTTTAAGGTAAATCTGGCTGAATTGATTTACCTTAAAACTCTAGCTTTTCATGCTGGGCATCGCAACTGATGCGCCAAAAGTTTGCGGCAGAAAAGTTAAACGGTATCTACATCAATTGCTTGGGCAGACATCAGTTGCTTTCTTTCTTCTAATTTGACGGATAAAGTAGTCACCTGTTGTTGTAGTTCATTGATTTCAGTCACTTTATTTTGTTCGACCAAATTACGCTGCATTTCCGACCAAAAACTAAAGAACCATGCCAAGACAGCACCTAAACCAACTGCGCCAATAATCTCGATGGATATAGGTGCAGTGACGGTCAATTGAGGCAAGATTTTCAAAGAAGCGGTTTCTGGGTTAGCCAAAGAGAATAGGACTAAACCAAGGGCAAAAATAAATAGCAGCAAAAAATTAACTTGACGCATGACCTTAAATGGTTGATTTTTATAGGGTTACCGATTTAACCTGTAATCTTTATACATCAGTTTTAGGTTTTTGGGCTTTAGTAACTCTTGATAGTCAAGATTAAATCAAGCTTAAATTATCAAGCTTAAATCCTCAGTTTTTAATTTAGGCTCGATTGGCTCTATTTGAATTTAATCTAGGAAACCCCACATATCTTGACGATTTATGTGACAATTCATAACATTGCCATCGCATCAGCCATAGTCAGCCGAGATGATCACTATACAAAGGTTTATGCGGCATATTGATGTTTCATGAATCTAGACAATGCTATACCATTCTTCTGACGTAGCTTCTGGATTATTTACCCTGCAAATCAATAGTTAACCATTGCTTTCCCGATTATAGCCCCTATGTCTCAATTATTTGGTCATCCCTCGCGGCGCAAGGTTTTAGGATTATTAGCCAGTGGTTCGGTACTTGGGTCAACATTGGCTACCCAAGGCACAAATTTAACCCCAGTCGATGCGGCGGCTAATCCTTCTCCTGCCACCCGCAAACCACCACGGCTCAATGTGGGGGATACGGTGGGTATGGTTGCACCAGCAACGGGATTTTATGAGCCAGAGGAAATTGAGATTGCGCGGGAATCCATTGAGCAATATGGCTTTAAAGTGGTGATGAGCCAAAATATTATGGCGCAAAATAGTTATCTCGCAGGCACTGACCAGCAACGCGCCGATGACATTAACGCCATGTTTGCCCGTGATGACATTAAAGGAATCATGACTTTTGCGGGCGGTTATGGCTGTAGTCGGATTTTGCCTTACCTAGACTATGATCTGATTCGTCGCCATCCTAAAGTAATTATCGGTCACAGTGACATTACCGCCCTATTGCTGGGTATTTACCAAAAAACAGGGCTAGTGACGTTTCATGGCTCTTCTGGTTTGACGGGAGTGGGGGAATATGCGATGGAACATTTTCGCCGCACGGTGATGCAGTCCCCAAAAGCCGGAATTATTGCTCGTCCGCCCGAAAATACTAGCAAAGAAGTAGAACGGAGCAATCGCTTAATTTCTATTGTGAAAGGGAAAGCGAGCGGGGCTTTGGTTGGGGGTAATTTAACCCTAGTGACGAATCTGATGGGCACACCCTATGAGATTGATACTAAGGGGAAGATTCTCTTTTTAGAAGAAGTTGGCGAAGAACCTTATCGGGTGGATCGAATGCTCACTCAATTGTGGCTAGGCGGTAAATTTCAAGATGCAGCGGGTATTGCTTTAGGACGTTTCAGTAATTGCGAATCTAGAGACTATAAACCTTCTTTTTGGACAACTTTTAGTGTGGAACAAGTATTAAGAGATCGTTTTGCGCCCATCGGCAAGCCCACATTGTACAACTTGATGTTTGGTCATGTAAAAGAGAATGCAGTTTTACCCCTTGGGGTGATGGCTACCCTTGACGCAACTGCTAAAACCCTGACTCTTGATGAAAGCGCGGTAACTTCTTGAAGGATGAACTATTTACTCTCCATTAAAATTTACCATAGCTAAAAATTCCGCCTCCGATAAACAACGAATCCCTAAAGCCACAGCCTTATCTAGTTTGCTGCCTGCATCAGCACCCACTACTAGAAAGTGAGTTTTCTTACTAACGGATTCCGTTACTTTGCCCCCTGCTTCCTGAATCATCTGTTTAACGGCATCCCGCTTCAGAGTCGGCAAAGTTCCGGTGATCACAAAAGTTTTACCGGCAATTGCTGGATTGATTTTAGGAGCCGATTCAGGAGCATTTTCAGTCACAGAATTAGCTAGCTGTAAGCCTTGACGGTGTAATTCCGCAATTAAAGCCTGATGCCGTGGTTCCATAAACCAATTAACCACAGCTTGAGCGATTTCGCTGCCAATGCCATGAATACTAGCAATTGCTTCCATTGGTGCGGCGGCGAGATCCGAAACTGTGCCAAAATGCCGCGCTAAAATCTGGGCATTGACACTACCCACATGACGAATTCCCAAACCATAAAGCACCCGATGCCAAGGCTGGGACTTCGATTGAGCAATACCATCAAGGATTTTTTGGGCTGATTTTTCACCCATGCGAGCCAGATTCTGTAATTGCTCGTTATTCAGTTTATATAAATCCGCTACAGTATGCACTAAATTTTGCGAAACTAATTGCCTAATCAACTTCTCACCAACACCATTAATATCTAAAGCATCACGGCTAACCCAATGTTCTAAAGCCCCGCGCACCACCGCCGGACATTCCCAATTAATACAACGGGTTACGGCTTCTGATTCAGGTTTATGCACTGGTTGAGCGCATTCTGGGCAATGGCTCGGCATCTGCACTTTGACGCTATCCGATGGACGCAATTCCGGCAACACCCGCACCACTTCGGGAATGATTTCCCCAGCCTTACGCACAATCACCGTATCCCCCAGATGTAAATCCAATTCCATTAATCGATCGCTATTATGGAGCGTTGCACGGGAAACCGTAGTTCCAGCTAACAGCACGGGCGCTAGTTCCGCCACCGGAGTCAGGGCCCCAGTCCGTCCCACTTGTACCGTTACCCCTAGCACTTGAGTCGGCAATTCCTCAGCGGGATATTTCCAAGCAATGGCCCAGCGAGGAAATTTTTGCGTAAAACCGAGTTTCTCTTGGCTAGGGAAATGATTCAGTTTAATCACTATGCCATCAGTCATATAGGGTAAATCATGGCGAGCGGTTTGCCAATGATCATAGAAGTTCTCAATCGCAACTAGAGAATCGCATAATTGATAATGGGGATTAACTCGAAACCCCCAAGAGCGCAAACATTCTAAGGTTTCCCATTGGGACTGGGGCGGCGTAAGTTCGCAATTCTCTGCCCAATCGCTAACGATGTGTAATGTATAAGCAAAAAAGTCTAAATTACGGGCAGCAACAATCCGTGAATCTAATTGCCTGAGCGTGCCAGCGGCGGCATTGCGGGGATTAGCAAATAGAGATTCCCCTTGGTTTTGGCGTTCCGTATTAATTTGGTTCAATGTATCGATTGGCAGAAATGCCTCACCGCGAATTTCCAGGTGTGCCGGTGGATGGGCTAACCTCAATCGTAAAGGAATGGCACGAATTGCTTTGACATTTTGGGTAATATCTTCGCCAGCAGTGCCGTCGCCCCGAGTCACGCCACGAGTTAAAATGCCTTGCTCATAGGTTAAAGCTAAGGCTGAGCCATCAATTTTTAATTCACAAACGGCGCTTAATTCTGGAGCTAATTTGGTTAATAAAGGAGTCAGTTCTAAATCTAATCCTTTAGCGCAACGTTCCCGCCATGCGACCACATCGGCTGTGGTGAAAGCATTCTCTAAGCTATATAATGGCACATAATGATTTACGGAATGGAATTGCGCGGCAGGACGTTCACCCACTCTTTGGGTGGGACTATCTGGAGTAATTAGCTGAGGGAATTGCTGCTCTAAAGCCTGTAACTCATGATATAGCTGATCATAAACACTATCCGGTAAAGTAGGATTATCTAGCACATAATAGGCATAACTAGCCGTCTGTAACAAATGACGCAACTCCGTTACCCGCGCAATTATTTCGGGTGTTGCACTAGATGTAATTGGAGATAATGGGGAATGCGATTCCATAATCAAACTATAATAAACGAATTAGCGAAATTAAATCTAAACTGGATTAGAAAATAACTAAATTTACTTTAGCAGATCGCTTCAATAATTGGGTTATAATATCATGGTTCTTAACTCCTATTCAAATCATCTTAAATCCCTGCAACAGTTCAATTATTATTTTTATTATTTAGTTACGTTAGAATTGCTATGCTCCATTGGTTGCTCGAACCACTCCAACTCGAATTTATGCGTCACGCCCTAATTGCCGCCTTGATTGCGGGGGTGAGTTGTCCCGTATTTGGCGTGTATTTGGTAGTACAACGATTGGCATTATTAGGGGATGTGATGACCCATACCGTAATGCCGGGGGTAGCCTTAGCCTACTTCTGGAAAGTTGATGTCCTATTGGGGGCTATGATTTCCGGGGTGAGCAGTTCTTTTGTGATTAACTGGTTGCGGGGACAAACTCGCGTTAAAGTAGATTCGGCGATGGCGCTAACTTCCACTAGTTTTTTTGCTTTGGGAATTCTCTTACTGCATATTTTGCGAATTAATGTAGATTTACACGGCTTCCTATTTGGGGATTTGCTGGGCGTAACCAGCGGCGATCTCTGGCGTACTGGCATCATTATGGCGTTACTATTAATCGCTGTACGGCTCTGTTATCAACAACTTCTATTTTATACTTTTGATCCTTTAGGAGCCGAAGCGATCGGTTTGCCGGTGCGATGGCTCTCTTTGGGCATGATGGCGGGAATTACCCTGACCATTATCGCTAGTATGCAGACTATGGGCGTGGTTTTAGTGATTGCCCTATTGGTGGGGCCCAGTGTTACCGCCTATCTTTTAGTTAAAGAATTACACCAGATGATGGGTTTAGGAGCCTTAATTGGTGGCTTATCTAGTTTAGTGGGCTTATACATCAGTTATTTTCAGAATCTACCCTTAGGTCCGGTAATTGTCTTAGTGATTTTCGGCACTTTCTGCTTCACCATGATTAGCACAATTATTTGGGAACAATGGCTGAGATTTAGAAGCAAGGTGCGGCAGTAGGGCTAAAACCTCTAAAACTATGTCAAAGCGCCGATCTTCACGCTACTTATCTAAATCTAAAGCCTGCTGAATCGCTATATTATGGGAGTTCGTTTCATAGCCCAAATGTTGCCAAGCCGCTGGCGTAGCGATTCTGCCCCGTGGAGTGCGCTGCAAATACCCAATCTGTAATAGATAAGGTTCGTAAACTTCGCCAATGGTTTGGGTATCTTCCCCTGTGGCAGCAGCCATAGTTTCTAAACCCACGGGACCGCCATTAAAGTTCTCAATCATCACCTGTAGTAGCTTGCGATCAATCCAATCCAAACCTTTAGGATCAACATTAAAGACTTCTAAAGCAGCTTCGGCAATGATATGATCGATTACACCATTATTTTTGACTTCGGCATAGTCGCGCACTCTTTTAAGAAGCCGATTCGCAATTCTGGGCGTACCTCGCGACCGTTGTGCAATAGCCATCGCCCCACCATGATCAATGGGAGTTTCTAAAATCTGGGCACTGCGTAGCACAATTGCTGTCAACTCTTCCGGTTCATAAAAGCGTAAATGCTGCACAAAACCAAATCGATCTCGCAATGGGGAAGAGAGCGCCCCAATGCGTGTCGTTGCACCAATCAAAGTAAAATGCTGTAAAGGCACGCTGCGAATCCTGGCCCCATGCCCTTTCCCAATGGTAATATCAAGGTGATAATCTTCCATTGCCGGATAGAGAATCTCTTCTGCGACGGGATTTAATCGATGGATTTCATCAATAAAGAGAATGTCGCCCACCTGTAATGAAACCAACAAACCTGCCACATCCCTGGGGCGTTCTAGGGCAGGAGCGGAAGTGATTTTGCACTGTACACCCATTTCTGCGGCAATAATTAAAGCTAAAGAAGTCTTCCCTAATCCAGGTGGTCCGTACAGCAACAAATGATCGAGGGCGGTTTGGCGGGACTTAGCCGCAGCAATGGCAATATCTAATAGGGCTTTTAAGTCTTTTTGCCCAATGTATTCTGTTAAGTTGCGAGGGCGAATCCCTTGGGTTGTTGCCTGTGTTTGAGATTCCCTATTAAAAGACTGATTAGAATCAGGATTAGCATTATTTTGAGCAGATGCATTCACTACATTATTGGTTGCTTCTAGGGCTTCATCTTCTGCGGTGGCAGCGGCTTGGAGTAAAGATAAACTATCATCTGGACTAATATGATCTGGAATGAAATTTAGTGCTTCTTGATTAGGGATTGCTGACGCAGGATTTTCCTCCCTATTGACACGCTTTTGACCACGGGGATAAGGATTTGCGCCTTGTTGAGAAGAGATAATCGCCATATTTCAAGCATGATTGATGAATAGGAATTTGAAGCAACACAGCAATATAAATGCAGAGAGCGCAAGGCAGAGAATACAAGTTGGACTCGATAGCATTACCAGAGTATTATATTAATGCTAATCTAGATAAAAAGCTGTGTGACTCGCATAACTTTTTGCCATCTAAACCCATGCCATTTAATATAATCTATCATCTTTGTGCATGATGAGTTACCTTATTGCCTAAACAAGATGAATTTTAAAAATCTCATACTCATTATCAGAATACTTCAGTTTCAGTAATAATTAAAATTATGTCTAATGTGTCTAGTGCAAGAAATGATTGGTTTTCCACACCAATTTGGCATTTCCTAATTGATAATCATCAAGTATTAAACCAAACTTTATTAGAAGAAATTTATCAAGAACAACAACGAAACCCTGCTGGTGAGCAATTATCTAACTCCTTAGGATGGCACAGCGCAGTAAATTTACACAAACGTGAATCATTTTGAGAGTTCACGCAAATTATTAATCAGCATGTCTTAGAAGTTGCGACTTTTTTGCGCTGGGATTTACAGAAATTCTCATTTAATATCACAACTTGTTGGGCAATGGTGAATGGTAAATTTGCTTCAAACACTTTGCATAATCACCCCAATTCGATTCTTAGCGGCGTTTATTACCTCCAAGCACCTGAGAACTGTGGTGGCATATTCTTTAGCGATCCTCGCCCGGCTTCACGAATGTTAAACCCGCCATTAATCGATTTTAATGTCTGGACTTTACTGAACGTGAGCTATAAAGCCCATGTAGGCACAATGATTCTCTTTCCTAGTTGGCTGTTACATGGTGTGGAAATGAATATGAGTGAAGAAGTTCGCATTAGTATTAGTTTTAATATTGGTATGATTGCTCAGCCTACCATTGGGACCAAATTCTCTGATCTCTAAGGTTTAGGAATATAAAATCTCCATTATGTAGCGGATCGAATAAGTTGGTTGCACTAGCTTATTCAACTAGTTTGTTGTACTAAAACAAGATAAAATGGGACATTAATTAGAGCGATAAGCAGAGATAATTTTATAAATGCTGGTTCCAAGGGGAGCATAACTGCGCCTTTTCTGCAAATCACTAAAACCATACTCAAGATCATTGAGATTCGGCGAGTATGTCGGTAATAATAAAATTTTATGTCCTGCGCTTTCTACTAATTGCTTAATCTCATTTTTAATTAACTCTTTAAATTAACAACTACCATGACCACCACGCCAACTAAAGCCAAACCCGCCCCCAATATTGCCACCCAACTAGTCAACACCCTATTAAACATCAAACCCCTATTCGGTTTAGCGAAAACCCAAGCCCGCAATATGATGATCAAACGGGCTGGAATACTAGGCATTGACTGGCTCAGCACCGCTGCCGCACTGCGTAACCAAAATCTGGAAGCCCATCTACAAGCTGTTGAAAACAAACAACTCCAATATCCTGACTATTATCTGCGCCCTTTCCATGCCTATGAAGATGGCAATATGGGCTGGTTACCCGCTACCGAAGTAGAAGTTGCCGCCTATGCCGTCCATTCTAGGGTTTGGGGCAAAGAAGCCGCTAAAGATGGTGATGCCCGCTTACGTCAGAGTTACCATGACATCCTCAAAGCCTATTTAGCCGAAAATTATTTAGATCAAAATGCCGCCACATCGCCCCAAACGATCCTAGATGCCGGTTGCAGCGTTGGCATGAGTACTTTTGCCCTCCAACAGATCTATCCATCAGCCCAAATTACAGGATTAGATTTATCCCCCTACTTCCTTGCCGTTGCCAGCCATAATCAAAAAACCTATCATCCAGACAGTACCGTGCAATGGGTTCACGGAGCCGCTGAATCCACCAACTTTGCCGATCATTCCTTTGACTTAGTATCAATTTTCCTGACCTTCCACGAATTACCCGCCGACATTACCCGACAAGTCTTGCAAGAAGCACGGCGCATCTTACGTCCTGGTGGTTACTTTGCCATGATGGACATGAATCCATTTTCGGACATCTATGCCAAAATGCCCCCCTATATTTTGACCTTGCTCAAAAGTACCGAACCATATCTCGATGAATATTTTGGCTTTGATTTTGCCAATGAATTAGTAGCCGCCGGTTTCGCTGCGCCCTTCAGCCAAGCCAATAGCCCTCGTCATCGCACGATTATCGCTAAGGCTTTAAAGTAATTCTCTGTTTTGAGCCGATTCTTTTAGGGGCATGACTAAGCCTTGGGCAATTTTTACTGCCGTCTCTAAAGCCGTGGCATCAGTTTCTAACTGTAACGGACTTTGCTCTAGTAATTCCGCCAAAATTTTGCGCCCATAACTGCCATAGGCAACCCCAGCGGCATTAATCTGGTGCTGTCGAATTTTGGTGACGGTACTGTGATTAGTGCCCCCTGCCAATTGCACAAAACCAAACGGCAACTGAAAATCTAATACTTTACGTGCCAGAGCAAGGGCGGCATGGGTTGTACCTTCACCAATATCGCCACTCATCGGACGGCCATCGGTTTGCCAAATTAACTGCTTGGGGCGCGGTTCCATACAATCTAAGAGGGCGCGGAGATAAGCTTCGAGATCCTCACAGTCAGGGAAACTCACCGCCATCAGTTGCAAAGTGGGCACAATGGGCGCAATGCGTTGCCAAAATGCCCGAAACTCTGTCACCCGATAGGGCTGGGTGTGGATTTCAATGGCATCAATCTTAAGTTTGGTGGGGCTAAATTGCGGCGCTGGAACTGATGGCGCTGTTATCTGTGCAAGATCTTGCCATAAAAATTCAGGATGATAAACCTGTTCTTGGGCTGAGATTAAATCACTGGGGCAAATCTGCAAACAACGCCCACAGCCATAGCACAGGTCTG
>JBAXSK010000340.1:0-3562 GCA_037130765.1 Pseudanabaena sp. ELA607
TTGAATAGAATTAGTCTGCTCTTTGATCATCTCATAATATTCTGGTATGATCTCAATACCAATCGAATTTCGGCGCAACTTTTGGGCAACAACTAATGTAGTTCCTGAACCAGCAAATGGATCTAAAACCACATCATATTCTTGGGTAAATAACTTAATAAACCATTCGGGCAGACTTTCAGGAAATGCTGCGCTGTGATTTTTGTTATTACATTCTGTGGCTAAATGCAATACATTACTCGGATAAACGGTTTCTTTGCCCACCCAATTAGAGACATTTTTACCAAATCCACTGCCATTTTTAGCATTATCACGGATTTGGTCGGTTTGGCTCAAATTCTTTAAGCGACTGTTAGCCCAATCACCAATCGGTACTTTAACTGCTTCTTGATACATATTAAATTTCTTGCTTTTATTAAACTGTAATAATCTTTCCCAAGCATCTCGAAATCGATTTGACCATTTCCCCGGAAAACAGTTTTTCTTATGCCAAACAAATTCTTCAGTCCAAAACCAACCTTGTTTTCTTAATTCTAAAATCAGTTCTAAGACATAAATACTGCGTTCGCCTTGGACAACTTTTTCTTTAATATTTAAAATGAATGTTCCTGACGGTTTTAAAACCCGTAATAAATCAGCGCTAATTGGCAAAAACCAATTAACATAATCCTTGGGTTGAATGCCGCCATAGGTGTTTTTCCGTTGATCGGCATAGGGTGGGGAAGTGAAAATTAAGTCCACAGAATTATCAGGTAATTGCTTTAAAATCTCTTGGCAATCACCCAGAAAAATATTAGTTTCTACATTCATCATAAATCTTTAAATTAACTATAAATTCCTGATTGACTGACTAATCCTAACTAAAAACGGGCAAGATGCCCGTTCCACAGGGATTCAATTTTTGTGGGTCAGACATCTTGTCTGACATGGCTCTAGCCCTAACAGTATAGGTTATCTGTAATAATCATACAAAGAGTCGGGGATCTAGGCATTTCTTGTCGGGATTAATTCAAGTTACGGAAAAATCTGGGGATAGTCAGTGGGTTTTTGGTACTTACCATCACAGGCGGCTTTGGCTTGAAACTGTTTCAGCGTAAATTTATCACCGTCCCATTTATAAGTTGCGACTTGACCACAATCACCCACGCCACGATATTTCGTCATCACCGTCAATTGTTTGGAATTCGCATCAAAGTTTAATAAACCCACCAAACCTTTACTTTTAGTGCGTGTGGGTTGCTGCGGATCTTTTTCCATATCAAAGCTATCGAAACTCAAAGCCGTGGCGGTGGGTTTGCCTTGGGGTTCGCTATATACTGCCAAGCCATAGGCGGCTTGATAGGCAGCAGTAAAACAAAGCACTCGTACCACTACCTTGCCATCACCTACGGGGTAAGTCGTGGTTTGCCGTTTCGTTGGACTTTTCTCACCATTGGGATCACAGATACCAAGTTCCGCTTCATGATCTAAAACATGGCGCACGGCAGCACTGCTAGTCGGTTGATTACTGCTGGCGGTTTTTGGCGGCGCGGCTTTGGTGCTAGCGCGGTTGAGCAATACGGTGAGGGGTTCGGTGCTGGTTTTGCCGTCCGGCGTGCCAACCCGTAACATGGGTTTATCCCCACTATCACCAAATAAATCGATGCTGTAAGTGTAAGCATCATTACGAAACTCAAGGCGATCTGCTTTGAGGGGATTATATTTATCGGCGGTTAAGTTGAGTCCTGGGGAACCGTCTTGATTGAAACTGCGGTAATAGCGTGGTTGATTCGGATTGTTCACATCACTGCAAACATATACCTTAAAACTGCTAGTTTCGGCATAGGCATAGATACCACCGGTTTGGCGACAGGTGACATCCCCTTCCATTTCACTCACATTGCCAATACGGGGCCCGTCAGTGGTTTTAGAGGGAGTAGCTTTCGCCGACGGCTGAGGTGTTTCTGAGGTTTTTGTCGTAGGCGATGGTGCGGCATCCGTTGCCTTAGACTGGGTTGGGGTCGGGCTAGCCACTGGTGCATTATTACTGCAACCAACCAATAAACCCGCGCCAATTAAAGCTATCAATGGGTTGCTAACAATCTGTGTCATCCGTGGGAACTCCCCAAGCACCGCCCGAAAATCAGGTAAAAGATGAGGCGAATGAGAACTGATTCTAGAGCGATTCATCTGATGCTCAACCTGATGAGGCACTAGTTTTTTGACCAATCTTGTCAAAAATGAAAATTGCTGACTTCCCATAGATTTTCCCAAATATTTTGCTTGGTTGACGCTGAAATTGAGTTAGTGTTGCTTTACAATAGAAATATAATCAGAAAATCAATTAAGAAATTAATTTAAACAATAATTTATTTACATTTATTGCAATTTTTTCAGGGAATAAAAATTTATGTCGCAAATGCCTAGCCATCATGATGTTACCGAACTAAAAAACATTTTAATTAATTTACTCGATAAAGATTTCGGCGATGATTTACACAGGCAAAATGTAGATAAAAATAATGCTTCGCACCAAGCTAACAATTTAGATTTATTGTATCGCTGTTTAGCGGCCATTGAAAATCTGCATCAAATCAATACTAAGCGGGCTGACTGGAAACTAATTACTAGCTTTTTGGAAGATATGGGCAAAGCAATTAAAGTATTTCAGCCCTACGAGAAAATTCGCAAAGTCAGTGTTTTTGGTTCCGCAAGATTGCATCCTGACTCTGGGGAATATGCGGCAGCTAAACAATTTGCCCAACGTATGAGCGCCGCCGGATTTATGGTGATTACAGGTGCAGGGGGTGGCATTATGGCGGCAGCAAATGAGGGGGCAACCGCTGAACATTCCTTTGGTTTAAATATTAGTTTACCCTTTGAACAAAGCGCCAATGAATTTATTGATGATACAGAAAGACTAATTGATTTTCGCTATTTCTTTGCGCGAAAATTGTTTTTTGTTAAAGAAAGTGATGCTATTGCTTTATTCCCCGGCGGATTTGGTACACAGGATGAATTTTTTGAATGTTTAACCCTCTGTCAAACAGGGCGCACTACCCCTTGCCCCCTAGTTTTAATTGATACTCCTGAAGGGAATTACTGGCGACAATGGGATGCTTATATGCAGTCACAATTACGCGACAATCATTTAATTAGTGCCCACGATCATAGTTTATACACCGTGACCAGTGACATTGATTTAGCTTGTCAAACTATCATTTCTTTCTATCAAGTATATCACTCGAGTCGCTGGGTAGGAGACACTCTAGTATTGCGCTTGACTCAAGAAATTAGTGACTCCCATTTATTGCGTTTAAATCAGCAATTCAGCGACATTTTAACTAAAGGAGAAATCACCCGTTCTGCTCCTTTATCGAAAGAAATTAACGAGCCAGATATTTATCATTTACCGCGACTAATCATGCATTTTGATCGCCATAACTTTGGGCGGTTTCAAGAGTTTATTTTTGCTTTAAATGATACCTGTGATAGTGGTAATCCGGTATTATGTCAGCCTGAATATCGTTAGTTTATACCTAAATTTATGCGGCAAATTCAATACTCATCTAGCTCAATGAAG
>JBAXSK010000341.1:0-3525 GCA_037130765.1 Pseudanabaena sp. ELA607
CATTTTGGGGGAGGGGCTAGGGGTGAGGGTCTTAGAAACTTCTGCGTAACATGATTTATCAAGAGATTCGGCGTAAGCGTGGTACTCGTAGAGGATTCTTTCAAGATATTCTCTCTCTTACCAAGTACTTTCTCTTTGAGAGTTGGCAACATTTAATCGAATTTATGCTTGGTGATGCTCCTGTGTTTGCAGATTCGTGTTAATTTTACTTTCAGTGCCATGTATCTTTTGTTACGGTTTTGAATTTGGAATTGCTGCGGTCGGCGAGATAAAATCTATCTTACTCAAGAGCAGCAGAGCAAGTTAGAGAAAGTAACTCAGAATGGAAATATTTCAGCGAAGAAAATTCTTCATGCTCAAATTTTATTGATGTCTAATCCTCTATTTTAGTTGTCTTGCGACACTACTATACTTACTCCAGTTCTACGGAATTAATGCCCCGCTGAGCCGCAAACTTCCGTAATTCTTCTAGCAAATGCACATCATTGGATGCAGTTCTGGCTCCGGCTTCCACAGCCCACAGTTTGAGAGCTTCGATTTGATCCCTAGCAATGGCAGCTAGGGGCACGGTTTCTTTGGTGGCTGCCACAATATCTTCGGTGGTGAAGTCAGCCCGCCGCCCAAAACCACGGTGTAAGCCATCAATGATCACTTGTTCGATTTCAGCGCCGCTAAAATGACGGGATTGTTTCGCTAATAGGGCAAAGTCAAACTCACGCAAGCGGTTGGGGCGCAGTCTTTGCAGATGCACACGGAAAATCTCTTGGCGTTCCGCTTCCGTTGGTAAATTCAAAAAGAAAATTTCATCAAAACGTCCTTTGCGTAAGAGTTCAGCGGGCAAAATCCGCACGTTATTGGCGGTAGCAACTAAAAATACGGAACTAGTTTTTTCTTGCATCCAAGTAATTAGGGAACCAAATACGCGCCGACTTGTACCGGAATCCCCATCATGCCCACCGCTGATATTCCCAAAGGCTTTATCAATTTCATCAATCCATAAAACACAAGGGGCGCTCGCTTCGGCTAGTTGAATCATCTGGCGGACGCGGCTTTCACTTTCGCCCACATAGCTGCTAAATAAGCGCCCTGTGTCGAGCCGCAGCAAAGGTAAACGCCATTCGTGGGCAATGGTTTTGGCTGACAGAGATTTCCCTGTGCCCTGAATACCTACTAATAGAATGCCTTTGGGGGTGGGAATGCCATAGCGTTTGGCTTCTTCCGTAAAAGCATCGCGACGCATTCTGACCCATTGTTTCAGATTATCTAGACCGCCAACATTTTTGAGCGTGGTATCCCCAGCACAAAATTCTAAAATTCCCGTTTGGCGAATGGCTTGGGTTTTTTCCCGTAGCACCGCATCAATATCAGCATCCGTAACTTCTGATTTTTCGGCAAGGGCACGGGCGAGAATGCGCTGAATCCGCGTCCGGCTCAGACCTTGGCACGCTTTAATCATTTGCTCTTGGGCTAGTCCAGATAATTTAAATTTATCTCTAGCGACTTTTTGCTGAATCAGCGCTTTAATTTCCGCCACTGTGGGTAAAGGGAAATCAATAATTGTTACTTCTTCGGATAAATCACTGGGTAATTCCAAGGAGTGACTGGTGAGAATAATAGTCCGCCGATCTGCTTTGAGATCCCGAGCCAAATTTTTTAATTCGCGAATAATCGGGCCGTGGCGCTCAAATTCGGGATGTTTTAAAATAGTATGTAAATCCCGCAAGACATAAATCACATTATCGGCATCGGCGCGATTGGGTTCGAGCTTACCAATACGCATTAATGCCGCCATAGCCGAACCTTTATCTGCGCCATTGTCACTCCATCCCCGCACCACATCCCAAAATAACAGCCGACGCTTCGGGACATGGCGGCTAGCTACCTGTTGCAGCGCAATTTCCACTGGTTCTTCTTCTACAGAAACCAGATATAACAGGGAGTATTTAGCCCGTAATAGTAGATCGATTTCGTCCACTAAACTATGGCTTGGACTATGGGCTAGCGTAGGAAGATGAGAAGATGATGTCATGGGCAATCACATTAAAGGCCTGATCAGCTTGATGCAAGTCCTCTTCATCGTACCGCACCAGCAAGCGTGAACTTTCATCAATATCAATACTCAATCAAGGCTCACAAGCCAATCACATACTTTTGCCATTCATCATGGTTGCCACTGCGTAAATATTTAGTCACCTCAAAGTTGAGACTGCTTTGGGGACGGCGGGGGGCCCGACGTAATGCCATGTGAGCTTCCTTAGGAGTGCGATTACCTTTTTTGACATTACACCGCACGCAGGCAGCGACAATATTTTCCCATGACTCCCCACCACCGCGAGACTTGGGCAATACATGGTCAAGGGTTAATTCATCTCCGGTATAACCACAGTATTGACAAGTTTGGCTATCCCGATGCAAAACATTCCGCCGCGTGAGTGGAACCTCTTTATAAGGCAGATTAATGTAATGCACTAAACGAATCACTGTCGGCAAAGGAAAACCCGGATAAAGCATTTTGCCATTATGCTCGACGTGTTCAGCTTTACCTTTAATTAACAAGACGACAGCCCGCTGCCAGCTTGTAATGTTAAGCGGCTCATAGGAAGCATTTAGCACCAACACTTTAGCCATCGCTGTTTACTCTTAGGCAACGAAGAGGGGTAGTTTGGCATACCTGAGATGCTAGCACAGTAATTGGAATGAGGCGGGGAAAATGTTACATTTTGTGTCAAGAGGTATAGAAATTTAGGATTTTTTTATGATTTACTTGACGGGAGATGGCGATATTTCTTGAGTTATGTGTCGTTGGCATTGACTTTATCAGCACCATTGGAGATTTTAATCCCAACCTGATCAATTTGTTCTTTGAGTTTTGGTTCGGTGATTGCTGCGTAATGCACCACATCAAAGAAATAGGGTAATGGTTTCTCTTCATTGAGGCAGTCGGCAAATCGAGCAGTAATTTCATAAGTTACGCAATTGCCTTTGATAGCCAAATCCACATCAGAGCCTGTTTTATAATTTCCCTTAGCCCGTGAGCCAAACAAGATTACTTCCTCTATTTCAGGAAACTCTTGAATTGCTTCGTTGATATAAACAAAATCGCGTTCGATTAATCCATATTTCATAGGTTTGCTATTTTGTTCTTGAAATAGGTATAAACTTCCGCCAGAAGTTGAAAATATTTACTTCTAATTTTGGCTTCAACAGCGATCGCGGTTTCTTCGTTGTAGGTATGTGATGTTAGGTTCCGATCTTGGAGTGCATCAATCCAGTCATGTCCATTGCTGACCAGTCCCGACTGAAAGGCTTGTTTAATGGCTTCTCTAGGAGTTTTGGCAATAAGTCCTTCTGTTTCTTCATAATCTTTGAGCAATTTCCAAGCGAGTTCAAAGGTCATCTCAAAAAATTGAATTAATCCCGCTCTTTCTAATATGGAAAGTGGTTCTGTTTTGAGTGAGTCCTGCAATAAAAGGAATGCTCTCTCAAAGTTAGAAAACCTCTGTATCCATCGAATGTCTTCTTCTA
>JBAXSK010000342.1:0-3509 GCA_037130765.1 Pseudanabaena sp. ELA607
GCTCTTGCTCCCCTTCTCCCGCTCTGGGAGAAGGGGCTGGGGGATGAGGGCAGATATTCTATCTGCGTAAGGTGAGTTAGATAACTAATCAGCAAAAAATTCTCCTATCCAGAATTTCGGATCTGATCTATCGCCATATTGGTTCATATTTTCTCAGGATCCATATTTTCTCAGGGATTGATGTGATGACCTCTAACTTGCTGCTCGCCAAAGAAATTACCACCAATGAAATTAGTAGCTTACAATTTGCCCCCTTTGCGGATCGCTTTGACGAAACTTGGGGCGCACCGCTAGCAATTTTAATGGGACTAGGTAGAGCAGCAGGGGCAGATTTTGTAGAAATCTTCCTCGAACGCAATCACTACATTAGCTGTCTTGCCGAAGATGATGCCATTACTACGATTTCGCCTCGGTTGGCGGTAGGCGCAGGGATTCGCATTTTTCGCGCTAAAGCAGATAGTTATGTCAGCACCAATGACCTGTCATTTTTGGGCTTAAAAGCGGCATTAGAGCGAGGCTTATCGATTTTAGGCTTGCATTTGCCAGCGCCGACAGCTTTTATCCCAGACATTGCTTTGGAATTATTCCGCGATTATGCCAGCCGCAAAAATAAGGATAGTTGGCTGGGGCAATGCAGTTCCATGCAGGAAATGAGTGAGGTTTTGCTGCGGGCTAATGGTGCTTTAGCGGCGCAGGGTCGCCATGTGCAGTCGCGGCGGTCGGGCTATTTTCGCGATTGGCAAGAGGTTTTAGTGGCGGGTAGTGATGGCACTTTTGCCCGTGACATTCGCTTAACCCAGTCGGTGGGTTCTACTCTTTTATGTGCCGATGGCAGTCACCGCGCCACAATTAACAAGCGAGTGGGCAGCACCAGTGAGCCAGATTATTTAAGAACTTGGCGCTATGAAGACACGGTGGCAGAAATTGTTGAATCCGCTGGCAGAATGCTTTACGCCGACTATGTAGAATCTGGAGCCTATCCGATTATCATGGCGAATCAGTTCGGTGGCGTGATCTTCCATGAAGCCTGTGGACATTTATTGGAAACCACTGGCATTGAAGCGCGGACGACTCCCTTTGCCGAAATGAAAGGACAAAAAATCGCCCATGAGAATCTGACGGCGTGGGATGAAGGGCGCACTTCCCAAGCCTTTGGTACTATTGATATGGATGATGAAGGAATGCCCGCTCAACGCACCCTATTAATTGAGAATGGCATTTTAAAGAACTTCATTTCTGACCGTGCTGGTGAAATGCGGACTGGACATCCCCGCACCGGCAGCGGTCGCCGTCAGGGTTACACCTATCCCGCTGCGAGTCGGATGCGTAACACTTATATTGGGGCGGGGCAATATAGTTTAGATGATTTATTTGCTTCAGTGGAGCGCGGGATTTACTGCAAGAAGATGGGTGGTGGTAGTGTTTTACCCACAGGACAATTTAATTTTGCCGTCGATGAAGCTTATCTAGTGGAACATGGCAAAATCACCAAACCATTGAAGGGAGCGACTTTGATCGGCGATGCTAAGGAAGTTATGCAACAAATTTCCATGAGTTCGACAGATTTGGAATTAGCCGCTGGTTTCTGTGGGTCAGTCAGTGGCAGTGTGTATGTCACCGTGGGACAGCCCCATATTAAGGTGGATCAGATTACGGTGGGTGGTCGTTAAATATGGCGTTTTTGAAAGGGAACGCATAGGGAAAGCATAAGTGGGGTAAGTTATAAGTTAATGAATAGCCAGAAAACGAATAACACCCCCTATCGCCTATGCCATAATCACTCTTCTTGAAATAGATAATTGATAATTAATTCTAATTGGTCAATTGATTTGTTAACTAATAGATTCATCAAGCAGTTATTTTTACTGAAGGTTTTATCCTTAGGGATTATGGGCATTACTTGTGCGGGGGTAATGCCTACTTTGGCATCAGTGATGTATTATCCCTTGATTGATCTGCTTAAACCCAATTTACAACAGCCAATTAGACCATCAGAAAAGCTAGATTATGCCACATTACGAGAACGTGCCCGAAAACTCACCGTAAAAGTGAATGTCGGTAAATCCAATGGTTCAGGAATTTTGATTGGCCGTAAACAGCAGCAGCAAGAATATGTTTATACCGTAGCGACGAATGCCCATGTGGTGCGACCTGACAAGGTTTATAAGATTGCCACCCATGACAATAAATTGTATCCTGCGAATTTACATCAAGCAATTCATGGAAAAAGTCAAAACTTAAATCATAATTTGTTTAAAGGGAATGATCTGGCTATATTGCAATTTCGGAGCCGTGAGATTTATCCTGTCGCTAGTTTAGCGCAATCAATACCGTTCCCCATTGGCGCAGAAGTATATGCAGCAGGATTTCCCTTTGATTTAAATACTGGTTTAAGTAATCAGTTCCGATTTTTGCCTGGTATGGTGGTATTGCGGACTGGTCAGCCCATTAATCGTGGTTATCAACTGGCTTATACCATTGATGTCAAGAAGGGGATGAGTGGCGGTCCTTTACTGAATCGCGCTGGTCAAGTGATTGGCATTAATGGTATGGGTGCGTATCCGCTCAACAATAATGTTTACAATCTTCCTGATGGTACTAAGCCCTGCAAATCCCTATTACCGATAATGCAAGAGTCATCTTTTGCGATTCCGATCGATACTTTGATGGGTTTAGCTAGTACCACACTCAAAATCAATTATGCTCCGGTGATGCAGGATATTTCGCCAAGGATTGGGGTGGTTTTAGAGAACGGCAAATATGACCTCAGATCATGGGAAGAGCAACGCAAAAACCGTGATACTAGTGTGGCGAAGTTGAGGTTACAGCAAAGAGTGAGTAAGGCAATGGCTAATTGTGGTTTGTTTTGAGAAGATGTACTTTTAAAGTCTCTTACGATTTACTACTTCCATCAGCTTACGCTTGCGGGAATTCACATCAACTAATTGATTACGATAGTTAATCCATTCCTGTTCCTGTTTTAACATCCGATATCCATGGCGTACTTGTTCCAACCAACTGACCGCTTGCTCATATTCGTCAGATTTGCCGCGAGTAATTATATCTTCAGCTAGAGCTTTAGCTTTTGTAATGACCCATTGTGGATGAGTGCGGGCTACTCCTTGCATCACTTGTAGTTTTGTGTGATTTCGGCAATAACTTTTGTTAGCGATCATAATCGCTTCATCAAATAACCCTTCTTCTAAGAATATATTAACCTTAGCCTCAAAGGCAGCAAAAGCGTCAAGTTGTAATAAATATTTGAGCAATGTATCTTTAGTCAAATTCCATTGATCCTTAGTTAAGTCACGAATTTGATGATAATCAGCCAGAGAAGGCTTGAGTTTAAATGCAATGATCTTGGCATTAAGTAGAATTGCTGTTTCTCCTAAATTTTCTGCTAAACGTGCCGTCCAATCAGCAAACTCCACCGAATGATAGCGTTCAACATTCTCCTCTTGCAATTGTAATCCCTTCTTGGCAATATATAAAGCCTGTTTCTGAAACCC
>JBAXSK010000343.1:0-3507 GCA_037130765.1 Pseudanabaena sp. ELA607
TGGATTTTAGTAAATTCTGCTGACATTCTTGAAAAAGGGCTTGCAATAGCCCCAATACCCTCTCCAGATCGCCAGTGGCATGGGGCATAGTCTCATATACAGCACCAGCGATCGCCAACTTGTAAGCTTTCCATGTATCTCCATTAGTGACTATCCCAAATACATCGATTTGTTTACCAATTTGAGTATTGCGCCATTGACAGGCTTGCATTTCCACTAAACATTGTGCTAATCCCTGCTCAAAGTCATCCTTTTTTGCTTCCACAATGCAAAGAAATGGCGCTTCTAAATATGCTTTGCGCTCTGCAATGAGATAATCGGCTGCACCTGTAGCAACATCCGAAGATAAAGCCGCGCCTTTCCAGATTTTCAGATGTTCAAAGGTGATAATCGCTTCTTCGCAAATTGCATCGATAATTAACTTTTTCGACTCTTCATAGTTTTGCAGGTCGAAGCATTGTTCTAATCGTTTTAAACGGAGTTGGAGAAAGTCACTGGGTGGGCAAGATTGAATGTCAATGCGCCATCTTTTTAATTCATCTATATTAAGTAATTTGAACGCTTCACTATGGCGAAAATGAGAAAATCCTTTCTTTTTATCTGGTTTTGTTTTGATGGTCATAGCTTTACTTTACCTCCGCGATAATTTCCTTTCCACCCCACCCGACTATTTTGCTCTAAAATAGCCACAACCCGAAATTTTAGCATGATAACCTCAATTTTTAACGAATGATATTATCAAGCTAATTCTGATAACGTATAATTTAAAAGTGATAATATTACCAAAAATATCATGACACAGGTTGCCATCAAGCCTTCCTCACTCCTCGTAAAAGGCATACAAGTTGAGCGTATCCACAACCTTAACTTGTTTAAGTTTACACAAGAACTAGGCGATCGCATGAATGAATTCTCAACAAGAAAAAAGCCAATACCCTCACCCTAGAAGAAACGACAGAACTTGAAACTATTGGCGAATTAGATATAATTTTCAGCTATATCAATGCAGTCATTGCCAAATCGCCTAGATCTCAATGACGAACGTCGTAGCGAGCGCTTTATTCAACAATCGCGCAAACTGTGGGTTCAAGGTAACTGGCATCCACCCGAAGAAGATCCTCGACAGATGGACTTTTATTAAAGCATTTAGCATATCAATCGAAATTTTCATCTGCAAGTAATGCGATCATTGCTATTTAGCTGCCCGTCTCATAACAAGGCGATCGCGCAAAATCTTGAGAATTATATAAACCGCGCTCGCCTAAGCCACACCATAACCCGTATAGGGTCTCTTGTAAGGAGGATGCAAACCCAGAACAATATCTTCCTTCGGAACACCAAGCTCCTGTAACTCCTGCCCCACATCAATATCAGTCGTATTTTGCTGTAGCCAGACCTTCCCATCCTTGATGTCAAAATGTAGCACCGTATAATAAACCCTCTTCAAGCCCTTCCAACCCACACGCATCAATTGATAGCGATCGCGCACCGTATCAAAAAATAATTCGTTCTCTACATCATCTTGACTTTTAAAATGACTATGCCTTTCCAGAAGATTTTGAACGTACAGACGGTAATTTTCTAGTTTATCCATTTGACTATCTCCTCAGCAATGGGGTCATAAACAATAAGTTTTAATTGATATCGATCTATGGATGTTTGGGCAAAACGGCTTTAAAAGAATGTTTCATAGGCATCTAGTGGAATTGCCAAATAAAGTAAGCGATCGGGTTCATTCACCTCTAGCATAATTCGATAATTTAGAAACTGCCCTAGCGCCGTATGAAAATCACTAATGGCAGACGTGCTGATAAAACTCTTAATTTTAACAGCAATCTTTTGTTGATCGCGCTCGGCAGCTAAGTCGATCTTAACCTTAACTTCTTCCCACTCAAGTTCTAGTGGATCTTTGGTGATATGCCAATGGTCTTTTTCTAAACCTCACCTCACTGCATCATGAAAAAGGTCTTTAGCGGACATTTTACCTTAATCTATATAGATGGTATCTATAAGCCAATTAAAGACAATTGCAGCGAGGTCTTACAACTTAAACTACAGCCTGATCAATATCTGATTAGTTTTTATCGCCTTGATAATGGTGAGAAGTTACTCACTCCTGAAAAGTTACAGAGTGAGATGCTTGCAGCTAACCAACGGGCAGAAGTAGCGAATCAACGAGCAGAGGCTGCCAATCAGCAACTAGCCCAAGAAAAAGCTAGGGCTGATCGGCTAGCGGCTAAATTGCAAGAGTTGGGTATTACCTTGGATAATTAACACCTATCTGGAAGTACAGGAGGATCACTGATTAGTAAGATGTAGTAATAGTTTGAATAATATTCGCTAAGCTATAGCAAATCCCGTATATTGTCTTAGCTTAGGATAGCGGAAGCCTAGTACTATGTCTTCTTTGGGAATACCTGCTTCCATCAAGTCAGTAGCTATCCCTTCCTCTGTTTCATCACATTGAATCCAGACTTTATCAACCGATAGACTAATGTGAATTGGTGCTGCATGAAGATATTTATTGCCACTCCAACCAAAATCTAAAACTAGATAATGTCCTCGTTCATCATCAAACACAACCTGAGAATTGTAGTCATCAGGCAAATTGGCACGATAGTTAGCATGGTTCTGAAGAATATTCTTAATAATGTCTTGATATTTTAATCGGGTATCCATTGCACGATTACCTTATTTTCATCGTCAAAGACAATCAATTTTATAATTTGATTTTTTAGCAATACCTGCCCTAATTCTATACCAAAAACACTGTGAAAGGTTGGTTCAGATTGAATCAGGAAGTTTAGGGGATAAGATGGATTTGTTTGAGTGGTTTAGTTTGTGTGAGTTGCGCAAGGATCTCTTAGTTAAGATTAGCAAGTTAGAGCAAGCGTAGTATTCGCTTATCAACCAGTTAATTTTGAGGAGCTTTTGCAAATAATTTCCGAGCAAGTCGGCTAAAATATCCTCTAATCTCTAAGTAATTTTCCCCTTTTTACTTTGCAACGCGATCGCCTATCTCAAAAATCTTGTAAAATGTCACTATTAAAGTGATGCGGATCTACAAAACTTGTTCTAAATGGAAAAATAATGAATCGACAACAACTTTTGGCTAGGATTTCTATTAATCCTAATATCTGTTTCGGGAAGCCTTGTATTAGAGGTCATCGAATTTGGGTGTCTTTGATTCTTGATTTTTTGGCGAGTGGCATGACGATCGCTGAGTTGATTGCCGAGTATCCCCAATTACAAGTGGAAGATATTTATGCTTGTATTGCCTATGGTGCGGAAATGTCGCGAGAGCGTTATATTGATATTCCTTTGGAGCAGTCGGCGTGAGACTGAAACTAGATGAGAATTTAGGTGATCGCGGTATTCGGCTCTTACGCGAGGCAGGGCATGATGTGGCTACTGTGGTTGAACAGGGTCTAACATCGGCTGATGATTCGGTCTTGATTGAGGTCTGCCATGCTGAGAAGTGATGCTTGGTAACGCTGGATTTAGATT
>JBAXSK010000344.1:0-3479 GCA_037130765.1 Pseudanabaena sp. ELA607
ACTTAGCAGATACTGACAATAATCTAACGTGGCAAACTTTTCTGCCATTCCTTTTCCTCAAATCTTTCTTCCTTTTTACATCATTTTTCCTTTGCGTAAGTCCCACTTTATTTAGTTGCTTACATCTATATTATTTGCTACTTTTTGAATTTGAAACTGCTGAAAACTAGTGGATTGTTTCCGCTAAAGTGATGCAATACAAAATTTGGATAAGTCATTATTAAAGGATTTTTGACTGATGGGCTATTGCACTATTTCACTTGAAATAGTCCAGTAATGTCGTGGCATTACTGGATTTGAGGTGTAGGGTGATCGCTAATTTTTTAGAAAGCTTGATGGCAATATAATCTCAATATGGATTGTGTAGAAAAAAAACAGCCGTGAGCCAAGTAGAAATCATAGAATCTTGCTAACTAGCATAATTTTTATAGGCTATGAATCCCCCACCAAAAAGCTACAGCAGCAGCTACAATTGAAATCGGCTTAGGATGCATTCATGCAATATAACGCACTCAAGTCTTTATTATTTGTGCGTTACACTTAGCTAAACACACGCTACTGGACTAACTATACAAATAACTTAGAATAATTCGGTGCAAATCCCCGCCAAAAATGGCAATAAATGCTCCACTAAATCCAATGGAGTAACGCCCCTTTGTGTATGAGTTTTCGCTAAAGCAATCGCGGTTTGTGAATGCCATACGGTGGCTTGGATTGCGGCTTGGTCGGGGGCAGCACCTTGGGCTATTAAACCACCAATCATGCCCGCTAAAACATCCCCAGTGCCACCCCGCGCTAAGGCTGGCGTACTTTCCGGATTGACTGCTAATCGTAATGAATCTGCCTGATTTTGCCGAATTGAACCAATGATCGTCCGCGCTCCTTTAAGTAAAATAGTGATTGATGCTGGGATGAATGGAGATAATTGCCTTAGGGCTGTTCGTAATTGAGTGAACCGATCTCCGCCCTGATGTGGTTCGGTAATGGTGGGGAATAAGCGCTGAAATTCGCCCCAGTGAGGCGTTAAAACTAGATGGGGTGGCAATTGCAGTGGTGGTTCAGAGGATGGAGCAATGAGTGATAATTGCTCCGACAGGAGAGTTAAACCATCGGCATCGAGCACTAAAGGAACTGCGTATGTGGCGCTGAGATGGAGAACTTCCTTAATTACAGGTGGTGCATCTAGGGATAAGCCGCAACCACAAACGATGGCTTGATAACGTTGACGCTGCAATTGATGGGTTAAATCAGGTAACTGCTGAATTGCCCCTGTTGGAGTTTCTGGGCAGCCTAAAACGAGCGCATCGGGCAGCCTTTCTAAAATAAAATATCGTAAGGATTGCGGTACACAAACTGTCATCATGCCCACCCCTGTGGCACGGGCAGCAGCGGCGGCTAATAGAGCGGCTCCGGCATATTGCAACGAGCCAACCACAAGCAACACTCCTCCCTGACTATATTTGTGCCCTAAGACCTGCCGTTGAGTTTGCGCCAATTGCCCCAAAACTGCTGCCGGTGCAATGCGCCATAGTTCATGATTCTGTCCCAAATGCTGCTGGAGCGTAGATTGAGGAATATCAAAATTGATGCCAATTAATTCGCCAACGTAGGGAACCGCACTTTCTGCTAAAACTCCCCGCTTCCACATTCCCAAACAAAACGTATGCCGTGCTTTTAATGCCACTCCCATCACTGCGCCAGTGTCAGTATGAATCCCCGAAGGTAAATCAATGCTGACTAAAGGTTTATGCCATTGGTTAATTGCCGTAAAAATCTCAGCTAATGCCCCGTGAATTTCTCGCTCTAAGCCAAAGCCAAAGACTCCATCCAGCAAAACATCACAGGTAGCTAATTCTTGCCATGATCCGCTAGGAATTCCCAAATAACGCGCATAACAACCATGCACCTTAGTTAAGGGCTTAGGATTCCGGTTGATGGGGAAACATAATTGCACCTGATAACCTTGATGCCATAGCTCCCGCGCCACCACCAAGGCATCACCGCCATTATGCCCCACCCCCACCAATATGCCTATCCGAGGAAAGTGCTGCTGAGGATATAATCTTTGAAAATGTTGCGTAATTTTTTGGGCTACTTTTTCCATCAATGCCCGCCACCGGCATTCCAGCGGCAAACATCGCGCCTTCAAGAGCAGCCATTTCTCTGGTAGTCAGGATTTGTGACTCTAATTGTGATTCTAATAAAGACATGAGACTGCATCAGCAAAATTTAGGCAGTAGAGTCAGTAATGCAAAACCCAGAAAAGTGCATGGCGCTGGTCAAATTTAGCCTAACAGATTGCTATTGTCTGATGCACCTGTGGGCTAATTTTGACTAAAATAGAGATTGCAACTGTTACAGTATGAAAAAATTAAACATATAGTCAAGGGCGTTATAGTCAAGGACAGCCAGATGTGGGCATTTTAAAACCTGAGCCAAAATATTAGTCAAAACCATAGTCAACCACTACACAGCGGCTCATAATATAATGCTGGGATCCTGTTCTCAACTGATTGGCTTTAACTACAGCTAGTTGAATTACTAAATTAATCTGATTTAATTTGGCGGTTTGATTCAGTTAAATTTAGTTATCATTAACTTACTGCCTCTAAATTGCGGCTAACCGTCAAATTTGCCCTAACCTATTGCCATTGATTTGCTAACCAAAGCATCCGTAGGTGAAACTTATGGTAGCTCAGCCTCCATCCAAGCTGATAGAACTAAACACCATAGCTACTACCATAAGCGCTTTATTTGCCTCGGTAGACAGCACTACTTGTCCTAAGCGCTGTAATTTTCATCTTCATACCGTCCACTCCGATGGCAAAATGCTAGCCGAGCAAGTGATTGACCAAGCCATTAACTTACAGGTGCAACACTTGGCTATTACGGATCATCATACGGTGTCTGGTTACTTCTGTGCCCAGAAATATTTAGCTCAAAAGCAAGTCACTAAATATACTAATTCCCCTAATTTACCCCATTTATGGTCAGGGGTGGAAATTAATGCCAGTCTTTTATTCACAGAAGTGCATATTTTAGGCTATGACTTTGATCCTCACCATGAAGCGATCCAGCCCTACATCCAAGGACGCACCACCGCAGGCTTAGAATATCAGGCGATCAGTGTGATTCAAGCCCTGCATCGTGCCGGTGGCTTGGCGGTTTTGGCCCATCCAGCGCGGTATCGTCGCTCCCCTGATGAATTGATTCCGGCGGCGGCGGGCTTAGGCATTGATGGCATAGAAACCTATTACGGCTATGACAACAGCGACCCGTGGCGACCCAGCCCCCGCCAAACCGAAAATATTTATCATCTAGGGCAGCAATATGGTTTGATGCATACCTGTGGCACAGACTCCCACGGTTTTCAGATTAGTCGTCGCCTTTAATTCTGTCTGAATTATAGCCAGTTCAAATTATTTGGGGACATTAAAAGCAATTGACCACCCCCCGCCTGTGGCGTACCCCTCCAAGGG
>JBAXSK010000345.1:0-3471 GCA_037130765.1 Pseudanabaena sp. ELA607
GCTTGGGGCACAGGGGAAGTGCGTTCCATGCGCAGATAAACGCTGCTGTAGGAAGGAGTCACGGCACTAATTTGGGAACTATCGCCATATACAGGATAGTTCTGATCACAAAACTGCACATCGCGATAAATCCGTGCTTTACCGCTACAGTCTTGGTTTAAAGAACGAATATTATTATAAGCCCCAGTAAAGAGCCATTCGCCAATTTTACCGCTGGCAAAGGCTGCGCCATACACATCCAGTTGGGTGGAATTATTCTTATCAATGGGCAAAAAGTCGCGGAAACTACGATAATAGTCGGTACCTCTTGCCCCTAAACGCATTTCCAAAACCCCTGTGGCAATGGAAGGACGCAAGTTAGTTTCAAATTGAATTTGGCTAAATGCTTCTAGTTTGTCGCTCACGGCACGAATCGTGACATTACCGGAATTGGTACTAGAGCGCAATGTGCCCACAAATCGCCCCTGTTCCACTTTGACCTGAAATCCCGGCTGATCGGTATTTTGATCCACGCCGATTAAGTCCCCATCACTAGTCGATAGGGTGACTACGCCGGAACGATTACTGCGATTGCCCTTAATATCGATCAGTTCGCCTTCAATGGTGGCGGTGGTGCGACCGTCGGCGGGGATTCTGGTTTCTAGGGTGCGTAATCTAATATATTTTGGTTCGCCTCGGACCTGCACCGGAGCGCGGGCGACTTTACCACCATTGTCAATTACTTCAATCAGGTTGTCGCCGTCATGTAAAACCACCCCATACCAAGTTTGGGTCACTAACTGGTTGCGGGTATCAGTTTCGGTGCGCCCGATTTGATTGGCATCAACTTTACGTCCATTAACTGACAATTCCACTTGCATACCCAAGCCATAGCGCACTGTGATGGTGACAGAACCTTCATTCATCACGCTATTGGCGGCAGGAGTTAAAATGTCGAGGGGGGTACGACCGGAGTTATTCTGGGGGGCTGGGGGAGTAGCTGCTACTGGGGTATCGGCTGGACTATTTTGGGTCGGGTTGGGGACTTGATTATTTACTGAATTATTATTGCCACTATTACCAGAAAGCGCTGGAGTTGATGGTGTAGGCGCAACTTCAGCAGTGCCCGTAGTGCCGCTAGTACTTTGAAATGTAGCACTTTGCGCAATTACATTGGATTGAGGGATAATCGCCGTCTCTGGGGGAGTAACAGTCTGATCCCTCCCAAGCTGAGGTGATGACGGCTTGTTTGTGCCATGATTTGCCTCCAATTCACTAGCCAAAGTTGCCCCTGGTAAAATACCAGATAAGACTTGTAGGGCTAACAACCCTAGGGCAATAGAGCGATTCTTCACGATTTGCCTCCTCTAGGGTTAGTGCCGCGAAATATAGGAGTAACCGCAAAATTAGCCCGATATAAACCACCTGGCTCTAACCTGACTAAGCGCGACTGACTATTACGCTCAATGAAGTATAAATTTGGCGCGAGGGTGTAACCAGGTAAAGAGCTAAAGTCTAGAACTAAAGACCGACTCCCCGGCAAAACATTAATTACGGAATACAAACCGTTAGCATCGGTGACAATGCGATTGCCATCATCCATAAAAATCACTGCATTAGGTATGCCCGGCTCATTGGGTTGTTGCTCACCGTCAAAGTTACGATCTTCAAATACCCGACCAATAATGGTGGCGCAGTCAGTGGTAATCCCTGGACTACTTTTGAGGGTGAATACGGCGGGGCCGTCACGGACGGTCTGGTTATTGTCTAAACGTCTGGCACTGACTAAGGCGCTATTGCGTCCATCTCCTCGGATTACGTCTGGGGTGACTGTGGCGGCATACACTACCTGTAAGCGCACATTCTGGGCTTGGGCGGGCACAGTGCCGTTCACACTCAGGGTGAGACTATTACCGCTTTGGGTTAAAGTGACTGGTACGCTGTTACTGCCAATACTGCCGCGCACTGAGTTGGGGATAATATTTACACCCAAAGGCAAAGCGTCAGTGATGACTAGTTTATCTAGTTGGCTATTGGTGAAGTTACGCACTTCTACGCGATAGGCCACGACATCACCTGGCTCAGCAGCGGCACGGTCAGCGGTTTTGACAATCTGAATTTCTGTCTGTTCGCATACGTCTACGCCAATATTTACATCAGCTAGGGCTAAACCTAACCGCGCGGCATAACTGATAGTTAAAGTACCTTGCTCAAAGAAATTACCTCCAGTTACGGTCAGGGGACGACCATCGAGGGCACGGGCTTCAAACGCTACTTGATTTAAGGCATTGGTTGCGCCGATGGTGATGCGAATCCGCCGCTGGGCTAGACCTAAGTTGTTCGGACTAGAAATAAGCAATACATAAATCCTGCCTTCGGTTAGTTGCCCTTTAGCCGGATCTAAAAGGAAGTTAAATGCCCCAGTGCCGCTGCCGTCAAGGTCAAAGGGATTCGTGTTAGTTATATTAGGGGCAACCCCTTTGGCGACACCTGGTGAACCTAATAAACTCGTGGCAGTCAAAGCAACTAAGTTCCCTAAGTCGCCCATAGGGTTCAGCGCTTCGTAAAGAGATATTTTAAATCCAGCATAGCTATTAAATGGTTGCCCGGCGCAGTTGAGAATTCTGCCGGCAGGATCAACTAAAGGACTGTAACGAAAATTGAGATTATTGGTTTGTCCACCATAGTTACGACCGGCAGGATCTTTGTAAGTATAACCAGCGGTATTTTGCAGGTTGACTGAATTGGTTGGTGTAATTTGGGCAAGTGCACCTAACATTCCCCCTAAGAATAGCCAAATTAAAAGCAGCCCCGAAAAGAGCCGCCGCCAAAGCCGCGACTGTTGTGGCCTTCTTTTCGGAGTTGGCTGATATGGGTCATGTTGCTGTGGTTGCCGAAACCGTCTCACCAGTGTCTTCCTCTTGCAAATTAAGTCAAAGCAGTTAAGTCAAAGCCTATGCCCGATTATGTAATTACTGGTATTTATGAAATTAGTACCTAGTTTCTCAGCGAGAACCCTTAGGGCATAGTGGCTGCCAATTCTCAAACCATTTTCTATGCCCTATTCCCTCAAAAATTACTTTACGCGGACTTTAAATATGGCTTCAGCGGTTTTGCCACCTGCGAGGGAGTCGGTAAAAGACCATTGCACATGGGTATAGCGACTGGCTGGGGCTTCCATTGACTCAACACCACCACCGGGCTTAACTTTTGTGACTCGCGGTTTGCCAACGAAAATCTTGCCGCCATCAATACTAAAAGTGATTTTGCCTTTGATATCTTTTAAATCGGCGGATTCCAATAAGTAAGTCATATTGCTCGGAATCGGCTGATTAAACTGAATGCTAGACATGGAGCGATTGGTATTATTCTTGGCTCGAATGCGATAGCGAAGTAAGTCCCCTGGTCTGACACTGGCTTGTTTGCCTAAGTCAATCCAGCGGTATTTGGTTGTGCCATCTTTATCGACGTAGGTTTCTTCTTTCTCAACTA
>JBAXSK010000346.1:0-3443 GCA_037130765.1 Pseudanabaena sp. ELA607
CAAATAGATTGATAGCGCCATCATATTTGGCTTTGAGTTCAACTAGTTTTTGTAAACTTATAGGATTAATGATTGCCATTTTATGAACATTTGCTCCATCTAATACTTGTGCGGTAGGTTTACCAGATCCAATAATTAACTTGACTGTATCTGTTTTTTGAAATAGCTCGTTATTTCGTATTGTACCTAGATTGAGAAGTTGAACAACGGTAGCATTGGGAATGCTTTTGCCAGCTTTACATTCTCCAAAAAGCGGATAGGGTTTTAGACAAACTAGATCTAATCCTCCAGCACCTCCTTTATGAGAATAATCAATTGTAAATCCTAAAAATCCCAAACCTCTTTTTACAATATTTTCAAAGTCAGTGCCAGCTTGATATGTGGTTTTCTTTTCTTCTAGCTCGATACTGCGATTGCCTAAAGTTGAGATTTGTTTATCTTTAATCCAATCAAGAATTTGATTATTTAGCATTGTGGATGTGCTATCTCCATAGCCTAAGAAAGTTTGAATTTGTTGATTCAGGACTTGGGCTGATGGATTGGTAATTGACAGTTGATTAAGGGATATTTGTAAATTTTCTAGTTTTGAATGTTCGGATGATTGGCGCGATTTAATTTCTTGTTTACGCTTTTGAAACAAATGATCACTAAACAATGGGACGGGATTCTTAATTTCTGTTAATTCAGGCAGTGGCATAAAGCCGATTTGATTACTGGTTAAAACTTTGATTTGTGGCTCAAAGCAATAAACTCGAAAGTACATTAGTAACAAGTTATCAGAATTACTGAGCTTTGCTTGTAATTCTTCTAGAGTCATGTTTAGTAACTTAGCCAAGTCATTATTAATTTTGTCTTGGCTAATAACCTCTTTGTCTATAACTTCTACATAGGTATTGGTACAAAACTTAATTTTTTCGCTATTGTCAGTGTTTATTAGTGGAGCTAATGCGAATTTTCTACCAATAGGAAAAGGACGGAAGAGAATGGCTATATTCTCTCCCGTCGTTAGTTTTTTGTAGTCTATTGGATCGATGGTTAAAGATAATTCAAGGCGCATTGCTTAGTTTTATGACTCTTCGATATAGTAGTTTAGGCGGGTGATGCCAGAGTACAAAGCTTCATGAAAGCTATCAAATACAGAACAATATTCTGTTTGAATATCAATCGTCATCATCAGTAACATTAAAATCATCATCAGATAAGCTTCTATCATCGTCCTTAGTTGTATTTCCAGTATTGCTAAATGATGTGGGTTGTGAGATTGCAGCGGCAGGAATTGTGCCAGATGGATCGCTGAGAATTTCTTTAATTAACCCATTGTTAATGGCTTTGTCAATAATAAATTTATCAACTTCATCAGAATTTAGTGTTGCTACTTCAGGACGTTTTGACAGCAAAGATAAAGCATAAAGTTCAATAATCTCATCATGCTTCAAGGGGACAAATTCACCGTTGAAAGGTGTGCTTGTGAGTTTGGTTAGATTTTTAAAGGCTTGAGTCGTCTTACTAATTTTCTTGTTTTTGGAGCGTACTAGACAGCCGCGAGTTAGATTGTATCTTTGATAGTCTAATAGCCTTAACAACATTGCGCCCACTGTTGCCCCACTAGCAGCCTGACAAACACCGATACCAATTGATACAGGTTTCCCCTCTTCAGTACCTTCAATTTTGAATTGAAATTTAGCGTTTTTGTGTTGTGTTGTGATTTTTTTGATTAGAACTTTCTCAACTGTTTGATTAATTGCCTTGTTGAAGCCAAAAATTAAAGACTCGACTATTAAGTCATCGTTTTCTAGAAGTTGAGAGTACTCATTATCTATTAGACTTTGATAGCTCAAATCAAGATTAGATGATGGTGGAGTGACTGGTCTGCCTCCACCAACTGGAGGTTGATTTTTCATCCAGTTTTCAGCACACCAGCGCCATAGTTGTCTGGGATTAGGACGATTTTCACAAAAACGTCTGATTTTCTCTTCGCTGCCCAAGGGTTGGTAATGATTTTCTGGATTTTTAGCATTTAACTTATCCAGCCAAAAATCAACTAATCTGAGTCCAGTTTCTTCCGTGAGCAAATTTCTGTCTAGCGAAATTGGCTCTTTTTTTAAATTAGCTAAAGAACAGATTCTCTCTATTAAGCCATAATTACTGTGAAAATCAGTCTGCCTAAATGTATCAGTCACCCAGAGAGACAATATTAGAATCGAATTGTTACATTCAACTTTATCTAATCCATTATGTAAGGTCTTAATCATGTCAGCAATTACTAGTGCGGTTTTAGTTGCGTGTTTATTATATTTGATGGCATCTAATTCATCAAAACAAACGACTACTGATTTGTACTCAGAGGCTATACGCAATATTTGCATCGCACGTTTTAACGCTTCTGATTCTCTCTCTTCATCCTTGAAGCTTTTATTGGATAGTTTCATGATTCGAGCATCATCTTCATTAATCTCGATACCTTTAAGCCAATCGGTAGCACTGGGTGCGAGATAGTAGTTAGTTGATTTTGATGATGTGGGAGAGTCCGCCAGAAAATCGGATTCGTCTAGAATAGGTTTACTAGATGCTGATAAAGTCCAGAGCAAAGCCTGAATTACTTCTGAACTATCCGATAGATAGGGTTTTAGTTGTTGAATTTGTTTAGTGATTTTATGAACCAATGATTCATTAGTTGCAATTTGATTGAACCGATCTAGTAATTCAGGGGGAGAAAATTGTTTGGTTGATTTAATTCCTTCTAAGGCTTGGTTTACCAGATTAGTAGCAATTTCTTGTAAATAGGTGACTCCAGATTTTCCAGTATGAAACAGACTATCAATTATGAATTGCTGAAATGCAACAGAGACAAAATCTAGTGAGGCAATTTGATCAGCATTTACATAAATACAAAAAGCTTCCTCATTCTTAGAAAGTCTATGACGAATTCTAGAGAAAAGCTGAGTTTTTCCTGATCCAACATTGCCAACAACAGCAATTGAAAAAGTCCCCTTGACTTGTTGTAAAGCGTCAAAGATTTTTTGAGAAGCATCTGCATGAATTTCTTCAAAGTCACAGATCTGATCACTCCAAATATCTTTTGAGTTGACAATTGGAGGCTTGAGAAATGGATTTTTATGGGCAACCATGATTCAAAAAACTTGGATGATTAGTTAAACAGTTCGGCATTAAAATAGTAAGTTTTGAGTAGCTCACTATATATCGAGTCCCTATTTTGATCATCAGTTGCCTGCAAAGAACCGCCATCATGCAAATGTAAAACGTCCGTGCGGTGCATCTCTAGCATCCAGTCATTAAATTGAGTCCGAGTCACGCGATCACCAATATCACGGCGGATTTGATAGACAGGAACAAGCTTACTTACATTAGATTCATAGCTCAAACGCTTATAAGTTTCTAAAGCCACCGCCTTAAACTCATCATAAGATGAAATTTTCGGCACA
>JBAXSK010000347.1:0-3396 GCA_037130765.1 Pseudanabaena sp. ELA607
GAATTTCCTATCCTTTCATCATAGCCTATTCAACAACTTTGTAACACCACCAAAAATTGGATAGGCAGCTACCGATCAAAGCTTCTCAAACCCATTACCTCAAAGGCAAAGCTACACCGCTAAAATGCTGGACTTTGGCTAGTTAGCCTAACGGTACATATCCCAGAAGATTACATTCTCATCTAGGTTGTGATTTGGTTATTATTTGCAAGAAATGGAACCTAATTGGTGTGCTACTCAAGGGCACATTTGATCTAAGCTTTAACTACATTGCTGCTTTAGCATCAATTAGTCCCATAAATCAACGCGATAAATTTGGCAATAGTGAAAAAATAGCCTATAGTTTTGGATACATGGACGGTTTTCGGGTGCGTCCCACCGTTTTTGTTATTGATTTTCGTTATTGATTTTTGCCAGCCATAGGGGTGAATCATCGTGGAGCCTAGTGTCAATCAACCAGAAATTAAGTTAACTGATAACCTAGAACAGCCTAACATCTGGGGCGCTGACCTATGGGAGCGGCTGATCCATGCACCATTGCGCTGGTGGTCTGATTTTTCGTTGCAGACTAAGTTGATGGCGCTGATCACGTTGCTGGTATCGCTGCTAATGAGTGCGGTGACCTTTTGGGCAGTGAATGACATTCAAATGGATGCGCAGTTAAGTGATACCCGTTTTGGCAAAGATCTAGGGATTTTATTAGCGGCGAATGTGTCTCCTTTTGTGGCGGAAAATAATTTAGAGGAAGTGGCACGATTATCGAAAGAATTTTACGACAATAGTTCAAGTATTCGTTATATTCTCTATGCGGATCCGACGGGGGAAATCTTTTTCGGGATTCCTTTTACTAATAGCGAAGTGCAAAATTCCCTCAGTATTCGGCGACGGATTCAAATCCCTGAAGAGCCAAAATCCCATAGCGAACGTCCTCGGGTCAGGCAACATAACACTCCCCAAGGTCAAGTCACCGATGTATTTGTCAACTTAAATCATAAGGGCAGATATTTAGGAACATTAGCCGTGGGGATTAATCCCAATCCTACCGCAGTGGCTTCATCTAATTTGACCGTGGATGTGACCACAGCGGTATTTGTTTCCATTTGGGCGATGGTGATTTTAGGAGCGGCTTCCAATGCGGTGACTATTACGCGCCCCATTCGCGAATTAGTTAGCGGTGTCCAAAGCATTGCTAGCGGTAACTTCCAGCAAAAAATTGATTTACCATTTGGCGGCGAATTAGGAGAATTAATCCTGAGCTTTAATGAAATGGCGCAACGTTTGGAACGCTATCAGGAACAAAATATCGAAGAAATCACCGCAGTTAAGGCAAAACTAGAAACCTTAGTCGCCACCATTGCTGATGGAGCATTATTATTAGATTCTGATTTGCGGATTATTTTAGCTAATCCCGCTGCCATAACGATGATGGGTTGGGATCGCCTTGCCGAAACGAACAAGCTGATTGGTAATAGCATTATTAATGTCATGCCAGAGCGGTTACGGGAAGAGTTGAGCCGCCCGCTGGCCCAAATTAGTGCTGGGGAAAGAGAAGGCGGTGAATTTCGGGTTATGGCTTCAGAAAAAGGTGATGCCCTTTCCCATGCTTTGCGAATTTGGATTGCTAGTGTGGTCAGCACGAGTAATACGGTTAAAGGTGTAGCGATTACAGTGCAGGACATCACGCGAGAAGTGGAATTGAATGCGGCTCAGGGGCGGTTTATCAGTAATGTTAGCCATGAGTTACGCACGCCATTATTTAATATCAAATCTTTCATTGAAACGCTCCATGATTATGGTGATGATCTCAGTCCCGACCAAAGACAGGAGTTTTTAGAAACCGCCAACCGCGAGACGGATCGTTTAACACGATTAGTGAATGATGTGTTAGATTTATCGCGCTTGGAATCAGGACGGCAGTATCAGTTTACCGCCGTGGATCTGTGCCAGCCCATTGAACAGACCTTACGCACCTATCAACTCAATGCCGCTTCCCAAGAAATTGCCCTTTCCTACGAAATCGATCCTACTATTGAGCCAGTGTGGGGAAATTACGATTTGCTATTACAGGTATTGTCTAACTTGGTGGGTAATGCCTTAAAGTTTACGGAAGCCGGTGGGGAGGTGAAAATCCGTGCTTATCGTTGGCAAAACAATCATTCTAGCCAGCCCCATCGCGGCATTGAGCGGGTTAGGGTAGAGGTGGCTGATACTGGGATTGGCATTCCTGTCGAAGATCAACAAAAAATCTTTGACCGATTTTTCCGAGTCGAAGATCGCGTCCATACCCTAGAAGGCACTGGTTTAGGCTTATCAATTGTCCGCAATATCATTGAGAAGCATCATAGTACTATCTCTCTCAAGAGCGCCCCAGGGGAAGGCACTACTTTTTGGTTTGATTTAAGTTTATATCAAGAGAAGTGTGATTTGGATTTGCCGATGTTAGAGAAACAAGTGACATCCCATATTTAGCGAATATATCTGGCTTGCAGTGGGGGACGCTTTGATTTAGATGATTTACCGCTAGAGCGACTGCTGCCGTAGGGAATTGTCTCTGGATCATCGGGAGCATTGGTATCTGGGGCATCATCATCCCAGTCGCCATCCACTTCGTCTTCCCATTCGTCTTCTGGCTCATCTTCTGAGTCTAAATATGCGGCATCATCTAGCCATTCCCGATCATCTGCTTGATTCAATTCTTGATCCAAAGGCTGATCACGAATTGGCTCCGGTTGTGATCGCGGTATGGCTTGGGCATCTCGCATGGAAATTCTTTGACCATCACTAGCACTGGTATTTTGTGCCTTGAATTGATCAACCACTGGCGCAGCGCGATCACCAATCGGACTATCACTATAATTCACCTCAACCTTAGTTTGAACCTCAGTTTGAGGATTAGTTGCGGCACTATCTCGATCATAGTTTGATCTAGGTGGTCTGGGGGATGGCTCATCATCATCAGCAAAGCTATTTCTCAATCCAGGGGGCATAATTCTCTGATTACGCCGCTGATTGGCCCAACTATTCACCGCACTAATCGTCCCTGCCACAATTAACCCACTAGCAAAAGCAATTCCCATCAATAAACTCAAGGGCAAAGGTATGGTGGTCATGCCCAAAAAACTCACCGCTAAATTCAATTGCCAGTTTTGCAGCAAAATCGCTGCGCCAATGATAATCAGCCCAGCAATGACCACAAACTGCCAGATCAGATTGCCTTGATGATAATTAGATGAATGGGGCGCTTTAGGTGGCATAGGCTTAGCTGCATCAACTTGGTCTAATTTAACTAATGTGAGTGGGAAGTCCCGCAATCTATCCGTTTACAGGATGAGTGACGGGATGAAAACGAACCAGAAAACAAATTGAGCGATTAGCGAATCAATGATAAAATAGCAC
>JBAXSK010000348.1:0-3380 GCA_037130765.1 Pseudanabaena sp. ELA607
ACAACCAAATCACGGCGATAACAGACGCGATAAAAAGCTTAACTAAATTGCAATATTTAGATTTGCGTGGCAACCCAATTAGTATTCCCCGCGATCTTCTAGCTCCATCGTCAGGAGAATATCGACCTTCTGCACGTCCAATTCTTGACTATTATTTCCGCGTCCAAGATCCCAAGAAATCCACCCAAATTTATGAAGCAAAAATATTGATCGTTGGTGAAGGTGGTTCGGGCAAAACGAGCCTCGCAAATAAGCTAATTGATCCTGATTATCAACTCAAACCCGAAACTGAGGACATCTCTACCCAAGGCATCGATATTTTGCAATGGGAATTTATGGGACGCAATCAGCAAACCTACAAAATAAATATTTGGGACTTTGGCGGACAGGAAATCTATCACCAAACCCATCAATTTTTCGGTGGTGTTACAAAGTTGTTGAATAGGCTATGATGAAAGGATAGGAAATTCAAAGCGATTAATAAACAGACCGATTACAATATCGTGCATCAAAATAGATTTGGAAAAGCAAATAGACTTTCTCGCTAAACGTTTAATTGACTACTTAGCAGATACTGACAATAATCTAACGTGGCAAACTTTTCTGCCATTTCTTTTCCTCAAATCCTTCTTCCTTTTTACATCATTTTTCCTTTGCGTAATTCCTAAAAAAATAAAGTGTGTTATATTTCATTAACGCACCCTACTAGATAGACACACCTAAAATAGTGCAGTATGTTTTAGGTTAAAAGCTTACTGCGTAAACATATCCAAATTTTTATAAAGCATCAAATTAGCTGTGTCTGTCCACTACTGGAACTACTGGAACTTTTGCTTAAGGTGGGGGGCCAACGCAGTGTAAGGTGGCGGCTAACTTGGGGCAACATTTTGCCATAACTCGGCTGCAATAAATCTCGATAGATGTCCCACATTGGTTGTCGCAATTACAATATCTGGAACTCCAAGAGTTAGAGCTTGAGACACCAAAATCATATCCGCATCAATTGTTTTATCGCCTGCTGTCGGTTGCCCTTGCTGACGAGCCTCTGCCCAAAGTTTTGCCGCTTGGCGCATGGCATTTGTTGTAATTGGCAAATATTCAATTAAATTGGCTAAATTATCTAGACGAGTAATACCTTTGATCTTGTTTGCTCGCAACAACTCACGACGAACCTCATAGTCAGCAATTTCTGGAATTATAGTACGACTACCTGACACGATGTGAGATTGAAGCCAATGGGCGCAAGCTTCACTTTCAGCAGATAACTTGGGATTGGTGACTAGACCAAGTGGTCCCGCGTCCAACACTATGATTCTACTCACCAAGTTACCCCCTTCATCTCAATGGGGAACAATTTACGCTCAGAAAAGCGATCTTCATCCAATGCATGGATCAAGTATTGACCTGTTTCTTGTTGTTCATCATGATCTTCGTCATCTATCCAAGACTGAATTAAGTTAACTGCTTTAGTTTGTTGCTGCCTTAAAAGAATAAAGCTTGTTAAAAGTTGTAATGTTACAGATTCAATTGAAATGCCTTTTTGATTGGCTTCCTGTAAGAGATATTGCTCAACTTCTGATGGTAAATTCAGGGTTATAGTCATGGGTTTGCTTGAGTTTGGGTTGGAATATTTTCCAATATTCTAACATTCTGATTTTGCTCATGCTTATCAAAAAAATAAAGTGCGTTACATTTTATTAACATACTCTACTGGAACTAGTGGTATGGTCACAGTAAAAAAAGGGTGTTTATAGTTTGAGAGAAACCTAGCACCCTTTTCAACAATCGGTCTAAATACGTTCAGAAGCAGAAATGATATTCTCAAAATCTTTCATTAGCGTTTCTTGGAAAGCTGCAAAGCCAAGGCAATCTCTGTCGAGTTGTTCCATTTTCAGATCCTTGAGTTTTTTAACTTTTATTCCCTCGACTTTTTCATATTGTGTAACCATATGGGTAATAAATTTGTCAAACTCAGATTCCATCGTCTCTTGGAGAGATCTACGTTTCTCCATAAGAAATGCTGCTCTCTCTGCTCTGATGCCAGCCTTCTCGCGTTCAAGGTACTCATTGATCCGCTCAGAAAGTGATTGAATTTGTCCCGATCTGACTTTCTCTAATGCAGCACGTCTAAATGCAAATTCAGACTTCAACAACCCAATCTCTCCTTCCACAATGATCTTTGTGCGAGGATCTGGAAAAAGCCTTTCTAGAAAGCTTTTACGTCTATAGACAATACTATCAACGACCTCTTGGGCTTGATGCGTAATTGTGGAAACAGGAGAGGTTGCATCATGCAAGTTTTCTACCTTCGAGATAGAATCACTTACTCTTTCAATACTTGACATATATATCCTACTATTTTAGATAATTCATCGGGATCAAAATGGAAGTCAAAGAATTTATGGCGGTGGTCTGATACTTTTTCTTGAATAAATCATTTCCATTTCTCCATCATTTTTTTGAAATAATCATAAAAATGCTTCACAATATCTTCTTGAGAGTTGCTAACTCTCCTTCGATTAAGTTCATCGTCTGAAATCAGATCGGCATATTTTTTGGCTTTGCCAACGAGGATAGGGCGAATATCTTTCTTTAGCTCTCTTGCTGTTAAATCAAAAGAACGAGCATATTGATCGAGTTGGTTCTTCAGACTCTTTACATAAGCACTGACAGCCTCATTAATAACCGACTTCCACTCCTCAGTTTCTAAGGCTTTTACTTGGATGTCAGAGAGTTGCTTCGATAGGAATTGTTGAGTCTTTTGGAAGAATGCCCAGTCCTGACTTTGCTTTATTTTCTCTTTCTCTTTAGAGTATTTTGATTCAAGATCAAGTCCATATTGAATATCTTCACTTTTACGATCTTCCCTTTCAATCACTTCTTTCTCAACACGCGCAAGCATAGCGTCATAAGGTCCACGTTTAGAGAGAATCTTAGCAAGTATTGGCACTACGTCTAGAGTGATGAACATCAAACGGATAGCATTACTAGAAGTTTCGATCATATTATCTTTTTTGGCGAGCCTGTGTAAAGCACTCATCTGAATAAGGAAGTTAGTTGAATCCTCATTTGCCTTATTGATTGATTGATATTGCTTATCTTTGTCCGCTTCGAGCTTTTGTATCTTCTGCCTATTTTCTGTAATTTGTTGATTAATACGTCGTTCCACCTCCTTGAAACGACTATTGCGGGTTTCAAACTCCTGTCGTTTCTCTGCATAGACTGGTCCTTTGCCTGGTTTAAGAGTCCCATTTATGCCTTCATTCTCTTCCATAGATTCTTTATAAGCAGCATCCCTCCTTTGTTGTTCAGCTTTTAATTCCGTGGGAGCATGTCACCTTTGCACTGAGTATAAATACTCAAATAAGTTGAATTGGTAG
>JBAXSK010000349.1:0-3324 GCA_037130765.1 Pseudanabaena sp. ELA607
AATTTAGATCAGGGGCAAACAACTGTAGACCTATGGCTAAAAAAATCAAATTTCCCTACTTAGTGGGATCTAAATGGACATCAGCCCAAGAAACCTTCGGCTGGCGGCATTTTATCGTAGTCAACCGCAAGAACGAAGCAGGCTTAGTTTTTGCCGAACTCAAAGCCGCCTGTGATGATTCGGTGAGATTTTGGCTCAATGCTAAAGCTTTACAGCGCCCCGAATTATGGCACGCCGGATGGCAAACCCTACGGGAACAGGCAGCCCACAAGCCAATTAATTAAAATAAATAAAAAATAAATAATATGTAAATAAAACCAGTAAGCAAAAAACAGCCAAATGGCACGGCTAAATAAAGCTTTACTTTGAGTCCGTATATATTATGATAGTGTCGCACGAGTCCAGCAAATCAGGCGAGTTCCGAAACGATGACTGCGAAAAAGGTATTGGTCATTGATGACAGTATCATGATCCGCAAAATGGTCAAAAGTATTCTGTCATCCAAATATGAAGTCCTAGAAGCTAGTGACGGGAAATCGGGTTTAGAAGCCGCGCGACGCAGTTTTCCTGATTTGATCCTGCTTGACTTTGTAATGCCAAAATATAATGGCTATCAAACCCTGCAAGCAATCCGACGGGTGGAGGGTTTGCAGGAAGTGCCGGTGATCATGATCTCTGGTTTGAAAGAACAAGTGACAGAGCATGTCCCTGAACCTTTCACCGAGTTTGATTTTCTTGAAAAGCCTTTTGAAGCTGATGTGCTAGTGTCGCGCATTCAAAAGATGCTTAATGCCACTGGCGCTGATGGCAGTGCCCCAGTTACGGCCACGACATCCACCACTGGTGCAAGTTATACTACGTCCCAAACTGCGGCTACGGATGCCAGCGGCGCGGTGACTAGCTCTGGGATGCAGGTGTTGATCAACAAGCTCAACTCCACCGAAAACTTGCTGGTACAGGGGATCGATAACCTAATTCAGCGGGAACTAGTGGCCCGTATGAATGAGTTTCATGATCGCCTTGAAAAACAAGAAACATCTCTTGTCGATCTGCAACAGCGGTTAGATAAAATTTCCCAGCAACTAGATCACCAAAATAAAGGGCTGATGGTGATTTTGCGTGAAATCAAGGTGTTGCAAGGCTCGCCCCATTAGATGATCTGGCTTGCTTTGGTGCGTTATTTCAGAATCAACGTCTGCCAAATTAACCCGCAGTTAATTGCAGCTAATTAGGCACAAGGTTATATTTGCATCGTTAAGATTGGTTTATGGCAATATATAAGCAGAGCCAATTTTTTACCTCTGCTTAACTAATATGGTGGAATCGTTACCAATGTTGGCGATCGCTCCGGCGCGAGTGTATCGTGGAACAACTCTGAAGGCAACCTTGATCTCGGTTTTGCCCTCTATGTTAAGCCCGTGTTCTGCTCAGCATGGGGTTAAGATTTTGGTGATTGCCGGACGCACCGCAAAAGCTGTCATTAGCCCAGCCATTGATGCAGCGGCTGAGCATTGCCAAGGCTGTCATGTTACCTATAGTGAAGTAGTGGGTGGTTGCACTGAGGCGAACTTAGGGCAATTGTTAGGCTTGTTAGGTGATCTGGCCGCGACTGGTAAACAGCGGTTAGTGATTGCGGCTGGGGGCGGTAAGGTTTTAGATTTGGGTAAGTTGGTGGCCCATCGAGCGGGCGTACCGATGATCACCATACCGACTACGGCGGCGACCTGTGCGGCTTGGACAGCCCTGAGTAATGTTTATACTGATGCGGGGGCTTTTGCCTATGACGTGGCATTGCCATCCTGTCCTGAGATCATGGTGGTGGACTATAGCATTATTGCTACGGCTCCGAGACGGACTTTGGTGGCGGGGATCGGGGATGCGATCGCCAAGTGGTATGAGGCTTCGGTCAGCAGTGGCAGCAGTCAGCAAACTATGGTAATTGCCGCTGTGCAAGAGGCGCGGATTTTGCGGGATATTTTATTGCAAAAGTCTCGGGCGGCATTGACGCAATATGAAGATGCTGTTGATGGGGTATATCTACCAGAATGGCGGGAAGTGGTAGATGCTAATGTCTGTTTAGCGGGGGTGATTGGTGGCATTGGTGGGGCAAGTTGTCGCACAGTGGCGGCTCATGGCATCCACAATGCCTTAACCCATTTGCCAGAGGCTTACGGCACATTGCATGGGGAGAAGGTAGCCTATGGGATTTTGGTGCAGTTGCGCCTAGAGGAGATGCAAGGAAATCAGTTAGCAGCTACGGCACGGCAACAGTTATTACGGTTTTATCAAGAGTTGGGTTTACCGCAAACTTTGGGTGATTTAGGTTTAGGAGATGTGTCGCTGCGTCGGTTAGAGCAAGTGGCAGAGACTGCTTGCCATGAAAGTTCAGATATACATCGGTTACCTTTTGTGGTGACTCCGACGCAGGTTTTAGCCGCAATGGTTTCGACTACTCTGGTTAATAGCAATAGTGCGGCAATGATTTAGCTACTCAACTTAGCTGCTTCAGATTCATTTTTAGTCGCCGCCGCCCCCACAGCCCCCGCATCCGCCGCCCCCACCACAGCCGCTGCTGCCACCATCACTGCTGCTGCTGTCGCTGCTATTACTTGGAGGGCTTAAAACTTGATATAACTCAGCAAAAGCACTTTCTCTGCTGATGGCAATGGGGCCAAATAAGGCAAATGCGAGTAATAAATTTGATGGATTATTACCATCAGGATTTAATAAATTAGCTCTTTCTTTGATGGATAAATCTAGCAGAAATTTATCGCCATAACGACTGCGATGGGGTTTTGTAAATAGCGTAATTCCTAACACAAAAAAGCCCAATAAACACATAATCAAATAGTTGACAGGTTTATGATTACTAATGCCAATTATCAAGCGAATTAGGCCAATGGTAAACACAGTAGTGAACATAATTACAGGATAAATCTGTGCTTTAAGCGCTTGATCTTTAGTGACAACTAACCCATATTGCTCTAATTTTTGTTGGATGGGATTAGTAATACTTTCAGGCAGGTTAAGAGATAAAACTGCTTTGATTTTTCCATCAAGATCAAGAATCTTTTGAGCGACGAATTTTTCTATGGGTTCGGTCAGATCCGTAATTGCGCCATTGAAGCAGAACTTCTGAGAGCGAATCAAACCGAGTGCGGCTACTGACTCTGTTATGTTCACCGCGCCTTTTTCAATTAAGCTAACGACTGCGGCGTGAACTAAGCGCCGATGGTTCCCTCCTAAGCAAGCTGTTTCATAGGGAGCCAACTGATAATTTATCCAAGTTAATCTTTGACTGGGCAAACGTAAAAGGAAGCGAAT
>JBAXSK010000035.1:0-23964 GCA_037130765.1 Pseudanabaena sp. ELA607
GTTTGGAATTACCTCAGCCAGTGTGATGTTTGCTGTGAATCCTGTTAATTCTTATCGAAGCACCCAAGACTTTGCCCCAAAATCAACTCCGTTGTCTGCCTCTGACTCGAAAACTATGGCGCTGAAATCAAAGGAAGCAACCTTTGGTGAATCCAGTGATCACGCTTTAGTGCAAGCCTGTAGCCAAGGGGATCGCCAAGCTTTTCGGGAGCTATATCGTCGCCATCATCAAAAAGTACGTTCTACGCTGTTTCGGTTGTGCGACGGGGCAGACTTAGATGATTTGGTGCAAGATGTATTTCTCAAAGCATGGAAGGGGTTGGCTGGGTTTCGGCAATCAGCGCAATTTTCGACCTGGTTATATCGGATTACGGTTAATGTAGCCACTGACAGCCGCCGTCAATTAGCCCAACGTCGGGATCGGCAACATTATTTCAGTACCTCAGAGCAATTAGAGGACATGATGGACGGTGCTGTATCTCAAAGTCACAATACCTCGGCTCTACAAAATCTGCATTATCAAGATTTGGTGCATCGGGCCTTAGCAACATTGCGAGATGACCATCGCTTTGTGTTGGTGATGCATGACCTCGAAGATATGCCGCAAAAGGAAATTGCTGAGATCTTACAAATTCCTGTCGGTACGGTGAAATCACGTTTGTTTCATGCTCGTGGAGCCGTGCGGCAATTTCTGCAAGCGCAAGGAGTTGAATTATGAGTATTTTCCCATTAAAGTCGTCCCATCCTTCTAGTGATGAGCATCTGGTGGCATTCCTCAAAGAGCATCAGATGGAAGTCCCCCCATCACGACCAGATTTTGAAGATGCATTAATGGCGCAGATTATGGCCATGCCTTCGCCAGAGAATATCACAGATCGCCATTCAGCTAGCTTGCCTTCTTCTGCCAATTATCGTTTCGGTAATCAGTTAAAAAAATGGTGGGTGGCAATTCCATTAGCCATAGTGTGTTTAAGTGGTGCAGGAGCGTTATGGTTCCGCCCTAGCACGCCGCAGTTTAGTGTGGCCGAAGAAGAAGCCATAGAAAAAACTTTAATTGCCAGTTGGTCTTTCACTCACGGGGCGGAAGTGAGTGATTTAGGTGAACCCATCAATGATTCTCAAGGCATCAGTAACAATGAACTGGACTTAGAAGCAGCGCTTCAACCAATTTATGAATCTAGTGAACCAGAATAAGTCTTTACCAGTCTATACCTTCATCAGTGCTAATGAATGAGATATAAAGTCTCAGACTTCAATCATTCAGACAATTAACCAAACCAGACATTCAGATATAGACTTCTCAAGGAGAATTACCATGCGCGTTTTCAATGCTTTACTTGCCGCTATCGTTACCGCGAGCATTTCTTTGACCCCTATCATGACCAGTGGCGCTTTTGCTCAAGGCGGTGGTTATCGTAATAGTGGTGCATCCCAAGGACAAGGACGGATTATGGATAAGTTGAATCTGACTGCTGATCAGAAACAACAGATGCAAACCATTCATAAAGACACTCAGGCAAAAATGAAGCCCCTACGTCAGGAACTGCGTCAAGCACAACAAGAGCGCAAGAGCCTGATTGACAGCAATGCTTCTACTCAGCAGCTACAAGGTAATTTTGATAAAATTCAAGATATTAAGAAGCGGATTGCCCAAGTTGAATTTGACAGAATGACAGCAATGCGTAACGTGTTGACTCCTGAACAACGGGCGCAGATGACTAAACTGATGCAAGAACGTAAAGGGAATCGTGGCAATCGCGGTCAAAATCAAGGCAATAGATCGCAAAATCGTCCGCAAAGCCAAGGCAATATCAACATTGATAGCTAGTTGAGCCGTTTCTAATCGGGTATAGTTAGGTAAATATCCTTAACCCAAATCTTCAGTAAGAATTTGCTATAAATAGCCTGTACTCTAATGATGATAACTTAGAGAGCAGGTTATTTGTTTATGGATCAATTTAGCAATAATTAATCCAGATTAATCACTAAAATAACAAGTACAAATTAACAATTACAAATAAAATTTAATTGCAATTAGAACAAAAGATTCCTATGGCTACAATAGTTGATTTATCAGTTGTCATACCGATTTTTAATGAAGCCGAAAATATTCCCGTACTCTATGAACGACTGACTAAGATTCTTCAGGAGTTATGTAATTCATTGTCAGTCAATGAGATAAATTCAAGTGAAATTAATTCAGAAAAGACTACTCTTGCAAATCAAAATCCTCTGCATCATAATTTAAGTTATGAATTAATTTTTATTGATGATGGCAGTCACGATCAAAGTCGTATTCTCTTACAAGAAATTATTAAGCAGGATTCCCATACCCGTTTATTAGGCTTTAGTCGCAATTTTGGCCATCAAGTGGCGGTTACAGCGGGTTTGAATCATGCTCATGGTGCGGTGGTCATAATTATGGATAGCGATTTGCAAGATCCACCGGAACTAATTCCGCAACTGTATCAACGTTGGCAAGAAGGTTACAAGATTGTCTATGCCCAGCGAGCAAAACGAGAGAATGAACCTTTAAGTAAGATTCTATTTGCTTTTATTTATTATCGATTACTCAACCGACTTTCAGAAATTGCGATTCCTGTAGATACGGGGGATTTCTGTTTGCTAGATCGTCAAGTGGTACAAACCCTAAATCATTTACCAGAACGTCATCGCTACATTCGCGGCTTACGTTCTTGGACAGGCTTCAAACAAACTGAAGTTGTTTTTGAACGTCCTAATCGTACTGCCGGAGAGCCAAAATATACCTTAATGAAATCCTTATCTCTCGCCCTTGATGGCTTAGTTTCTTTCTCTAAAGTACCATTACGCTTAGCCACTTGGTTAGGGTTTCTCTCGGGGATTTTTGCTTTTGTGATGGCAGCTTTAGTGGTCTATTGGCGCTTTTTTACGGATTCTCCCTTGGTCGGTTCCGCAACTATTTTAGTGGGACTATTCTTTTTAGGCGCAGTGCAACTGATTACTATTGGTATTTTAGGAGAATATATTGGCAGAATTTATGAGGAAGTCAAACAACGCCCATTGTATGTTTTAGATATTATGGCAGGATTTGAAACGCTTCCTATAAAGTAAGTCAATTATCAAATGAAAGATCTAGATTGCGTCGAATCAGAAACTGCTGTGGGCTAATATTGGGATTAATCCTTGAAATGATTAGCGGATAAATCCAACACCACATGGTTAGCCGAAATGAAATCCATCGGGTCAACCGCAGTTTTACCATCGGGTTGCACTTCAAAGTGTAAGTGAGGTCCTGTACTACGTCCCGTACTGCCCACTTCCGCAATTAAATCACCTCGCTTTACTGTCTCACCTTTCTTGACTAAAACGCGGCTAGTGTGGGCATACAAAGTCAAAGTACCATCAGAGTGTTTTAGCTCAACAATATTGCCATAACCACCATCAGTCCAACCGGCTTCCGTGACCACACCATCGGAGGCCGCCAAAATCGGTGATCCCATAGCTGCACCAATATCTATTCCCTTATGCAGTCGCTGTTCCCCTGTAATAGGATGAACTCGCCAACCAAATCCCGAAGTAATCGGCCCAGTAGCTGGCATCAAAAAATTAGCCACAGAATTTAAATCTAATGCCGCAATACTTTTCGGTAATTCCATCGACCACTTGCCCGGCTTGTCAGATTTGAGCTTTAATTGGCTCGAGTCTAGTTCTACATCTGGGGATAACTCCACGACCATGCGTGTGGTATCTTTATCCACTTGCCCCACGCGCACCGCTTGCACGCCACGCCCCACCCGTCGCCTCACCGTTGGGCCTTGATAAATCATTCCGGGCAAATCAATGACAATTCGTGTGGGATTTTGCAGTACCACACCCCTAGGATCAAGATCTTTTTCCAGGGAAAAACTAATCTGATTTTGCTGAATATCATAGACAAAAGTTTCGAGTCGATTCGCCCAAGATGATTTTGCTGTGAATGGTTCGGCTACACCAGCGATCATCATTCCCAAGCAAATACCTAGCCAGCCAAAACGATAACGAGCCATGATTCTAGATTGTTGTATGCAACAGTGTGAGAGAGACTTCGCCCAAGGGATCGACTAATAATCACATCCTGCTCAAAATATGCTCAAAATCAGTCAAAAAACCGCAAATTTTAACTCTGTTCTAGCTTTCGACTCAAGTCAAGTTCGTGATTTAAACAATTCTATGATTTAAATTAGTGATCCACAAAGGACGGGCAGATTGTAGCACAGATCGTTTGCAAGTCAAGGCCAAGTCAGGTATAAGTCCAGCCAAAGCATCAAAATCCTGACAAGTTTGCCCATAGGCAGATGAGTTTCTTACCTTTATTAGCGAATTATTGACGGCAAAATTTGGCGCTGGCATTTGCCTACCACTGAGAAAATTAGTGACTCTTTTCTAGCTACTCTTTAAAAACTAAGCAAACTATCTTCTTGCCGCTAACTTATCGTAAACCTGCTGCAAATCTACCTGATGATAAGCTAAAGCCACCAAGGTATGGTAAAACAAATCCGCTACTTCCCCAGCAATCTCATCGGGTTGATTGTCTTTGCAAGCCATCACCACTTCGGCGGACTCTTCGCCAATTTTCTTTAAAATCTTATTATCACCACCAGCGAATAACTTGCAGGTATAGGAATCTGGCTTCGGATGCTCCCGACGATCCACAATTACCGCAAATAGTTCTGATAGGGGATCGACAGGTTGCTGACTCATAGTAATTTGACTGGTAATGGAATTGGCGTTATCTATCTTAAAGTTTAGATTCTAAGCTAGAGCTTTTTAATAATATTTTTAATCTAGCAGCAAATTTTAGCGTAGTTTTATGGCATTTTGTCGATGTGAATTAGCTGCCCAATTAGTCCCAAAATTACCACTAAAGCCATAGAAACGATGTTTATTCCATCTGTTTCTATGGCTTTAATTGATGAAGTGCCTAAAGCCTAAACTTCTTCATCTTCATCTTTTAAGAAAGTGTCGATTTCTTCATAGGTGGTATCATCCGCCATGTAATCCGTCGCTTCCACTTCTTCATCTTCAATTTGACCGTGATGACCTTCATAGATTGCATCAGCCAACTTACCCACAATCAGCTTAATGGAACGAATCGCATCATCATTGGCGGGAATCCCAATGTCTACGGTGTCAGGGTCGCAGTTGGTGTCCAACAGTGCCACAATGGGAATCCGTAACTTTTGGCATTCTTGCACGGCGTTGTACTCGCGCTTTTGGTCTACAATTACCACCACATCGGGGGGCTTGCGCATTCCCTTAATACCGCCGAGATACTTTTCCAAACGCTCCATTTCGCGACGCAGGTTAGAAGCTTCCTTCTTCGGTAAACGATCTAAAACTCCGGTTTCTTCGCGGCGTTCGAGATCCTTCAACCGATCAATCCGGCTCTTGATAGTAGTCCAGTTGGTCAGCATCCCACCTAACCACCGCTGATTGATGAAAAAGCTCCCACAGCGACGGGCTTCTTGGGCAATCAATCCAGCGGCTTGACGCTTCGTACCGACAAACAAAACCCGCTTGCCTTGCTCAGAAGCTTGGCGCAAATAACCGTAAGCTTCTTCTAAGTATTGGGCAGTTTGAACCAGATCAATAATATGTACCCCATTGCGATCCGTAAAAATATACGGCTCCATTTTGGGGTTCCAGCGGCGAGTTTGGTGGCCAAAGTGGACCCCAGACTCTAGCAACTGGGATAGGGTAACGACGGGCATGAATTTTCTCCTAAGATGTTCGGGTTTGTCCTAACACTTGGTCGCATTGACAGGTTTTAGCCAAGCTGTTTGCTGAATTAATAGCCCAGAGTAAATGCCTCTCTAGCCCCTTAGTCAGCAACGAATTGAAGCTAAACTGCACCCGAAACGCCAAGTGCGTGATTTTTAGACAGCTTGACTAGGATAACACAAACTGAGTCACTAATTTCGAGTTATTTAATTGACTAAAATCAGGAAAATATTGCCCAGTGACAGCAATCTTAAGTTCCACTGACTTTAGCCCGATAAAATAGCTTATCCCCCTGTTCATAACCCACGTAACGCACCGTAACTGGTTGCCCTGGATCTGCTGTGCCCTCAATTAGAGTATGACGACGGGGATCAAAGGCGATAGACTGACCAACCGCCCCAATAGTGCGCACTTGCCACCGGTTCATTAGGGTATTGATGGGGCGCAATAGGGGCAAAATATTTTTCGCGGGCAAGGTGGGATTTTGTGCGGCGGCGTTGATGGCGGTGGGTAGCTGAATCAGCAAGCTCTCCAGAATTTGGATTGCTTCCCGTTGCAGTTCCAGTTTAGCGATGTTAATGCTTTCGGTCTTTTGAGCAGTCAGCGGTGACGCAATGACACTGTGACTGCCGGATTTATCTGAACTTACCATCTGATTGACGGCGGCAGATGGAGTTATCCGGGGAAAATCAGCATAAGTTTCGGCACTAGCAAATACGTTGATCAAATCACTAACTGAGCAGTTAAGCACCACCGCCATGCGATGTAACTCTTGGTAAGCAACTTTTTCGGCATGGCCGTCTCGCAGTTGACAAACCGTATGGCGCGAGACCTTGGCTTTAATTTCAAGTTGTCGAAAGCTGGTTAACTTGACTGTGAATAAAAACTGTTTAAGGCGTTGAGAAAGATCTGACATAGTTGATTTAATTGCGATGCACCACAAGAACTACGGCAATAAGCCAAGCAAAAGCAAACAGTATCAACCTCTTAGCTGTAATTAGCATCTGAGGGCTACTGTTTGGGGCCATCACAAAGTGAGTATGAAGTTTGTCTGAGAAATGACTTTACTCAGATTGACCGAATTCACGCCTATAATCAAAGGCGAAACCTTAATGTCTCTAACTTTACCACTAAGGCAATGGCACCAAAATCTACTGCTTCATCTGCTGCTGCTTCTTCTAACAGTGCAGCTAATGTGACCAATAATGCTGTAACCAATACTGTAACTAATTCTGTTGCTGGCGGTGGTAATAGTGGGCAAACGGCAACGGTTACGGCTCAGCCCTTTAAACAAACTATTACGCCAGAACGCAAAAAAGCCCTAGATGCGATTTTGCAAAAGATTGAAAAAGATCATGGCAAAGGCTCAATTATGCGCCTCGGCGATGCCACCAGTATGCGGGTGGAGACCATCCCCACTGGTGCGCTAACCCTAGATTTGGCTTTAGGTGGCGGTTTACCTAAGGGACGGGTGATTGAGGTTTATGGTCCTGAAAGTTCTGGTAAAACCACCCTTGTTCTCCATGCCATTGCTGAAGTGCAGCGCCGTGGCGGGATTGCCGCTTTTGTGGATGCAGAACACGCCTTAGATCCTTACTACGCCAAGGCTTTGGGAGTAGATATTGATAATTTGCTAGTGTCTCAGCCAGACTCTGGGGAAATGGCTCTCGAAATCGTGGATAACTTAGTCCGGTCAATGGCGGTGGATATTGTGGCCATTGACTCGGTGGCAGCGTTGGTGCCAAGGGCTGAAATTGAGGGCGAAATGGGTGACAGCCACATGGGTCTGCAAGCTCGTTTGATGAGTCAAGCCCTACGAAAAATTACCGCTAACGTAGGTAAAGCCAACTGTATTGTGATTTTCTTGAACCAGTTGCGCCAAAAGATCGGGGTTTCCTACGGCAGTCCGGAAACGACTACTGGGGGCACAGCACTGAAGTTTTACGCCTCGGTGCGGTTGGATATTCGCCGCATTCAAACTCTGAAGAAAGGCACGGAAGAATATGGCATCCGCGCTAAGGTGAAGGTAGCCAAAAATAAGGTTGCACCGCCGTTTCGCATTGCCGAGTTTGACATTATCTTCGGCAAGGGTATTTCCATGTTGGGCTGTTTGTTGGATTTGGCTGAAGAGATGAATATTTTGGTGCGCAAAGGGGCTTGGTATAGCTTCAATGGTGAAAATATCGGTCAAGGTCGCGACAATACCATGAAATATCTGGAGGAAAGACCGGAATTTGCCGCCACGGTGGAAGCTTTGGTGCGGGCTAAGCTGGATTCTGGAGTGGCAGTTTCGGCTACTAAGTCTTCCCCTGAGCCGGGGGATGTAGTGGAAGATGATGTGCCGCCAGAGGATTTTTAGGGGTTTGATCCCCCCTAGCCCCTCTTTTTAAGAGGAAATAATTTCCTGTTTCCCCCTTAGTAACTCATGTTACGCATAAGGTTATAAGACCCTCACCCCTAGCCCCTCTCCCAAAAAGGGAGAGGGGAACAAGGAAAAAGCTAAAAATGGCTCTTGCTCCCCTTCTCCCGCTCTGGGAGAAGGGGCTGGGGGGATGAGGGCAGATTTTCTATCTGCGTAAGGTGAGTTAGTAGGGGGGGCTGAGGGGGATCAAAACTGATTTTTGATGGCTGTTGAGTTATTGATTTTGAAGTGCTGAAGTTATGCAACCGGTTGATCTGACCACACTGCTCGCGGTGGGTAATGAACTGCAAAAATTTTGCCTCCCCGCCCGATTGGAACAGGTATTTCAGCAGGATCGCCACACTTTATATTTGGCGCTGCGGACTTTGCAGGGGCGGCGCTGGTTGTTGCTGTCGTGGCATCCCCAAGGGGCGCGGTTGCATTTAGCCCCACCACCGCCGAAAATGCCGGATACTTTTACATTCAGTCAGCAGATTTGGCATCAGGTGGCCAGTTTAGCTTTAGTCAAAGCAGATTTGGTCAGTCCTTGGGAGCGGGTCGTAGATTTACAGTTTGCCAAGCGGCCTGATGATCCGGTGTTGTGGCATTTGTACCTAGAGGTGATGGGTAAATATAGCAATGCCATTTTGGTCAATGCTTTTGGGGAAATCGTCACCGCAGCCCATCAGGTAAGTGATCAGCAGTCGCGGGTGCGCCCTATCCAAACTGGTGAGCGTTACACCTTACCGCCAGCCCTGTGGGAGACGATTCCTGATCTAGCGGAAAGTTTTAGCAGTTGGCAGGAGCGCTTGATTTTGCTGCCCCAAGAGGTGCGGCGAGCCTTACCAGCCAATTATCGTGGGGTGAGTGGCAGTTTGGTGGCGGTGTTGTGTCAATGGGCGGGAATTCAACCGACGACTTTAGTTACAGAACTTAATCAGACGCAGTGGCAGGATTTGTTTCAGGGGTGGCGACATTGGTTAACTTGTTTGCAGCAACGGCAGTTTGCGATGGCTCCTCACTGTCAGGGACAGAGTTATACGGTTTTACCAGTACTAGCAATTAATAGAGAAAATTCTGTTACTAGGAGCGAAAATCTGCATGACAATTCCCTAATTAATGTTGCAATTAATTCTGAAACTAATTCGAGAACTGATGCTGAAATTACATCCCAGACAGCACCATTAATTAATGAATTTCTGGCTGAATATTACGGCAATAGATTTGCCCTAGCTCAGTTTCAGCAAAGTTATCAGCAATTACAACAGGCGCTGAAAAATCATTTAAACAAACTGAATCTCAAGGCAACAGATTTACGCAATCGCTTCGATACGGCTCAACAAGCTGATGATTTGAAGCAAAAAGCAGATTTATTAATGGCATATCTGCACCAATGGCAGTTAGGCATGAAAGAGATCACTGTGGCGGATTTTACCACTGATGCACCAGTGATCATTGCCTTAGATCCGACCCAAAACGCGGTGCAAAATGCCCAAACTCTCTATAAACGTCATCAAAAACAAAAACGTGCCACTGGATTTATCACCCCTCTTTTAGCGGAAACCGAGCAAGAGATTTTCTATTTAGAGCAAGTTGTCACTGCTTTACAGCACCTAGCACCAACGGATTTAAGCAGTTTGCAAGAGATTCGCGCCGAATTAGAAGAGCAGGGATATATCAAGCCCACGGCTGAATATGGGGGACGTTCTGCAAATCATAAAAATAATAAAGGAACTGTAACTAAGCAAAATACCAAACAAAATAGGGAACAACAAAAACGGGACGAAGCGCCGCAATGTCATCGGTTGCACAGTCCCAGCGGCTATGAAATTTGGGTCGGACGCAACAATTATCAGAATGACCTCTTAACCTTCCGCATTGCCAATGAATATGATTTGTGGTTCCATAGCCAAGAAATTGCGGGCAGTCATGTTTTATTACGCCTCGGTGCGGGGAGTCAGCCCGATGATCAAGATTTACAGGCTACGGCTGACATTGCCGCCTATTACAGCCGCGCCCGCCAAAGTGATGCTGTGCCCATTGTTTATACTTCGCCAAAATATATTCACAAGCCCAAAGGGGCAAAACCTGGCATGGTAGTCTATACCCATGAAAAAATCTTGTGGGGTAAGCCCGCTCAATATGAAATACAGATTTAATTTAGATTGCGAAGTGCAAAAATAAGTAATCCGATATATTAACCAGTAAATTGTTTTTTGAAAATATTGCTATCATCAAAAAGACGCTAAGCTGATAATTAGTGTTGTTGACACGTGGGCGGTTATAGGCATTCTGTTGTATGTGGCTAGAACCTTGGGAATAATTCTGTTATTGTGTTATGGCTGATACGATATGCCTAAACATAGTCAACGCCCAAATTATCCAATTGTACTGCTAGTTTACTATTTGATTTGAGCAGCAAAAAATTGGGCTTTTATTACAGATCAGAACCTCATGATGCATCAGTCATGGTTTCTGACATTTTCCCTAATTCTACCACCTGCATTTTCATGCCCGCCGCATTTTCATGTATTACGGATGACTATCAATGAATATATTGAGTCTGTGCCGTGCCAGATTGCATACAGTCAGAAATCCTCTAGGCAAGCTTCGATTACGAACCACCATCGTCGTTCCCTTCGTGATTCAGATCGTGGCGACCGTAACTATGGTGAGCTATCTATCATTTCGTAATGGTCAACGCTCGATTAATACTTTAGTTGACAATTTGAATGGTGAAATTAGTAATCGCATTGAACAGCAGGTAATTAGTTATCTCAATCGTTCTCAAGACACGCTCTGGCTAACCAATACCCAAATTACTAGCGGCAATTTAGATTTAAACGATTTTGATAAATTACGGCGTTATTTTTGGCAAGTGGTTCATCAAGGTGATTTTGAAGGCTATCTTTCCTATGGCAATGAACGAGGCGAATTTGTTGGTGTGGAATATCAAGAAAATGGTCCGCCGCAACTGAAAATCCGCACCTCCGCAACAGCGCCCATGCGTGAAATTTATCTGCTCAATGCTGAGGGCGAAAAAGCAAAGTTCATCAAATCTGCCAATTACGACCCCCGTGATCGTCCGTGGTACAAAGCTGCTGCTGTTACCCATAAACCCACTTGGAGCGAAATTTATCCTTTCTTTTCGAGCAAAAATACCGTATTAGGAATTTCCCCAGTCTATCCTATCCTAGACCAAAAACAGCAACTGATTGGTGTTTTGTGCATTAACGTGCGTCTGACTCGCATTAGAGATTTTCTGACTCGGCTTACGATTAGCCCTAATGGTCAGAGCTTTATTATGGAACGCTCTGGGAATTTAGTGGCTAGTTCGACCATTGCCCAGCCTTTTGGCGTGATTGGTTCTGGGGAAGAGCGCACAATTGAACGCATGGCAGCGGAACGTAGCACCAGTCCTATTGTCAAATATACCACTGAAAAAATAAATCAGGAATTTGGGAATTTAAATAATATCACTGGAGGGCGTTATTTAAAATTCCAAAATGAGCAAAACTGGTACTATGCCAAGGTGTCACCGATTCGTGATAATAGGGGTATTGACTGGCTTTTGGTTGTTGTAGTGCCAGAATCAGATTTTATGGAGCAGATTAATCGCAATACCCGTGACACAATTATGCTCTCTATTTTGGCATTAATGGTGGCTATTATAGTCGGCATTCGTACTACCCAATGGATTACCCGACCTTTGTTACGACTATCCAAGACAGCACAGCAAATTTCGGAAGGAGATCTGACTCAAAAAGCTGGTGGTAGTGTTATTGTGGAAATTGAAACCCTCAGCAGTTCTTTTAATAGCATGATTGAGCAATTAAGCCAGTCATTTACCGATTTACGCCACAGTCAGGAGTCTTTGCGTTTAGCCAATGAAGAACTAGAATTGCGAGTAGAACGGCGAACTCAGGAATTACGTCGTGAAAAAGAACGCTCGGAACGATTACTCTTAAACGTTTTGCCCGCATCTATTGCCACCCGTTTAAAGGAAACTAATCAATCCCCCGCCGAACAATTTGAAGAAGCCACTATCTTATTTGCTGATATTGTCGGTTTTACGAGTCTTTCTGCCCGCATGGAGCCGATGGAACTCGTTTCGGGACTAAATGAAATTTTCTCGGCTTTTGACAACCTCACCGAAAAGTATGGCTTAGAAAAAATTAAAACCATCGGTGATGCCTATATGGTAGTGGGTGGTTTACCCCTCAAGCGCACAGATCACGCTATGGCAGTGGCAGATATTGCGTTGGAAATGCAGGCATTTATTCTGAACAACCATAGTTTAAGTGAATCAGTGCAATTACGGATTGGCATTAATACTGGTCCTGTAATTGCCGGAGTAATTGGGATTAAGAAGTTTATTTATGATTTATGGGGTGATGCAGTGAATGTAGCTTCGCGCATGGAATCCCACGGTAAACCTGGTTATATTCAGGTGACTGATGCGACTTATCAGCAATTAAAAGATGCTTATATTTTAGAACCGAGGGGGACAGTGATCGTTAAAGGTCGCGGCGAAATGACTACCTATTGGCTTTTAGGCAAAAATCATAGAGGAGAGAATTAACAGCCTCGCCAAAAAGATGATCGGACTTTTTCTGACATCTTTTAAAGATGCTGTTTATGGCTGTGTCTATCAATTGGGTTATCAATTGCTGACATCACTATTAACATCTCTAATTATCCCAACTATTGCTAAATTGCCAAGGGATGAAACAACATTGATGCCATGCTCCCAAGAATCAAAATAAGTCGCAAACCATTACGGGACAATAATTAGAGCCAGTCCATACCCCACTTATTGCGTTAGTTTGTCTCTTACCTGTCGGACTAAAAGCCAACGCAATTACACCATATTTCACCCGATTGCCATAGCCGCAAAACCGCCAGATAGACCTTGAGCCTAAAGACATTGTTATGATACCCAAGGGATCTGGTTAACCTCTCTTAAGATTGGGTGAATTATTCACCTCAAGATAAGTATCATCCTGTGTCGTCAGATTACGCTTTGTAACATTTTCGTGAATCATCTTATTTAACTATTACCTAGCCCACTATTCACCAACGATGGCAAACGTTGCTTGTTTTCGGTGGTATTAATGATGATCCTCAAAATTTAAGTAGCGACGCTGACGACTCAATCAAGTAGACATTCGGGAAAGCTATGACACAGCATCTGCCCTATTCCATTACCGACTTTGCCCCATCCACCCCATCACCAAACTTTGCTCAAACCCAAGCTACGATTTGGATCAGACGCGCTCTGTGGATCTTAGCTGGCGTAACTTTTTTCTTGATGGCTTTGGGTAGCGCCACCCGCGTGATGAATGCTGGTTTATCCTGTCCAGACTGGCCGCTCTGTTATGGCGAAGTGATCCCCGCGGCTCAAATGAACCTCCAAGTGTTTTTGGAGTGGTTTCATCGCTTGGTGGCTTCTTCCGTTGGGTTTATTACTTTGCTGCTGACTATGGTTTGCTGGTGGCAAAAGCGCCAAGTCCCCCAATGGCTACCTTGGGGTATGAGTGGGGCGCTATTGTTGGTGATTGCCCAAGGGATTCTCGGTGGCTTGACCGTAACCCAGCTTTTGCAATTTGAAATTGTCACGGCTCACTTGGGGACAGGGTTATTTTTCTTCTCGACTTTGCTCACCTTAGCCCTTTCTCTGCAACCTATTGCATCAAATCCTGCCACCGGTGGTAAGCAATTGGCTATCTGGGGCACGACCGCAACGGCTTTGTTATTTGGGCAAAGTATTTTAGGCGCTTTGGTGGCTTCCCGCTGGGCTTTGCACCAATGTTTTGCCGGTGGCGAACTTTGCACCGTTATGAACAGTCACCTTTTAGGCATTGCCCCAGTCACTTTAAGCATTGTTGCCATGATTGTCATGACATGGCGCACCCCTGAGGTTTTGCCTTGGTTACGTCGTTTAGCCAATTTGTCTGGCGTGTTATTGCTCTGCCAGTTAGTCATCGGTTACAGCACCTATCGACTGCGTTTACAGGTTGAACCCCTCACCATCGCCCATCAAGCCACTGGTGCAGCTTTATTGGGAGTTTTGGTTGCCTATACCGTAATCACTTGGCAAATGCGCCGTACCCCACGCACCACCTAGAAAAGCTGACTAGAAAAAACGTATCAAACATACGACTCAGCATGATTCAGCCCAGATACTTTAGAAGAAATTTGCACATACTTGCCGGGGAGGTTAGGGATATGGAAACATCACAAACAGCAAACTCGGTGACCCAATTTAATCCAGCGAAATTTAATCCAGCAATGGATCGTCACCATCAAAACCTATGGGAAGTGGCCCAAAGCTATATTCAACTCACCAAACCCAGAATTATTCTGCTGCTGCTGATTACCACTGTCGGGGCTATGTGGATCGCAGCCGATGGTAAAGTCGATCCCCTGCTGGTTTTAGTCACTGTGATAGGGGGAACCCTAGCTTCAGCATCGGCTAATACCATTAACTGCCTTTATGACAGCGACATCGATCAGCTTATGGAGCGCACCCAATGGCGGCCGATCCCCTCAGGCCGCATTAAACCAAGGGATGCGATGCTATTCGCCATAATTCTGGCTCTGACTTCGTTTAGCTTGCTGGCTTGCTATGCCAATCTCTTAGCAGCTTTGTTGGCAATGTCAGGGATTGCCACCTATGTGGGGGTCTATACCATGTGGTTGAAGCGCTCTAGTACGCAAAATATCGTCATTGGCGGTGCGGCGGGAGCAATTCCTCCCCTAGTGGGCTGGGCGGCAGTAACTGGGGATCTTAGCTATGCGCCGTGGGTGTTGTTTGCGATCATTTTCTTCTGGACTCCGCCCCATTTTTGGGCTTTGGCATTGATGATCCGCACCGAATACGCTAAAGCCAAAGTGCCGATGTTGCCTGTAGTTAAAGGTGAAGCCGTTACCGCCCAGCAAATTCTGATCTATGCGATTTTGTTGATGCCGATTACGTTATTGCTCGTATTTCCGCTCCATGTCATGGGCGCAGTCTATGCGATCGCTGCAATTTATCTGGGTAGCGCTTTTATTTACAAAGCATGGCAACTGCTGCAACAACCCGCCGATCTGCCCCTAGCCCGCCAAGTCTTTAAATATTCCATCGTCTATTTGGGGTGTCTGTGTGTGGCAATGGGTGTAGATAGCTTACCCTTAACCCATACCTGGAGTGCTCAAATTCTTACGTTGCTGCTGCGGTAATATTTCACAAACAATCTCCCTGCCCATAATCTGCTCCCATCACATAAAAACCTAAGCCCCCCGCGCCATTTGGTAACTCTGGCAAAGCGAGGGGCTTATTTATTTGAGTTGATGGATTTGACGAAGATGGGAAAAAGATGAACAAGAGTAATTCAGATCACTGACTAATTACGTTTCATTGCCCGTTCAATCTCCCGTTTATCATCCCGCTTTTTAATATCTTCGCGCTTGTCGTGCAGTTTCTTATTACGCACTAAAGCCATGTCCACCTTGACCCAACCATTTTTGTAATACAACTTGAGGGGTACTAAAGTTAACCCCTTTTGCTCAACCTTGCCGATCAACTTACGAATTTCTGCCTTATGCAATAACAACCGTCGGGTGCGCGTCGGCTCGTGGTTAAAATACAAACTAGTCGTACTGTGGGGCGCAATATAGACATTCAACAAAAATATTTCCCCATGACGCACAATGCCATAGGCATCACGCAAATTAGCTTGACCCGCTTTGACAGATTTAACCTCTGTCCCCACCAGTTCAATGCCAGTTTCAAAGGTTTCTAAAATTTCATAATTAAATCTTGCTTGACGATTTTCCGCAAAGACTTTCCGATAAGATTCAGACATGGACAATTACAAAGCTTTTCCAAGCACTTAAAGAAACGGTGTCATGACTAGACTAACTAGACCCTAGGGGCTAAGGCACATTAATAGTCTGATGCACTCTCTAGCACGCGCCACTTACCACATTCTTGAAATGCCCGACAAACATATTGGGCTATATCCCGACAATGGTTGAGCTTACGCAAAGGTAATTCCGCATTTTTAGAGACACAAGTTAAACGAGTTCGCTCGCCATCACTGTCAGAACGATGAATTAGCACCTCTACCGTAACTAACTTAGCCACAGCAGTTTTTTGTGGCTCTTGGGCAATTACATAGTCTTCTGTGTTATAGGCAATGACCAAACCACAGGATTGCAAAATATTGACTATGCCTTGCCTTAAGTCATCAGGAGGTGCTTCGACCAAAAAGAAGTGTGTATATCTAGCCATAGAAAGTAAAGTATACAGCAAGAGATTCCGCTGCATCCTTATAGCAGTACACAGCACCTCACACAATTTATGCACTTGGCCCTAGAGAAACGTCATATCCCATAGGAATACGGTGTTAAATAATTGCCCAGAGTTACAAGGCTACACCTGAGCCAGAAGTTTTCTTCTAACAGCTAGTGCAGATGTGCCAACTACTGGCTAACCGTTTGGATTGCCCAACGTTATAACAGCTAGTCAGTAAATTGGGGCTGGTTAAGCATTTACACTTAGTAACGGCGGAAATTGCCTCGGCTGCGATCACGCACTGGGACTGGAATTAGTTCAGGCGTGGGCTGACGACGGCCAAACAAAGCTTCCACGGCACGATCTAATAACTCGCCTAGTTTTTCGCCTAAATTCTTGAGGGCTTTTCTTAAGTTTTTCAAGATATTTACCCCTGCTGCACGGTTGCGTAGTGATTTAACTAATCATAACAAATCTTTTCCGTAAGTTGTTTAAAGATGAGTAAGTACTCAGCCTACGCAGCCAATTTCTATCTCTAGACGGACTAAAATGGTGTTCGGTAGTGGTGACTGCACCTTGGGGATCAGCAACGGTAATGTAAACCAAGCCGACGGGTTTAGCGTCAGTGCCGCCATCGGGACCAGCGATCCCTGTGATGCTTACGCCCCAATCAGCACCGAGGCGTTGTTTCACCCCTAAAGCCATTTCTTGGGCAGTTTCAGCACTGACGGCTCCATATTGGGCTAGGGTGACAGGGGAAACCCCTAACATATTTTCTTTGACTTGATTGCTATAACTGATGATTCCCCCCAGAAAATAAGCGGAACTACCAGCAGTTTCCGTAATCATTTGCCCTAGCCAACCACCGGTGCAAGATTCGGCTACGGCTAGGGTTTGTCCTTTGTCCCTGAGCCACCCCCCAACGACGGAGCTAAGAGTGTCTTCATCCGTGCCATAGCAATAGTCACCGGTACGCCGTAAAATCTCGGTTGCCATTGGTTCAATTAGGGCTTGGGCAGCTTCGGGGCTGTTGGCTTTAGCCGTAATTCTTAGCCTAGCTTGCCCATAATTGGCATAGGGGGCCACGGTGGGATTAGAGGACGCAAATAAATCGTTGACTTGCTCGGCTAAGGCAGATTCAGCAATATCCCAATAGAGCAAAACCTTAGAGAAAAACTGACCTTGGCTATAGCCCTTGGTTTTGAGCAATGGCACAGCGGTTTGTTGCCACATGGAATATAATTCTCGCGGCACACCTGGAAATGTCATGATCAGTAAATCTGGCTGTGGCTCCCAAATCAGTCCGGGGGCTGAGCCGACGGGATTGGGCAAAATTGCCGCTCCTGCAGGTAAGAGTGCTTGTTTACGGTTATTGGCGGTGATGGTGCGACCTAATTTGCCGTAAAGCTCTTGGATATGGGTCCAAATTTGCGGATCTTCGATCAGGGGTGCGCCAAAAAAATCAGCAATGGTGGCAGTGGTCAGATCGTCAGGGGTTGGGCCTAAGCCGCCAGTGGTAATGATGATCTGCGCCCGCTGCGAGGCAATGGCTAAAGCTTGTTTAATCCGGTCGGGATTGTCACCGACTACGGTTTGATAATAATGGGGAATGCCCAGCATAGCTAGCTGTTGAGCCAGATACTGGGCATTGGTGTTGACTATTTCCCCCAAAAGTAATTCAGTGCCAATGCAGAGAATTTCTGCCCCTACCTTGCGGTGATTGCCCAGACTAACATTTGCGTCGTTGATGGTGGCATCGCTAGCTGTCATGGGCAAATATCCTCTCAAATATCTTCTAGTTGATGCTTGATACCGTCTTATGGAGCCAAGGATAGTGGGGCAAAAGAATCCCTGCTTTTTAGATCAGCCACCTAGATCAGACATCAGCGATAATGGCAGACCTCATCCACAGGTAAAAATCTCTATCAATTCTCTATTATTTTAGATGCATTAAACACATTTACGAATGTATTGAGATTGATATATTGAGATAGCCTATTTTACTGGGAATTACGGCGAATGGGGGGCTGCGCCGGAGGACCAGAGCGTCTTGGACGAAATTCTTCACTGGGGGGATAGGTCGGCGGCAGATACTCCGGCTCCGGTGGCGCAGCATCATACACATCCAAGTAAAACTGTTGACCAGAAGCCTGAGCGGCCGTGGCAAAGATCGCTTTAATAGCTTGGATGGTACGTCCCGCTTTACCATAAACTCGCCCCCGATCCGCATCGGCAAAGGATATCCGAATCCAATAGCGATCCCCTTGGCTGTTGCGCTCAATATCAAAGCGAAAAGCCTCTGGCTGAGACAGGAGAGGCTGAAAAATAGTTTCTAGTAATGCGTTGTAGTTAGCCACGAATGTGCTGCAATAATCTACTCAAAGTTAGGCAAACGAATTAAACTAATTGCACTGAATTAAGTGCAAAAGCTACTTGAACTAGCCGGGATGCGGCATGATTAGGCTTCGACTGGGGCTGGGGCTTTGAGTTGGTCAAATAACTTTAGCTTTTTCGAGGATGCGCCGAACGGTATCTGTCGGCTGTGCGCCTTGCTTGAGTCTTTCTACTAAGCCGGGCACATCTCTTAGCTGAGTTTGACCAGTGCGGGGATTATAAAAACCAAATTCTTGTAAAGCGGCCCCATCGCGGCGGGTGGTGCTATGCATGGCAACAATGCGATAAGTAGCTTCAAATTTTTTGCCGAAACGCTTGAGTCTCAGTTTAACCATATTTTTGCTGCTGTATATAGACCTTGATAAGCACGATTACTAATTTCTAGGGCAGTTGCTTGGGTGTGGCATATATTTTGGGTGTGATATATAGTCCCAACGGCAGCAATGATAGCTATTAGCAAAATCGCGAGTTTTTTGTGCTTTTCTAGTCTAGCAGATTTCTTGGCTCTTACACCAGATTAAGCTAAGTTTAGAATAAATATTCTGGTTTGCTATGGCATAACAAATATAAAAATTGACTTAAATTGATGGGGTGATGGGGAAAAATAAGGGTAATATCGGCATATTAAGTCAATTTACTTACTTATCATGATTAATGATCTGAATCACTGGGATGGTGCGGTAATTGAGACCACCATATGCATTATTGGCAGTGGTGCAGCCGGAATCAGCCTAGCATTGGAATTTATTAATAGTGGTACTGATGTCACCATGCTCGAAAGTGGTGGCAAACTCTATGAGCCGCAAACGCAAAGTTTATATGACAGTAACATAGTTGGCTTACCACATAATAGTATTCATGCTGGGCGGGGCAGGATTTTAGGGGGGACAACTACCCTCTGGGCGGGGCAGGCTTTACCGCTTAATGAGATTGATTTTGAACGTCGGGATTGGGTGGATCGCAGTGGTTGGGGTTTTACTCGTCAAGATTTAGCGCCTTATTATCGTCGGGCTGAAGTGGTCATGAATTTGCCAGCCTCTTCTTATGATGGCGATCAATGGTGTAAGAGTCATTTGCCAGCACCGGAATTTGATCACCAAAGTTTAGAAGCGGTGATTTCTCAGTTTAGTCCCACGCCAAATTTTGGCCAGCGTTATTATCAAGAACTTTTAGCGGCAACTAATATTAATGTTTTACTCCATGCTAATGCGATAAATATCCACACCAATCCTGATAGTAATGCGGTGGAGTGGGTTGATGTGAAGTCTTTGGGTGGCAAGACTGCGCAAATTAAAGCGAAGTATTATGTAATTTGTTGTGGCGCTATTGAAACAGCTAGACTGCTCTTGGCTTCAAATCGAATTGAGGCTAATGGTTTGGGGAATCAGTATGATCTAGTCGGGCGTTATTTTCAGGAACATTTGCAATATCCTGTGGGCCCAATTACCCCACAACAAAGGAGGGTATTTAATCGCACTTTTACGGCGCATAAATATCGAGGCATTAAGTACCATCCCCAATTTGCCTTTGCTGCCCATGCTCAGGAGCAATTTCAAGTTTTGAATGCTGTGGGGGGCATTTACTATCCTCCCAGTGCTGACTCAGCTATTGAGGCGGTTAAGGTGGTGCTCAAAGCATTAAAACAAAAGCATCTGCGCCGTCAATTACCTAAGGCTTTGTTCAATATTTTGCGTCATCCTAATCAGTTAATTGCCGCTGCCTATCGTTATTTAATTTTGCGACAACCAGCCCAAGATACCAGCGGTATGCCCCATCTAGGTATTGCTACTGAGCAGCAACCCAATCCTGATAGTCGGGTTTATTTGGGTGATGAGGTTGATGCTTTAGGCATGAGGCGGGTTTGCTTAGATTGGCGGGTCACAGATTTGGATAAGCGCACGGCAGAAATCTTTGTCCAGGTTATTAATCAGGAGTTTCAACGCTTACATCTTGGAACTATTGATTTAACTAATTTTCAGCTACCGGAATCATCCCAAGATTTGGCGGGACATTTGAATGATGCTTCCCATCACATGGGGACAGCCCGTATGGGTGCAGATCCGCGTCACGGCGTGGTTGACTATGACTGTCGTTTACACCATATACACAATCTATACATTGGTAGTAGTGCGGTTTTTCCTACGGGCGGTGCTTCTAATCCCACTTTGACAATTATTGCGCTTTGTTTGCGTTTGTCTGACCATCTCAAGGCTCGGCTAGCTGCTTAAGGGTCATGTTTAGTGATGCTGTATCTAGATCAAGTGGTTGATCAGGTGTATTGAAATTCGCTATCTCAAATTTTTTATTCGTAAAATTTCTATTTGTATTGCACTATGAAACAGGTTGTGCTCAGTAAATCGCCACACATAACTAGTAATCTTGGTTTTGGTACTAGTGCTTTGATCGGTAGCAATTCGCGAGCCGAGTCTTTGCGCATCTTAGAAACTGCCTATGATACCGGAATTCGTCATTATGATACCGCACCTTTGTATGGTTCTGGTGATGCGGAGATAGTCTTAGGTGAGTTTGCCCAAAAATATCGCGAGCAAATTACAATTACAACCAAATTTGGTTTGCGTCCCATGGCGGCGACATCACCAGCAACTCAATCTCTTAAATCTGTTTTGCGCAAGGTGATGCGTTTTACCCCCAAGCTTAAGGAGTGGTTGCGTCGTTATTCTGGTAAAACCATTACCAAAAGTATTTATAGCAAGGAAAGCCTCCAAGCCAGTCTCGATCAAAGTTTGCAGAAATTAAATACAGATTACATCGATTGCTTTTTACTGCATGACTGTGGGGTGAGTGATGCCACGCCCGAAGTGTTAGAGTTCCTCGAAACAGCGGTTAAAGCTGGCAAAATTCTCACTTTTGGTGTAGGGACTAGTTTTGCAATCATCCAAGAACTGGCCCAAACCCAACCTAATTTATTGCCAGTGATGCAGTTTGCCAATAATCTTTGTCTGCGTAACGCCGAATTATTACTTCAATCCCCACAAAAGTCTTTGCTAGAGCAAGGTTCAATTATGATTACCCATAGTCCCATAGGTGATTGCCTCAAGCGATTGCGCGACTATTGGCACAGACATCCTCAACAGAAGCAGATTTGGCAAAATACTTTAGAACTAGACTTAGAACAGAACCAGATTGTAGTTGCATTGCTAATGAGCTATGCAGTGGCGAGCAATCCTGACGGAATTGTATTATTTTCTTCCAATTGTCCCCATAACATTGGGCAAAATATCCGCAACTTATGGGAGCCGCCTTTTGCCCCAGCCCAATTAGCAGGGTTTACTGCGATGACAGCAGAGGTAACTGATCGCGCCAGTTAGTCTCTCTAACCATAACATTATCAGACATCACCAAATTTTCTGCCAAAATACAGCCGTTTTTGGTTTAATGGGGCACAAGTATTAATTAGAAAATCCTTGGTGGGCGGTCATCTGACCCGTTCATCATGTTGTATCCCATGTAAATGCCATAGGCTGTAAGAACAAGTAAGATTAGCTATCAATCAAGTAATGGCAGATAACTGGCTAACAATCCGCTAAAATATCTTTGATCAATATACAAGTTACATACAAGAGATTAATTGTGTGGCACATACCTTTTTGATGCAGCCTGGCAAATGGACTTTTGAAGGCAATTGGTTAGATCGTGATTCTCGACCCATTGCGATTAAAGGACGCACCCTTGTGGCTTGGTCAAAGGATAACTTTTGGTTCACCATGGTGTCTAAGATTGGATTTAGCAGTGATGGTCGTGATGAACTGACCCTCGCTTATAAGGGCCGGATTGATCCTGATGAGCGCCGCTTTACGTTTGTGCTAGATCATAGTGAACTAGGTCGGGTGGAAGGAGAAGGTTTGATTTCTCCTGATGCGATTGTGCAGCGTTATTGGGTGCTTGGGGATAAGAAAATGCGCACGGGATTTCAAACTTTTTATCGCTGTGATGAAAATAGCTATCACCTGTCCGGTGGTCTACTGGCTGGGCAAAATCTCGAAAATATGATGGATGCGCTGCTAATGCGTCATCCTGATTAGATTTTTGCCAGTGGGGTGACATCTGGCGATTCTGTCAATCCGTATCAAAATCAACGATCCGTAGACCAGCCAATGATTAGAATACTCAGCGGTTAAATAACTGGATTGACCATTACATCAACTACATCAACCTATTGCCAGAAGGGCAAGGACATTTAGACCCATGATCACCGATCTTGATCGCGTGCAAATTCTTAGTGAAGCACTGCCTTATATGCAACAATTTGCAGGCCGCACCATCGTGGTCAAATATGGCGGTGCTGCCATGAAGGAAGAGCATCTCCGGCAAGATGTGATCCGTGATATTGTTACCATGTCGTTTATGGGTTTGCGTCCAGTGGTGGTGCATGGTGGCGGCCCAGAGATTAACTCATGGCTGGCCAAGCTGAATATTGAGCCACAATTTATCAATGGTTTGCGGGTCACTGATGCGGCCACGATGGAAGTGGTAGAAATGGTGTTGGTGGGGCGCGTCAATAAACAGATTGTGGAGATGGTTAATCTGGCTGGTGGCTCAGCGGTGGGGCTATGCGGTAAGGACGGTAATTTGATTCGGGCCCGCTCCCAAGGTAATGATGCCATTGGTTTTGTGGGGGAAGTCAGCAGCATTAACATTAAATTGTTAAATACATTGCTCAATGCTGGCCATATTCCGGTGGTGTCTAGTGTGGCCACGGATGAAACAGGGCAAGCCTATAACATTAATGCTGATACGGTGGCGGGGGAATTGGCCGCCGCTTTAGGGGCAGAGAAGATGATTTTGTTAACGGACATTGCGGGAATTTTGCGAGATTATAAAGATGTTTCTACCTTGATTCGCAGTCTGACTATTTCTCAAGCTCGTGAACTGATTGAGCAAGGGATCGTCAGTGGTGGCATGATTCCTAAGGTGCAGTGTTGTGTGCGTTCCTTGGCGCAAGGGGTTAAAGCGGCTCACATCATCGATGGGCGGGTTTCCCATTCTTTGCTACTAGAAATTTTCACAACTGCTGGGGTTGGTTCGATGATTGTGGGATCAGAGTCGGCGCTGCTCTAGTTTGATTAACTAGAAAATTAAGTAGAAACGCCTTGTAGGGTGGGCATCTTGCCCGCCAATGGCATAC
>JBAXSK010000350.1:0-3285 GCA_037130765.1 Pseudanabaena sp. ELA607
CGAAGTGAGTAAAACCTGCGGAGGGAGGATAAGTCCAGCTTAGAGATGGCTCTAATAAGGCTCTCCCAGTGAAAGAGGAAGCCCTTACTCTATTTTTTGTTTACAAAAAAATGAGTGTCGGGTATGTCACTTCTATGCAATACCGTAGAGCAAAAACATCTGGAGCAACTTATTTTTTTACAGTTGTGACATACAATCGTCACAGAATTTTGTGTGAGCCTGAAAATGTGGATTTACTACGAAATGCTTTTCAATATGTTATCCGACAACATCATTTTAAGATTGATGCTATTGTCATTTTACCAGATCACATTCATGCTCTTTGGACATTGCCTGAAACAGATGCAGATTTTTCAACTCGTTGGCGATTAATTAAAAGTTATTTTAGCCGTCAATGTCATTCTCAATATCAGGGTGAAATTTCAACATCTCGACAACATAAAAGAGAGAAGGCTATTTGGCAACGTCGATTTTGGGAGCATCAAGTTCGAGATGATCGAGATTTTGTTAATCATGTCGAATACATCCATTATAATCCCGTGCGTCATGGATTAGTAAACGCTCCGAAAGATTGGCAATATTCCAGTTTTCATCGTTATGTTGAAGAAAGAATTTACGATCAGATGTGGGGGGCTTCAGAAAGGCTGATCTTCGATAGTAATATTGGGATGGAATAAAATGTAGGTTGGGCTGAACGAAGTGAAACCCAACAAATTAAGGTAAGGAATAAAGCCAATGTGGGGTTTCGTCACCTCAACCCAACCTACAAGATCGGCGATCGCACTCAAGATTAACGCCATGCCTACACCTCAGCAATCACAATTGCTTCTTAAGTACAATTTCAGATCGGCTGTCAAACCCTAGATCACCGATACTCACAACTTCCCAACCTTCGCTCCCAAGGTTATTAAGTATTTGTACAAGATCTCCTCCTAGTTCGATATTTCCATTTAGGAACCAAACTACACCTGATGGAGGAGTATTAGGTTAATTTTTTCCCACAAGAATCTGATATTGGAAACGCATAATTTAAACTCCTGTTTAATAGACCTCACGGATGAGTTCACCTGCTTCAGATAGCCTTAGTTTGCCACTGATCGCATTACCAAGCTAGGTACAACGACGTGTTATACCTGATTCCTTAAATGTTATGGCATTCTTAATGCAAATCTCCACTCCCCACAGTCATTGCCAACTAAAGAACGATTCGCTAACCCAAATACTTGATTGTGTAGAACTTGGGCATTTTCAGCATCAATGTAATCAACAAAACAATAGACATGATCAAGGTCAGAGCTAGTTGGTCCACTTACACAAATGTCTCCTGGTTTTAAACTATTCATAGAGGTAATTTTTGTCCAATCATGGCTTAATACCCAATCAACAAATTCATCTACATTGACTGATGGGATAGTATCTAATGTTGGATGAGGAAGGTCGCACAAATAGAGACAACTAACTTGATGAGCGACACAACCATTTGTTACAGCATCAGTTGACCATTGCTCTGGAATATCATCAATAAACCATCCTTCAACTTCATTCCGAACGGCTGCATAGTTATTTTCAAAGAAAGTAACAAATTTTTGGGCAGAAGCGGTCTCAATGGGTGGTTGAATAATCCCTGTTAAGTCTGGACAAGCTGGAATAGGTTTATTTTCTGCAACTAAAGCCGTATGAGCATTAGGAAAAGCCTGAAGGAACTCGATTAACGATTCCTTCGTCTGATAAAACCGTGTGTATTTTGGGTCTGCGTCTGCATAGGCAGTAATGGCAGGATTCCTATCGTCTGAACGGTTAAGCTCCAGCCAAGTTACTGATTTCTGAATACCTGATGGAGTTGGTTGTGGCGTTTCTCCAAATACAGTTTTGCCGTAGGCTTGAATTGTCTCAAAATTTACTGTCTGGGCAAGATTCGATGATTGTGGAATAATCTCATAGGTCACACCATGAGAAATCCCTGAAACGATTTCCGTATGTTGATTATTCCACGGATTATGACCAAGTGCTTCGACGGTTGCAATAGAAGCCTCTCCAATGATGGAATCAGGACCAACATCAGCATAAATGGCATAGACAGTCTTATTCTTGTAAGAAATCTTGGCAATATCACCGAATTTACAGATTCCATTTGTTACATCTTCCCAGTCCCCTGGTAAGACATAGTAAGGAATGATTCTTGCATTGACATATTCATTATCACCTTTCCAACCATTGTCTTTGCCCAGAGCAGTCTCAAGTTGACCTGAACCGTTGCCTATCTCTATTGCATCAGGGCTACCATCTGCATCTGTATCAGCATCAGCCGTGATCAGGATGTGGTCGTTATCTAAAACAACAACGACAGGATTAGAAGAAGCATTTCCGCCGTTTTTCCATGAATGGTTAATAACTCTTGACATAGAACCTCTATTTGATGTGTTGGTCAGAATTCCTGAAGTGTTGGGAGATAACTATAGGATTAGACAAAATTTGTCTGTCTAACCTGACTATAGAAGAGATAGGCTGAATGTCAAGTTTCTTCGTATATCTTCATACAGAAAAATTACTTTTAAAACACCATTTTAGGCTAGTTATAAGCAAAGATTGTTCTTAATCACCTGAATTGGGATATTAGGCACAATCTTTATCCGTATAATTTAAAAACAAAAAGATACAAAAAGATATTTTTATTCATTTACACATATCATCGCGATTGCTTGGTTGCACATCACGTTAAAAATAGTGCGATCACTGATCTTGTAGGTTGGGTTAAGGAACGCAACCCAACTATGAGAAATGATAACCTCATTGCCGAGTTACTGCTATCTCTCTCTCTGACGAAGTGAGAACTCCAATTTTACTAGCGAGGAAATATTAAGGTAAGGAATAAAGGCAATGTTGGGTTTCATCATCTCAACCCAACCTACTGGACAGACACACCTAAAATAGTGCAGTATGTTTTAGGTTAAAAGCTTACTGCATAAACATATCCAAATTCTTATAAAGCATCAAATTAGGTGTGTCTGTCCACTACAAGGTCTAAATTTGGTCTATTGAGCCATTTATATATTGTAGATCTGCAAATATTGATTAGTTGTGTTTAAGTAAAAATAAGGCGTGGTACATTGCATTAATACACCTTGGTGGAACTACTGGAATTGCCCGCTACAATTTCATTGATTTTATCCTTTGCCCAACCATTTTTCTATAGCTAAGTCTGATAATACATCCCAAAGATCTAGCTTTTCTGGACTATCTCGATATCTCAAGTAACGCCCTATTTCAACTGGAGTACAGGACTTA
>JBAXSK010000351.1:0-3270 GCA_037130765.1 Pseudanabaena sp. ELA607
AAATTGCCCTCATCCCCCAACCCCTTCTCCCAGAGCGGGAGAAGGGGAGTAAGATTAATTTCTTGTTCCCCTCTCCTATTTTGGGAGAGGGGCTAGGGGTGAGGTTTTTAGAACTTGCTGCGTAAGTCCTAAATGACCCACTCATCCCATATAGCACCTAAATTCATGGATACAAAACAAAAAATTCACCAATTAGTTGACAATTTAGGACAGGTAATTGTTGGTAAAGATGAAGCAATTCGATTAGTTTTAGTGGCTTTGCTAGGGGGAGGACACGCTTTACTCGAAGATGTACCGGGGGTAGGTAAAACTTTATTGGCTAAGTCTTTGGCAGCTTCAATTGCGGGCAAGTTTCAGCGGGTGCAATGTACCCCTGACCTGTTGCCTAGCGATATTACCGGCACAAATATCTGGAACCCACAAAAAGGAGAGTTTCAGTTTTTGGCGGGGCCCGTTTTTACCAATATTCTGCTAGCGGATGAAATTAACCGCGCTACACCCCGCACCCAGTCAGCTTTGCTAGAGGTGATGGAAGAAACCCAAGTTACGGTTGATGGGCTGTCCCGTGACGTGCCTAGTCCATTTTTTGTGATTGCCACCCAAAACCCAGTGGAATACCAGGGCACTTTTCCTCTGCCAGAGGCGCAATTAGATCGGTTTATGCTGTCGTTTAGCTTAGGTTATCCCAGTGCTGCTGAAGAGACGCAAATGTTAGCCCGCAACAATAGTGCCAAACCTAAAATTAATGAGTTAACCCCCTGCATCACTCCCGAAGAAGTATTGGCATTGCGGCAGCAGTGCGCTGAAGTTACCGTCAGTGATACCACTAGGGAGTTTATGGTGTCTCTAGTGCGTTCTACCCGCGAAGATGAAGACATTGCCCTTGGGGCCAGTCCTCGGGGCACAATTTCCCTGCAACGGGCCGCCCAAAGTTATAGCCTGTTACGTTGCGCCCTCGATCCGTTGCGTCAAGAGCAATTCGTCACCCCTGACGATGTGAAAACCATTGCGCCCTATGTGTTAAGCCATCGGATTATGGTGGTGGGTCGTCGCTCTCCTCGCAAAATTATCGAACGGTTGCTTAGTTCCGATAAATTTAGTGAATATTTCCAGTAGTTGCGGCTTCGGCTAATCGGGCAATGGAATGATATGCCGCCCCAAATGATCCTAAAGTAATTTGCCAGTGGGGATGATCGGCTTGCCATTGCCCTAACAGGTTTTGCAGTGGCAGCAGCCGATCCCATTGCAACAAAACACACCAGCGCAGATTTTCCGGCGGGTGGGGATTCAGCACTAGGGGCGCGGCATGGGCGATCTGCTCTAACTGGCTGACCAGTTGGGCAGATTCAGTTTCAATTTGTTTTTGCCACTGTTGGGTTTGCTCATACTGGGCCTTTTTGGCTAACAGATAGGCTCTGCCCTTGAGGTTTGGCGCAGTTTCATCAGGATTTACAGCAGGTGGGGTCACGGTAATTTTTAGTAATAATTCACCACACCCCATCACTGCCCATAATTGATTTTTTAGTAATTGGCTTGGTGCTAAATTTGAGGCTAAATTTGCAGCTAAATCAGGGGCGCTAGCATCACGCAACACCTGACGTAAAGCGGCTTCAGAACCGAATGCCGTCCCCAAACGCAGGGGTAATAAACTACTGTGATTTGCCGTTGCTGGTTCAGATCCAAATAATAACGTAAATAATTCACTAATTACCTGATCATGGCGCAACACAACGGCTAATAAATCAGCTTCCGATAATTTTTCTAAATCTGTCACCACCACAGTGCGATCCACCACCGCCGTGATGTCCCCTTCAGTAATAAAATCTACCGGAGCATCCCCTAAACCTTGAAGAGGTGGTAATTTAACCGTTGCCGGTAGCGCTAAAATGGCGAAGGCATAAAGCATTGGTTCAGCAAAATTCTCTAAAGAACAACTAAAATTTTAGTTTATTTAGTTTGGATAAATAATTAACTAATAAAATTATCTGACAAAACTATTTAGCAAATCAATTGATAGTTTACGCTTAAATTCAATCAAAGCTATGAGAAGAAAGAAAATATTTATTAACGGACGTTTTTTAACCCAACCTATTACAGGAGTACAACGTTATGCCATTGAATTAATTAAAAATCTAGATAGTTATCTCTTAAACTATTTTACGGATCAGCAAACTCAAAAAAATAATTCTCAAATCATTGATGTAATTATTTTAGTACCTAAAAATATTCAAACTAAGCTAGATCTAAAATATATTAAGATCCAGCAAATTGGTTTAACTACAGGGCATATTTGGGAACAATTAGAATTACCTTGGTATGCCTTAAATGGCGTGTTATTTAACTTAGGTAATACAGCACCTTTAATTCATCCTAATCTAGTAGTAACCATCCATGACGCGGCAGCTTTTGCGGTGGGTGATGCCTATGTGCCTTTATTTCGTCGTTGGTATCAATTTTTGTATCCCAAATTAGGCAAACGAGCCAAAAAAGTTATTACTGTTTCAGAATTTTCTAAACAACAATTAAATTATTATGCACAGATTCCCTTAAATAAAATTACCGTAATTTATTTAGGTAATGAACATATTAAATCTGTAAATCATGATCTTAATTCAAGTCATAGTAATACGAAAATAAGTCCAGACATAAATCTAGAAAATTCCGCTAATTATTTATTATCAAAAAATCTATTATCAAAAAAGTTTTTTTTAGCCGTTAGTAGCCCCAGTCGCCATAAAAACTTTGCCATTATCTTTGATGTAATTGACTACTTAGAGAAACAAGCCAATAACATAGATTTTGAAATAGTTGTAGTTGGCAAAGCTGATACTAGTATTTTCAGTCAGCAGTCATTTACTCACCGCAATAAAATAAAATATTTAGGCGCAGTAGACGATCCAACCTTAAGTTATTTATATCAAAATGCCACCGGTTTAATCTATCCTTCACTATATGAAGGTTTTGGATTGCCACCCTTAGAAGCCATGACCTGCGGCTGTCCTGTAATTACTACTAAGGGTAATTCTTTAACCGAAGTCTGTGGTGAGGCTGCCTTATATTGCGACCCTTTATCCGCCTCAGATATTGCATTGCAAGTGAATCAACTATTAACCAAACCAGAACTAGGGGAAAGTTTACGGCAAAAAGGATTTAGCCAAAGTCAACAGTTTTCTTGGCAGATTTGCGCCCAAAAAACATGGCAATTATTGCAATCTATCTAAAATTATTTATTATAAAATTAAGGCTAAAATATAACTAACTAGGTAAAAT
>JBAXSK010000352.1:0-3269 GCA_037130765.1 Pseudanabaena sp. ELA607
AGCGATTTATCCGAAGTTGTTATGATCTGTTTAAATCTTTTGATATGGTTAAGTCTCTCTTTGTTGAGATTCTCTATGGCGCTTTCTTCTCTTTTCCTAAACTCTTTGCCTATGGATAACTCTCTAGCTATAACTCATTTCGGATTGCTATATTACTGACTGAATATTCCAAACTTAAGGTGAGGATATTTTAAAGAAGTTTAGCAAGTTAGCATTGTAGCTCAGTTATCTTACCCGCGCTACAATGCTTTATTTATGAGGATCTAGTTAGATAATCACTGGCAAATCGATTTAAGCTAACTGCTTCTGTCTAATCCGTTCCAAAGCATGAACTAAAGCATCAACTTCTGCTTTTGTATTATAAAAAGCTAAGGAAGGACGCACGGTACTTTCCACGCCAAAGCGCCGCAAAATTGGCTGAGCGCAATGATGTCCGGCTCTGACAGCAATTCCTTCTTGATTTAAAGCCTGCCCAATGGTTTCCACCTTAAATCCTGCCAATACAAAGGAAAGCACACTAGCCTTATCGGGTGCTGTACCAATTAGACGCAGCCCTGGAATCGTCAATAATCCCGCCGTGGCATATTCCAGTAATTCATGTTCATAACGGGCAATATTCGCTAAACCAATCCGTTCCACATATTCTAAAGCCGTGGCTAAACCCACAGCGTCAGCAATGTTACCAGTACCAGCTTCAAAACGAGATGGAGCATTATGATAAACTGTACGCTCGAAGGTGACATCCATAATCATGTTGCCGCCACCTTGCCAAGGTTGAGTGCTATTTAACAGATCTTCGCGACCATAAATCGCACCAATGCCTGTCGGTCCAAAGATTTTATGTCCTGAGAAGACAAACCAATCACAGTTTAATTGTTGCACATCTACCGCTGCATGGGAAACAGATTGCGCTCCATCTAATAGAACTTTTGCTCCGACGCGATGGGCTAAGGCAATCATTTCCTTTGCTGGGGTAATCGTACCTAAGGCATTAGAAACATGGGAAAAGGCAACAAGTTTAGTTTTACTATTGAGTAATTGCTGATATTCTGCCAAGAGGATTTGCCCCTGATCATCCACTGGAGCCACTCGCAACCTTGCACCGGTTTGCGCTGCTAACTGTTGCCACGGCACAATATTGGCATGGTGTTCCAAATTAGTCAGCACAATCTCATCACCAGATGTAATATGCTGCTGTCCCCAACTCTTCGCAATCAGATTAATTCCTTCCGTTGTACCACGAACGAAAATAATCTCATTTGCCGAAGCTGCATTTAAAAAACGCCGCACAGTTTCCCTTGCACTCTCGTAAGCATCTGTCGCCCTAGCCGCTAGTTCGTGGGCAGCCCGATGAATATTGGAGTTTTCGTGAGCATAGAAATAACTCAGACGATCAATTACTACTTGAGGCTTTTGGGTAGTGGCTGCATTATCGAACCAAATCAATGGTTTCCCATTCACTTGTTCTTGCAGAATAGGAAAATCTCGCCGTACTGCTTCCACATCAAAACCATCACGGCTATTGCTATGATAGGTTTTACCGTGCTGATCCACCAAGTGAGGTACAATAAAATTGTGATCCTCAGTAGATAGAATTTTTGTGATCGATGCTGTTTCTGCCACATTAATCGGAATTTGACTAGGAATTTGTGCAGTCAAAGCCGGTATAGTAGGCAGGTCAGGATGGGGAGCCGTAAGATGTTCTAAAAAATAGAAACTCGGTACAGCATGAGATGCGGGTAAACCTTGCGACGGGGGAATCTCTGTGGAAACAATTTGTTCCGGAATAGCTTGATTCGGAGCAACTGTCCCAAGTAATCTTGCAGGTTGGGAATGAACTGATGAATTACTTGGAGCCGGAATAGTTTTGAGGAAATCTCCTAAATCAGTTTCTAGATTGTTCTGTTTGATTTCTTGAAACAAAACCGTAGCTAAATTCTGTAATGTCTCTGGCTCAAATAAAGGATTGCTATGGGACAACGCCTCCGACTCAACTCCTTGAGATAAATTAGGCAATCCATCAGGCAACGAATTTAGATCCTCCGCGAGCTTGCGGGTAGATGATGCGGCATTAGTCATACTTATAAGTGTGGTACTGGTTAACATCAACATTCTCAAGCACCGCAACTGCATCATCAGTGAGTACAGCTAAGGAACAATATAAGGAAACTAAATAAGAAGCAATGGCTTTGCGACTAATGCCCATAAACCTTACTGACAAACCCAATCCATACTGTCCGGGTAAATTCGGCTGATATAAACCAATGACACCTTGACGGCTTTCTCCCACTCGCAATAACAGAATGTTGGTTTTCCCTTGATCGTTAATTGCCACTTTATCAGAAGGAATCAATGGTACGCCACGCCAAGTAATAAATTGTGAGCCAAAAAGAGAAACCGTGGCAGGAGGTACGCCCCGACGGGTGCATTCCCGACCAAAGGCAGCAATTGCTTGAGGATGAGCCAAAAAGAAGCCGGGTTCTTTCCAAACTTTAACGAGCAAATTATCTAGATCATCAGGTGTAGGAGCGCCGGTGCGAGTTTGAATACGCTGACTATCTACCACATTATTCAACAAACCATATTCGCTGTTGTTGATCAGTTCATTTTCTTGACGTTCTTTGAGAATCTCAATGGTCAAACGCAATTGTTCATTAATTTGATCATGGGGACTGCTATATAAATCAGAAACCCTAGTATGTACGTCCAACACCGTATTTACAGCGCTAAGGAAGTACTCGCGAGGGTTCTCATTGTAATCTACAAAGGTCTCCGGCAGTTCTCTCTCATCACGCCCAGAGCAAGCAACCTGCACCCGAGCTTCATCTTTAACCTTGTTGAGACGATAAATCCCTGCTTCTACCGGAGTCCAATGGAGCAGTCGCACGAACCAACGAGGGCTAATCGCAGACAATTGCGGCACAGTTTTGGTGGCATTGGCTAACTGCCTTGCCGCCACATCACTCAAAGCCAATTGCAATTCATTGTTTTCTTGATTAGTAGTCATCGATTTATTCCTCTAGTGTTTTCTTGTTTTTTGATATGGGTTCCGATAAATAAATTCTAGTTATTGATTCTCCATAAATAGCACAGTGCATAGACATCACAAACTAAACGGAACCTTTAACTTGCTCTTCCGCCATTGCAGCAGTATTTATGATAGTACTGAGTACTAATAAACTTCGCTCTAGGTATAATTCTGATCCTAATTAGAATCGTCTCTTAGAGAAGTTTCTGATCATAACAAATAGAAATTATAGGTACAAGTG
>JBAXSK010000353.1:0-3263 GCA_037130765.1 Pseudanabaena sp. ELA607
CTGGGAGAAGGGGTTGGGGGATGAGGGCAATTTAGGTTTTGCGTAAGTCCCATTAATATGACATCTAGTAATATCGATTACCCTACACCTATAACTTAACCATGACCCTATCTACTACGACCACGGCCACTTTATCGAGCAAAATCCAAGCCATTGCCCAAAAACGTGAAGTTTTAGTTACTTTGCGTCAGAAGGATCTAGGCGATCTCAATTTGGATGTGATCCAAGCCATTGAAGAACTAGATGATCTTTTGGTTTTATTCCAACAGAAATTTCCACATATTGCGATCTAAATTATGATCTAAATTATTTGCGGGTTTTTTGTTGATATTCTGAGCTACAGTTCCCTTAACCATAGATGATTACAGGTGATTTATGAAAACCGCTAAGCTCGATGATATGGTCAAAGGCTGGTTTATTGGCAATTTTGAGCCATCCTTGCATAAAACTAATGATGTGGAAGTGGCAGTGAAAACCTATCCGGCTGGAGCCGCTGAGGAATGGCACTATCACAAAATCGCTACGGAATTTACCGTAATTATCTCTGGTGAAGTGGAGATGAATGGAAAGCGGTTTGGGGCAGGAGATATTATCGTGATGGAACCTAATGAGGGCACAGATTTTCGCACTCTAACTGAGGTGGTAACTACAGTGGTGAAGATGCCAGGGGCGAATAATGATAAATACCTTAGAGAAGAATCCTGACGAGACTTTTCATCAACTACACCGAATTTGCCCCTAGATTTCATTTGCCTGCCAATATCTTCCAATAATATCTCCCAATAATTATTACTCACTGTAAATCATGCTCAATATCGTTGTTCCTATGGCTGGTCATGGCAGCCGTTTTCGTAAAGCAGGTTATGAATTGCCTAAGCCGCTGATTCCCGTGGCTGGTAAACCGATGATCGCTTTGGTGATTGGTAATTTGCGTCCTGCCTGTGACCATCGCTTTATTTTTATCTGTTTGCGGGATCATGCCACCAGTTATCAAGTGGATACCCAACTCAAGGCATGGTGTCCCAATTGCGAAATAGTATTTGTGGATCAGGTGACTGAAGGAGCAGCCTGCACGGTTTTGCTCGCTAAAGATTTGATTAATAATGAAGATCCGTTAATGATTGCCAATAGTGATCAGTGGGTAGATATTGACATTAATGATTATTTGCAATTTATGGATGACCAAGGGGCGGATGGTTTGATTATGACCATGACCGCTGATGATCCGAAATGGTCTTTTGTGGGTTTTGATGCCGAGGGTAAAATTTCCCAAGTGGTGGAAAAACAAGTGGTGTCTAATGAGGCGACCGTGGGCATTTATAACTATCGTCAGGGTAGATTTTTTGTGGAAGCTGCTGAAAGTATGATTGCCCAAGAGATTCGCGTTAATGGGGAATTTTATGTGGCTCCTGCCTATAACGAAATGATTCCCCAAGGTAAGAAACTGGCTTGTTATAACATTGGTAGCGAAGCGCAGGGGATGTATGGTTTAGGGATTCCGGCGGATTTGGAATTATTTCAGAGTTTGCCGGTATGTGCGAAGGCAGTGGCAGCCGCAGCTTAATTGCAGATTCGTTAATGATTAATGAACATTCCGCCAAACCAACTCCGATTCACTAACCACTATTCAACTCGACTACCAACTTCAATTATAATCCTGCATCACCACTGCATTTGAGATTCCTATGGCTACATTTACTGTGATCATTCCCACCTATCGTCGCCCCGAGGATCTCGCCCGTTGCTTTAATGCCTTGAGTCTGCAACAGCGTATGCCAGACATCGTTAGGGTGGTGGTGCGGGATACCGACACATTGACTTGGGATTTTTTGGATGAATATACTGCTAACTGTCAGGTGACGCGAGAAGTCATGTTACCCCTTGAAACCACTACGGTTTATGAGCCGGGGGTGATTGCGGCAATGAATGCAGCGATGGATCAAACGGAAACAGATTTCTTTGCTTTTACCGATGACGATGCTGCGCCTCATCCTGATTGGGTAGCCCAGATAGAAGCTTATTTCCTATCTGATGGGCAAATTGCTGGGGTGGGTGGTCGTGATTGGGTTTATGTTGATGGTGTATTAGAAGGTGGAGCAGCGCCGGTAGTTGGTCAGGTGCAATGGTTTGGGCGAATCATTGGGAATCATCATATTGGTATAGGTGGGATGCGTGAAGTGGATGTACTTAAGGGCGTGAATATGGCTTATCGACGCTCGGCGGTGAGAGATTTGCGTTTAGATACAAACTTATGGGGCACAGGAGCGCAAGTACATTTTGAAGTGGCGTTCTGTTTAGCTTTAAAACAAAAGGGATGGAAGTTAATTTATGATCCGGCGATCACGGTGGATCACTATCCTGCTAAACGTTTTGATGAAGATCAACGGCAATCCGCTGATTATGTATTTAATGAAGTTGCCTATCTGAATTTAGTTCACAATGAAACTTATATATTGCTGCGTTATCTTGCGCCATTGCGTCGCTTAGTTTTTCTCGTGTGGGCGGTGATGATTGGCACGCGCAGTACTTTCGGTTTACTGCAGTGGCTAAGATTTATCAGCCGTGATGGAACCTTAGCTCATCAAAAATTATGGACGGCATGGCGCGGCCGATGGGCAGGTATCAGAACTTGGTGGCGGGTGGTAAATGAGAAGGTATAGCCAAAAGCAATTATGACAATTTTTATCCGCTTGTTTAATTAGTTCAAGCTTATATGACACACCATACAGTAATTAGCTTGCAGGAACGGTTTCAGGGTTGTTTGCTGGGGCTAGCGGTTGGGGATGCCGTCGGTACAACGGTAGAATTTGCTGCCCGTGGTTCTTTCCCATTGGTGACAGATATGATCGGTGGCGGGCCATTTCGCCTCAAAGCGGGACAGTGGACTGATGATACTTCAATGGCTTTGTGTTTAGCCACTAGCCTAATTACGGTGGGGGATTTTGATCCGGTTGATCAAATGAATCGCTACTGTGATTGGTATGAGACAGGATACCTGAGCAGCACGGGGCAATGCTTTGATATTGGTAATACGGTACGCCAAGCGTTGCATCAATATCGCAGTTCTGGCATAGCTTTTAGTGGTTCCACCCATCCCCAATCGGCGGGTAATGGTTGTTTGATGCGCTTAGCTCCTATACCGATGTTTTATTTTCCGGATCGGCAACAGGTGCGCCATTTTTCGGTGCAAAGTTCGCGAACTACCCACGGTGCAACGGAATGCCTTGATGCTAGTTGGTTATTTGGTGATATGCTCTGCCAAG
>JBAXSK010000354.1:0-3232 GCA_037130765.1 Pseudanabaena sp. ELA607
GTACTTTTTCGCACCATCACACAATCCACCGCCAAAGGTCGAGGCAACTCCGCATCGCGCAACGCCTCCCAATGCAGAGCCTGAAACTCTGGATTAATCCCCTCAATCTCAAACCGCAACGCCCCCAGATTGTCCCTCAATCTCGCATAGTCAGCATAAGCCCGTCTATCCGTAAAAATCTGGTCAAACAACCGCGTGCCATATTCCCTGATACTCGTCGCCACATCCGCCGCCCTAGTCGTATCCAGCATCGGAAACCGCAACCACTGCTCAAAGTACCACTCCAGCCGCGCCTCCTCCGACTTCAAAAAAGGATCGCTAATCAGGATATTTGGATAATCACGCCCATCAATCCGCACATTGGCAAGAAAGCCATCATCCACCTGTTGCTCTTCACGGATCGTAATTACGGGCATAGTGTTAGTGGCAATAAACTATCTTAGTACGTCCTAGTTTACCGAAAAAAACCTTAATCGTATACCTACAGATATGAAAAAAAATAAGTTTTCCCACTCCTTTTTGATGCTAACTACTCAGGTTCAAAGCAAAAACTATCAGCCAAGCAAACTCAATGAAGCAAAATCCTGCCCTAAGATTTTATGAGCCGGTACATTCAGCCATTGATTGAGGATTTCTCCATAAATTTGCCGAAAATCGACTTGCATCGCTAAATTACCCGCCACTAAACTATCCAAAGCTGGCTGACCACCATACAAATTACCACGCACATTCCCCAACAATAGAACTGGACCCGCCGTACCATGATCTGTACCACCAGAGCCATTTTCTGCGGGACGACGACCAAACTCACTCTGCACCATAACTAAAACATTTTTTTGCCAACCATTGGCTTGCATATCTCGCTCTAGGGCTGATAAACCGGCACTCAAATCAGTTAATAATTGCTGATGGCGTTTCATCTGACCCACATGGGTATCCCAACCGCCAATAGTCAGATAAATTACCCTTGGTTGGGATTCTAGAACCCTGCCCAGCATAGCGAATTGCTTTCCAATAGCGGTTTTGGCATAACCATGATTTTCTGAACGCCGATCAATATCTTTAGTAAGTTGCTGCACCGCTGCTTCGCTTTCTAAGACCGAACGCCGCACCTGCTCCGCTAAAGCCGAAGTTTGAGGTTGACGATAAACAGCTTGCAGGGCTTTACCTAATTTACCGCGCTTTTGTACCGCCAAACGCGGTGATAATTGTAGATAGAGTTCCTTTTCATTAGTCAAAGCCAAGGGATATTCTTCACCCAGAAAAATTGCTTCCGCAGTCTTGGCTTGGGAATTACTTAAATAGCGCCCTAACCAGCCCGTAGTGGGATTGCCAGAGACTTGTCCACTTTGCCAAATATCTTTAGCACGGAAATGAGAGAGATTAGGATTTGGATAAGAGACATTCTGGATAATTGCTAATCGATTTTGGTCTAAAATCGACTTAAGTTCACTTAAGGCAGGATGCAATGCCACGCGATCACTAATGGGCAAAGCATCTTTAATGGCAATGGTGGGACGCAGTTTGAGATAGTTAGGATCGCGATAGGGCACAATAGTATTTAAACCGTCATTCCCACCGGCTAATTCAATCACCACAAGGGTTTTACGGTTGCTGTTAAAAGCAGTGCTTTGGGACTGAGGTGCAATCACTGCCATGATCGCCGTGCCCGTCATCAGAGTGAGAAATTCCCTTCTTTGCATGATATTCCCAGAATTATAGTTCTATAATTAAATAGTAAAAGTCAATAATTAAGCTAGTTGATAGAGTGGTGTGGCTAAGATTAAAGCCGCCACTTCTCGCTGGGATAGTCCTTGAAATTGGTTAGTTAAATTTCCTTCAGGATTACCGTCTAATAACACCGTGACTAACTCCTTGGCAGTATAGCGATCAGGATCAAAATTAAATCCCCCATCATCACCATAATCTTTAGTGAATTGTTGGGCAATATTGCATCGAGTTAACAGAGAAGGAGCCGTTAACCAGCCTGAGTCACCTTGCCAACCTTTGACCGAAGGCGCATTATAAGGCACTTGTCCCATCGCTCTTAATCCGCCAATCACGCGATCCATATCAGCTTCGATATTTAATTGTCGTAAACTGCTCAAAACAAAATAGAGCGGTGTTTTGAGATGGCTGCGATAGGCTTTAGCACTGTAAAACTCAGGGCTGCGAAACATTGCCGCCACCACTGCTTTAATACTCCGTTTATTCTGTTGATAAACCTTAGCTAAACGTTCCACAATTGCCGGTTCAGGCTTGGGATAAGCGAAAGTACTCCACAGATCAAAGGCAAGTTTACGAGCCGTACTAGGATGATTCGCTAAAATTTCTACTACATCGTTAGTATTTAACTGGCCCCGATGTCCTAAATAGGTTTTGACGCTTGCATCATGGCGGCGCGGCACAAAAATTACATCGGCAATCCCTTCTTCGGGAATCATTTTCACTTGCCATCCCGTCAGCGCTTTGGCCCCTTCCTGAATATCTTTTTCGGTGTATTGTCCCCGCCCAATTGTGAACAGTTCCATCACTTCCCGACTATAATTCTCATTAATCTTACCAGCGCGATTTTGGTCATTATCTAAATAACACAGCATTGCTGGACTGGTAGTAATCTGCCAGAGCAATTCCTGAAAGTCTCCCAAGGCATAATTACGCAAGCGCCTTTCGTAATCTAGCAATAGCTGCGGCTTACCGGTTTTGCGTAAAGACACCACAAACCGATCTCGCCAAAAGTTAACCATTCTTTCATGTAATGGATTTTGTGCCGTAATCATCTGTTTGAGCAACCAATGCCCTAACTCACGCACTTGATCCCGCCGCTCCTGCTTAGTCATGGGCAAAGGCGTTGGTACATTAACCGGTGGCGCTTGATTTAACCAAGTTGTTAACCAGCCGTCAGGAGTTTGCGCACTAGTTAATTCTTCAAAAGTAGCGCCAAATCCTGCCCGCCGCCAGAAATGAGCTTTTTTGACGATTGGATGCATCATAGGATTCATAGAATAATTTAGAGCAGCATAAGCGCTGAAAATATTTTAGCTAAAATATAAGTCCAGTGCAGTCAGCCTCAAAATTAATTATGCCTCGCAAAAAGTCGTTAAATTATATTAAATTGGCGACCCATCTTAATTCAATCTCTTAAATATCTTAATCGCCAAAAAATCTCTCATGCTGATTATAGTCAATCAAATTAAGAATGGCACGGCTTGAAGGCAATAAATAACACCAC
>JBAXSK010000355.1:0-3200 GCA_037130765.1 Pseudanabaena sp. ELA607
ATAGCGAAGGTCAACGAGTACATGATAAACAAATCAATATCTTGACCGTAATTGCCAACGAAACCTACGAAGATTTTTCTCTAGCTCTGCAAAATGAAATTGAAGAACAAACCAGTGTCAAGTTTGAAGGACGTATTAAAAATGCTAGAGCCAAAGCCCAAATCAAAGCAAGCAAAGAACTAACCCTAGAAAATTTTCCCTTGCTATTTGAAATCTGGGGAAAAATTAGTCATAAAACCCGCTATTCCGTCAATTATGACACCGCAGAATTAATCGATAATACTGTTGCTGAACTGCAAAATTTTAATCAAGTCCCCCTAACTAAACGCCCACTATTAGAAAGTAAAATAGTCCGTTTAGATGTCACTAATCAAGGCATAGAAGGAGTTTTGCAAAACACCAGTATCAAATATACCAATGAAATTCGCTATCAAATTCCTGATGTCTATGGCTACATCCAAAGTAAAGTTGATTTGACCCGCAATACTATTTTTGAGATTTTGAAGCGATCTGAACGATACCATGAACTAGAAATTAATCCCCAAATGTTTCTCGATAATGTCGTAGCAGCGATCAAGCGCAATCTCAATGCTCTCTTAGTCGCAGGGATTCGCTACGAACAGATTAATGGACAACGATATGAGATGCAATTATTTCAATTAGAAGAAATCGAAACCTATCTAGAAAATCTCTTTGCAGTCACCAAAATCGATAAAACTATTTTTGACTATATTCAAGTTGATAGCAGTATCGAGAGCGATTTTGCTAGAGATTGTGAAGCTGATGAAAAAGTGAAGTTCTTTTTCAAATTACCCAAAGCTTTCAAGATTCCCACACCCATCGGCAACTACACGCCTGACTGGGCAGTAATTCTAGAGCAAGACCATCGCATTTATTTTGTCGCTGAAACTAAAAGCACATTAGATTATCAAGCATTACGAGAATTAGAAAAAATGAAAATCAACTGCGGGGAAAAACATTTTGCGTTGTTTGAGCCTTTGGATGTGAAATATCAGTTGGCGGAGAAAGTTAAGGATTTGTACTAGCTTGTAAAGTTTATACAGAATCGTTTGAGTAGTCACACAGCAATCATGGCGCGATCGCCAATATGTTGATCATGGGCGATCGCTAGAAATTCATAGACAGGATGGCAAATGTTTCCGAATTCTATTAGACCAAGGAATGAGTTTTCTCAAAAAAATATCGCCATCAGTCTATGAAGTAACCAAACCAACCTATGTCGTTGTCAGTATTATGAAAAAATCGTAAATTGAAGGATTGCTTGATTGCTTTAAAGAAATTAGCTAAGCATCAAATTCTACAAATTTCCTCGCGTCACTCCCAAACGATTATGTAATTTGAGAGATTGCCATAACTGAGTACCGGTAATTTCACCCTTGAGTAATTGCTGATAAGCGGTAATAGTGTCTGTGACTAAATCGGCTGACTCATTCAAGAACTCCAAACGCAAATATTTCACGCCTTTCCTTTGCAATTTTAGAATATGTTCGGCTCCCGTTTGCGCCGTACCATTAAAAAGTGTATTACGACAACCAGCATCAGCTTGTAAAATATGACTAATACCGGAACGATCCCGTAATTTTACATCATGTTTTTCGCAGGGACGACCACAATCCGTAAAATCTTTGCCAGTAGACAAAAACGCACAAAATACACAATGTTCCATGTGAAACATCGGCATATGTTGATGGATGGTAATTTCTAGCCAATCCCTAGGACAACTAATTAATAAATCTTCTACCTGTGCCGCACTTAAATCATAGGAAGCAGTGAGGCGAATCAAATTATATTGATCCTTGAAATACTTAGCTGTTAAAGCATTAGCGATATTAAGTGAAAAATCTGCCACGCAATTATAATCAGCAAAATATTTTAATTGATCATAATTACGGACTAAATAACCATCGGCTTGACTACGCAAAACCTGATCTGAAATCCAATATTCTCCCGGTTTACAAATCCGTGGTGGTGCTAGCCAAATGGTTTGCTCATGAGACGCTTTTTGGCGAAAATATTTGACTATTTCATCATAACGACGGGGATCTTCTAATTCACAATAAATCGTAGTTACTTGTGCCATGATTGCGGCATTTAATTGCTCTAAATTACGCACTAAAACAATTAATTCTGGCTGATTTTGCGCCATTGATTTAGATGATGGCTCTACATTCAGTAATAAATCCTGATAGGAATGGGAACTATGCAACACCCACCGCTTTGGCACACCGCGAATTTGCTCCAATTCAGTTGCCATTTGCCGCCGCAGATGATTTAATTCACTCACAGGCAGCATTAATTGCCCTTCAAGATGATTCTCTAATTCTCTTAAATGAAATGGAGTATTACCTAAGCGCCCTAATTGTTCAGTTAATTTCGCCGTAGTTAAGGGTTGCTTAGTCGCCATGACCAATGGAATCGCTGAATCAATTTGCACCGTATGCCCTAATTCATCCGTGGCGATCACAGTCAAAGGCGCGTTAATCAAACCATGCACCGCTAATTTAATCGGGCGAGAGAATTTGGGCTGATCTCCAGCATAGGTTTGCCGCCACTGCTTCTCTAATTCCGGATCGCTAGTTTTCCACACAGGCATTCCCTTAGTTAAATGCCTTGGCTCAAATCCATGACGGGCAAAAGTGAGCGCTATTTCTTTACCCTGAGATTCCACTTTATAAATGCGTCCGCCAAATTCCTGACCTGCACCATCATCAAAAACCACACCATCCCCAGCTTTTAGGGTGGCAATTCCTTGATTTAAAGAATTAGGTACTAATTTTGCCCCAATTAAAGCCGGAGCCGCCGCTTGAATCACCACACGCTCCCCAGCAATATGGCTCACTGTTCCCAAATAAACCCCGCGTTTTTTGGCAAACTTACCGTGCACTAAAGTTTGATTATCAATGCCCTCAAACCAGCCGGTATACAGCCCTCTAGAAAATCCCATTTCCAGATGATATTGCGATTGCGGCTCAATTTGGAACATGGATTTAGCATCAGCTTTAATAGCATATTCAATCGCACCAACTTGATCTAAGGCTTCGCGATAGACTCGCGTTACATTAGCCACATATTCCGCCGCCTTCAGCCGTCCTTCTATTTTCAAGCAAGTGACACCCGACTGCACTATTGCAATTTTCAGATGAATACGGTACGAGATTCAGTCTCAATGAAATAGCCAA
>JBAXSK010000356.1:0-3162 GCA_037130765.1 Pseudanabaena sp. ELA607
TTGGAGGGGTGGCAGGCAAAGCCTGACGGGGTGGTTCTATTTATTGCTTTCAAGCTGTGCGATGCTTACTTTAATTGACTATAATAATTAAACCCTTATGGAGTAGTTATCCTATTCGTCAATTAAGCGGCATCCTTAACAGATGAAGCAGTGGCAGCAATTTGGGAAGCTTCCTGTAAGTTAGCCATCATGATTTCCACCGACTGGTTAGGATCATTGCGTAATCTGAGGGATCGCTTGATTTGTCCCAAATAAATTGGCTTCGATAAACCAAGGCGAGGATGCACCACGGTACGGGCGCGGACAATTAACTGGGTTTGCCCTTGGGCACTGCGACCCGATGAAAATAAATTTGCGCCAGCTTGACGTAACGTGGCTTCTAGTTCACTGGCGGTAATGGTGGGACGTACTGCCACTACCACTTGATTTGAAGAGCGGTCATAGACCACTTTATAGGGCACAGCACCAGTAATACTCGTGCGGGTAATTGGCTCTAGGCTGAGGGCAAATAAACCAACGGTTAAAACCACCGAAAACAGGGTTACCCCCACCATCCGAAACCGCCAGCCCCATTGCTGCCAAAATGCTACGGCGGTAATTAAGGCGGCTAGAGCCACAAATGCCCCCATCGCCTCAGCTAATTGACCAAACTCTGAAGGTGATAACAGCATCGATTTTGCTAAATTATGGCGTAGTAAACAACTAAAAATGAATCAAAATCAATTGTAGACTGTTGTTGACCATTTCCGCCAAGCCACAATTGATGATTGCGGGATATTGGACTACGGGCTATGGTGGCTTATGGCTATGAATAAAATCGATGTATTTAAGCCCAGCCAAACCAGCGATAGATCAACCAGCCAGCGATTTCTTTCAGGGCAATAGTAGTTTGACGTAAGGCATCAGCATTAGGCAACAGATCAAAAAATGCCCCAGCAAATCCTTTATCATTTTGATTTTTGACCACATTAAAATGGGTCGGAGCAGGTAAAACATCGATTCCTAACTGGCGAAAAATTGCCACAGATCGCGGCATATGCCAAGCAGAAGTAACTAACAAAATTTTGTTCAGTTTACGCTTTTGCAGAATCTCTTTGACATAAGTGGCATTTTCATAGGTATTCAAGGATTTAGACTCTTGAACGATAGCGGCCTTGGCGACACCCATTTCTATCGCAATTGCTGCCATATCTTCAGCTTCAGGATTACCGCCTTCGCCTAACCACTGCGCCCGACCACCGGCAACAATCAGCAACGGTGCTTTACCCTGTTTCCATAACCTAGCCCCATAAAGTATTCTACTCCCTGCATCATTAACTTCATACCAAGGGCGGGGCGGAATTTTGGGGCGTGTGCCACCTCCTAAAACCACAATGGCATCGGTCAAGGGAATTTGTCCATCTGCTAGGCTAGGAAATTGCGATTCTAAACTAGCCATTAAACTTGAGGCAAACCCGACACTGCTGGTAATCACCAAAATCACTAAAGCCAAGCTCATCGCAAACACTGCCACCCGATAGCGCGTCACAGATAAAGGACGCTCTTTAGGTTTAATCAGCAATGCCCATAAGCCCATCACCAAAAGTAAGCAAGCTAAACCTAATGGATAGAAAAACGGCGGTAATAGCTTTGATAAAATTAGGGACATATTTACAGCATAATTTAGGTGTTATGCCCATAAATACTAAAACAATAGCAATAAAAATATCTTAAATATCTTAATTATTAAAAAATTTATACAAAAAGCCATAAAAAATCATGCCAAGAATGGAAGAATTATCCATACGCTGATCATATATGCTCATCATGGGAATTATGGCGTAAATTTTTCGGTAATTTTTGTGTTTTAGAGTCAAAAATCATCCCCATAGCGATGGTAACACAGTCTGACATTTCGCCGAGGAATACGCGAAAAAACCTAGTCCAGCATTTAGATGAATGAGCTTAGATAGGCTAAACTGGCCATAGGCAGCTAATTAAAACTAAATAATAACTGATTTTCTAGTTATAGCTTCGATTTAGGCGTTTTTACTTGCATTTTGTTCAATTTAATTTGTTTTGATATTCGCTTAGCCATCAACGTTACTGCAAATTCTATGCTATTGAAAGTTCATACCAGAGTTAAACCAGTCTTACAACAGATTTATTTATGACCAGCTATTTATGAGAATACATCCATGAGAATACATCAGCAAATGTATTTGTGAAGATATATGAAAAGATTAACTTACATCAGTCGATTTCCTGGTTCTCTTTCACAAAAAGCAATTCAAGCCATCGGTGAAGTATCTCGGCGCAATAACGCTAGGGATGAGATCACTGGTGTTTTATTGTCTTGCAAAACGATTTTTTTTCAGATTTTAGAAGGAGATGAAGAAAAGATAGATCATCTGTATGAAAAGATTTTACGAGATAAAAGACACTATGATATTTTATGCCTCAAAGCTGAGTTAGATATTCCTTATCGTAGTTTTCCTGAATGGTCAATGGAGTTAATCATTCTTGATGAAAGGTCAGATTTATTGCTCCAACCCATTAAGATGCTGTTAGAAACCTTGACAGAATCACAAACAATTTTATCCCAATATACCCAGCCTAGCTTATTAGCCAACATCGCTAAAGGAGTTAATCCCTTATATCTAGCACCTCGATATATTGAAAAAATTGTTTTATTTGCTGATGTTAAATCTTTTTCTAGTTTAACTCAACAATTACCAGTTCATGCCGTAGTTGATTTACTGAATCACTTTTTTACGATTGCTAATAATGCCATTGCGGCTCACGGAGGGGAAGTGACGAAGTTTATTGGGGATTGTGTTATGGCTTATTTTAATGGTGATCAAGCAGATGCGGCGGTCAGTGCCAGTTTACAAATTCAACGGGAAATGCACAATTTACGGAGCAGTGCTGCTAAGGAAAGCCATTTACGACTAGTCCATAATGGAATTGGTATTGCTAAAGGAATTGTTTTAGAAGGGAATATTGGTTCTCATCTCAAAAAAGATTATACAATTATTGGTGATACGGTGAATATGGCAGCCCGTATTGAGTCAGTCACTCGCCAGCTAGAACATAATATTTTATTTTCAGAAAGTGTGGCGCAAAGTTTAACCCAGTGGCAACCGATTTGTGTGGGGGCTTTTTTGCCTAAAGGTTATGATG
>JBAXSK010000357.1:0-3114 GCA_037130765.1 Pseudanabaena sp. ELA607
CCCGACTAGCAGATTTACCGCAGGAATTGAGCTAGATTGAGCCAAATCGGAATAGCCGTTAAGCATGGCATTTAAGCATGGGCAATATCGCTGACTAGCTCAAAGCGCAAGCCGTTCTTAATGCCTTTGGTCATGGGTTGACATTCTGAATGAATGCTTTGTAGAGCATAGCCATCAAAACTATCACCATAATCATTAATATGCTCATGACTGATATGGGAAGAATTTTCTGCCAAATCAATCGGTAAATCAATGGGCGAATCAAGCCGTAAATTATTAGGTATCGCAGTTTTCGCATTGGTGAGGGACAGGCAAGGGGCTTAAGCCCCTTGTTCAATTGGTTTGTCATGTACCTTACTGGATTGAAAACCGCAATAACTGAGACGGAACATCGGCTTCAGCGCAGACCTGTTGCAAGAGAATTGTCAGATTATAATAGCCATAACCGAATGAGCCATACTGTTGGCTGATGCGCTCTTGCAGCATTTGTAAGTAGTTTTGCACATGATTCTGCAAGTTATGCCCTAGGTTATTGGGTGGATATTCTTCCCCAAAACATTCCTGCTCATTGCGACAGTGACCAAAATGATTCCATAATCTTTGGGCAATGGGACGGACAATCTGTTTAATTTGCATTTGCCGAATATAAGGTTCTGCTTGGCGCTTCACTAGGGCATAGGTCATAATTAGCGACAAATCACCGTTAATGAGAGAATTACTGACCTGTTCAATTAATTGTTCGGTCATATATTCCATTACAATCGGTTGCTGCGTAAAACCAGCGCTGCCTTTTTCAATCAGAGAACGCCAGCGTAAAGAACACAAGGCTTCTAGAACATGGGCTTTAGACACAGGGGGCACGAGATTAGCCCTAAGATCGTTGGTGGGAATTGGTTCCCGTTCGATGGCTAACCAATACATTAATTGCTGTTCTAAATCAGAGAGCCGATCATATTGCTGGGACAAAAGATCTCGCACGTCACTAAATACACCAACACCGTGGGCGCAAAAATCCGTCATGTCACCATCATATAAACTCATAATAGAACGGGAAACCACGGTCAAGGCAAGGGGATTACCACCGTAATAGTTAATTAGATCTTGAGTGGCGGAGTTGCTAGCCAAACTAGGAGGGAAAATCGCGGCGGATTCTTCACCTAAACCGCTTAACTGCAAAGATTGGGTCAAAGTGCCATAGGTATGATCGGGGGGCAGAATTTCCTTCGGTTTCTCGCGGGTAGTCAGTATCAAAGCGCTTTGATGGCGGGTTTCGCCCACTTGTCGCAAAATCTCTCCATATTCTGCTAAGCCATTGGTATATTGCCCCGTCATCTCGCCGCCTTGCAGCACTGACTCGAAGTTATCCCAAATCAGCAAGCAGCGCGATTGACGCAGACACTGGCTAAAAATTTGCAATAAAGTCGCAAAATCTTTATCTAGTAAAGCTTGCTTATTGGTTTGACCACTCAGAAATGTCACCACATCCGCCAGAAATTCCAGCGCTGGGGGAGCATTGCGCAGGGAGCGCCAAATCACATAATCAAATTCCCCTTGAATTTCTTCGGCTAGTTTGATGGCAAAAGCGGTTTTACCAATGCCTCCCATACCCAAAATGCCCATCAACCGACACCCTTCATCCAATAACCAGCGTTTGGCTGCGGCTAACTCGGCGGTGCGACCATAAAAAATTGTTGGCTCCATTGCATCACCCCAGTCACAACAAGTATTACCCCTAAGCATAGGAGCGCCAATTGGCTGAGGGAATCCCTGAGCATTGAGAGAAGCATTGAGGTTATAGATGGGACTGTAATTCTGAGAATTACGGCTCTGATGCTCCCCATTGACATTACTTAACCCAGCCTGCACCAGACTAGGATGGGCAATTGTGTCATGGCTCAAAGGGTTTGACGAAATCATCCTGGGTATTTGTCCCCCTTGTGAGTCTTGGTGAGCAGGAAATAAAGCACGATGGCGATTTTTCTTAATCACTACCTGAAAATTATGCTTGGTGACTCGCTCACCAAAAGCCTCAGACAGCAACCGCCACAACCGATAGCCCACATCCCGAATGTAGGAAGCATCATAGTTACAGATTTCAGCAATCTCATGGTAGTTTTTGCCGTCCCAAGCATGGCGCAGTAATTGCTCTTGGATGTTGTTCAAACGCTTGTGGGGCAAAACGCTATCAATTATAAACAAAGCATCTTCAATAGTCATGGCGGTATTCCTCGATAATTATCACTCGGTCAGGGAGTCTCTCGGGATTTAGGGATTGTGAGAGTAAGTGATCAGGCAGTCACGGACAATAATCCCTTAATACATTTGTCAGTAAACGATTCTGGCTCTCGTTGCTTAGATTAATAACATATTGATTGGAAAATGCAACATGATTTTAGTGATTTATGACTTCTTATCGTCTTTAGTGACATTGATATGACTTTTTATGATTTAGTCAAAGATTAGTTAATTAAAATGCATAGTTTTATTGAAATTAGCAGTCTTTGAGAATAAATTTTTGATTAGTATTATCATAATAAAAATTAAATAAGTCATCTAAAGCGATTTATTTTTAGAGTTTAAATTCCTTATCCAGTAATATTTATCAATATTTAGCGATTCAAAGTTAATCAAAAAATAATAGATAAATTAACTTATAAATTTTGATTAATTGTTGTTTTTGAGATTTTCAACCTAAATAATTAATTAATAAATTACAAATAAAAAACTGCAACTCAAACTAACTAAATCCAGAGAATCAGTTGCTTTTAGCTTGAAATTGAAATACATCAAGATTCTCCTCTTGCATTTAACGACATTTTATAAGTCTTTTTCTGGTCTACAACCAATTAACTTGCCCATATCTTATTAGGCAAATCAGGAGAAAAACCTCAAATGCGCTTTTGACCAGATAACCATACAGAATTTTTACTCACTTGTACTCACTTTAATAAAACTTAACAATTGGTCAAGTACATAGATTAAAGCCTGTTTAAGTCGAGATTCTGACTGATGCGGTCGATGGTCAAAACGCGATCAACCTAGATGCCACCAGTAATTGATCGATGCTGAATCAAGGTAGTGGTTTACTTCCGAGGCTTTTAACCCAATGAGGAT
>JBAXSK010000358.1:0-3097 GCA_037130765.1 Pseudanabaena sp. ELA607
GGGTTATGGCGCTCATGTCGTTAAACTTGATTGCGCTTTATACAGAATTAATCAGCAGGGGAAAGGAAGTATTTGGCAAACTCGCGATTTTTCATTTTAATGATGTTTTGCCAAATATTTCCTCTGAATGAATCTACTCAATAAAATTCAAGCCTGAGTAAATCTGAGGTTAGGGCGTGCAATTTAATTGGGGTGCAAGATTGGTGATCGCGGCGGCTGGGGTGGCGATAGATACAACTAAATCTCGGCGCACCGCTTTGTTAATCGCAATCACTTTGCCTTGGGCATTAATCAACGGACTGCCGGAACTCCCCGGTGCAATGGTTGCGGTGTGCAAAATATCGCCATTGCTTTCAATGCGGCTCACCATGCCATTAGTGAAGGTACTTTCCATTCCTAAAGGATTGCTCAAGGCATAAACAGGTTGACCAATTTCCGCCCCCGCAGTCGCAAAACCTAAACAGGGCAAAACGCGATCCTTTGTTGCCGCGATGCTGACCACTGCGAGATCGGCTTTAGCATTAACCCCATTGACTTTACCCTCGTAAGTTTTGCCCCAAGTGGTTTTGACTTGCACGGTGGTTTGACCGCGTACAACGTGTTCATTGGTGATAATCGTGCCAGAACCATCACTAATCACACCGGAACCCTGAGCATTGCCAACGTAAATCATCACCACGGCAAGGCGTGAATTTTGATAGAGTTCTGTTTGAGATTTTGCGCTAGGTAAAGGGCTAGACTGCTGATTATTTTCTAGAGGGGGCAGAGCGGTTTTTGGGGCAGATGTAGCGGTTTCGGTTTGGGGAATAGATTCGACTAGTTTGGCAATGGCGGTAACGGTTTTGGGACTAGCAAATAGGTACAAACCCGCTAGAGCCATGATGGTTCCTAAACAAATAGTCAGGTTAAAATTAATGTGGTTATTACTGGCTACTTGAGAGTTTGTTTCGCGATAAGTTGGGGCTGAATGGGCTGGGGTTGGTTTGCGAGTCGCTGAGGTCTGACTCTTGGTGCGTTTTCTATAGGACATAATGCCACTCCAAGCAGAGTTGAGTGATAGAAAAACAGGGGAGTTATAGTCAATCAAATTAAGAATGGCACGGCTTTAAGGCAATAAATAGCACCACCCCGTCAGGCTTTGCCTGCCACCCCTCCACAGGAGGGGAATTGTCATCATGTCTTGAATTCCCCTCCCGTGGAGGGGTACGCCGTAGGCGGGGGGTGGTCAAGTGCTTTTAATGTGCCAAAATTATTTGAAATGACTATAATTGTCTTTCTATATCTCTATCTGTCAATGAAGCGCTAATATTGGCAATCTCGCCACAGAATTTAGTGACAAATAATAAATTGATAAGCCTTAGTGAACAAGGGGCTTAAGCCCCTTGCCCGTTCTGTCTTACCCTTGCATTACTATATAACCAACTTACGCCAAACCCTGCACGATAAACGCCGCCCAATATTGCGGATGGTCAAAGGGATGGGCTTGTTTAATAAGTTCAGGAATTACATTTTGTATCATGTTAGTTAGTTTGTTTCGTTGGCTCTGGGTTTCGGGGGTGTTGCCCAATGCTCGACGTTGGTTGTTGATGTAGGTTGCAATAATATTCCGTAAGGGTTGACCTTTTGCTAGTTCTGCTCCTTGGAAGTTCCGTAATGCTTTTTGGGCGCTGTGGAGGGCGGTGGGGCGATCTTGTCCAGCGGTGCGGGCTTGGTGGTAATAGATCGAAAATAACGCGGTGGCAATGTCATTAACTGCCCAAAGGGAACTAACTACGGCTCTGGCTCCGGCAGACAGAAAGCCTGTGCCTAGACTGATGATGTCATCGGTGAGATTTTTCGGGCTGCCTAAGCCGGTTTCGCAACAGGATAAGAAAATCTCGCTGAGGTTGGGATAGCGGGACATCATTAGTTCGCCAAGGGTAATGAAGCCGTCGCCAAGTTGCAGAATTGACTCTAAAGGATTGTCAATGCGGGATGAGGCGTGATGACTCGATAGAATGGCGTTATTGTCGCTCAGGATTTGGCGATAGTTGGCTTTGGTGGCTTGGGTTTTGCCCCGTAACCGCCGCTCGTTGGGTACTTGGAACAGTTGCGCCACTTGTTCCCCTTCAAAACCAGCAAAAACTAGGTCATCGGTGGCGTTTTCTACGGTGGCGTATTGGTTGCTGTTGATGGGATCTTTTGCTTGGCGCTCTGTGCAGTAACTCAGGATTTGTAGGCTAGAAACGGTACGCAGCCGATAACGATCACTTAAAAAGGGTGTTTGAGAATCGTCAATGGGTAAAGCGGCAAAGGGAATCTGATGCAAAAATAAATGGGGCACAATGATCAATTCGGCAATCTGATCGGGAATCTGTTTCAGGATTTGGGGAATTTCCAGCCGTTGGGCAAGTTCCTTTAGGACTTGGGGCATTTGTTCGCGCCATTGGGCTTTATTGCTGAGGTAAGGAGTGAGCCAGTTTTCATCAAGGAAGTTAATCAACGTAATGCGATCTTGGCTGGGGCAAGAGTGCAGGGTGATGCCTTTTTGGTGAATGATAAAAACTAGGGTGGCAAGGTCAGTGCTGTAAAAGTACAGGATTGCGGTGTGTGGCTGATTCGCCAGCATTTGCTGCATTTGGGCGTAGGGTAATGGCGCGACTTTGACCTGTCCTGCCATGACGGGATCGGCGCGGCGCAGTTGTTCCCAAATGGTTTGCTTTTGGGCTTCGAGTTGGGCGATCTCTTCGCTGAGGGCTTCGGTGCGGGCACGGTGGATCTCACGTCTCTCTGCTTGGCGGTTGTCGGTGGCGGCGCGGATTTGTTCCCAGAGGCGGTCGATCAGGTTTTGGGTTTCGTTATAGCTGTTTTTCAGTGCTCGCACTGCGGGGGGGATGGTGGCGGCGGGGTAGAGGTCGTGGCTGTGCAGTAAGTCCACGATGTATTGGGAACGGGAGCGCTCGGCATATTCGATGGCTTTGTCAATTTGGTTGAGTTGGATATAGCTCTGGATGATGTTGGTATAGATTTCAATGCCATCAGCGTGGATTTCTTCGCGGCGGTTGTCGGTGGTGGCTTGGCGGCGGGCTTGTTCGATGGCTTCAATGGCGATGCCATA
>JBAXSK010000359.1:0-3068 GCA_037130765.1 Pseudanabaena sp. ELA607
TGCGCACCCCAGAGCGCCCCACCAAATCCCAAACTCTGTTTCAACTCAAAATTGGTGTGGTGGTAAATCTGGTGGGGATGTTTTTAACTTTATTAGGAGCAGGGGCAATTGTTGGTACTTTAGCAATTCGGGCCCAGCAGGGGAATTTTTCGGCGGTGGGTGGATTTAGTCAGACGATCCAGCCCATTGATTTGCAAATCATTCAAGCGAGTTTTAATGTGATTTTTGCTCATTTTGTGGGCTTGAGCAGTTCACTGTGGTTGATGCAGCGCACGACGGATAAACCTAATCGCGAGTAGGGCAGTCGTCAAGGTTAAAAAATTTAATATTGACGATGATGTCAAATTATCGGAGACCAGCGATCGCAGGAGGAACTTATTTTATTACCCAAGTCACTTATCAGAGAATTCCTTGGCTTTGTAGTGATTTAGGGCGTAAAGCCTTGCGAGAGGCGATCTCTAAAGTTCGGGAAAAATATTCATTTGAAATAAATGCTTTCGTTCTATTACCAGATCATTTCCATTGTCTGTGGACGTTACCAGAAGAAGATAAGGATTTTTCAGTCAGATTACGATTAATCAAAACTTATGTCACTAAACATTATGGAGAACAATTAGGAATTAATGCAGAAATTTCCCTGTCACGACAAAAACGAAAAGAAAAAAATCTATGGCAGCGTTGTTTTTGGGAACATTTAATTCGAGATGAGCAAGATTACGCTCTACATTGCGATTATATTCATTCCAATCCCGTAAGGCATGGATTATGTTCAAAAGCCCAAAATTGGCAATTTTCTAGCATTCATCGTTTTACTGCACAGGGGCTATATCCACCCGATTGGGGAGCTACAGAAATTCCAGAAAAACCTAAAGAAATTTGGGACGAATAACCAATTCCGTAGCGTGCGTTAGCGGAGCGTAACGCACAAATAATTAGTATTAAACGGGTGCGTTACATTTACATTTCATTAACGCACCCTACAAGATCGGCGATCGCACTGAAAAGTGTTCGGCAATAAATCGGCAGGTGTCGTCATACATGAAGAAATTATACGACTCGTGCGGTCTGCTCGCTATTGATCGAATAGTCCAACCATTAGGTTTCCATCTTCACAAAATCACCACGTACCCAGCCTGAGAAAATACCAATGGGTCTGGTATTCCCCTTATCCCATATTTGACCCTCTACTTTAATCCAGCAATAGTCATCTGTTCCAACGACTTGCTCAAAAATAGACACACCTCGGCGAGAAGGAGCAACGTATTGAATAGAAGACTCAGTCGTAGGTTTTTCGCGAACATTAATTGAAGAACCAGTCCCATCATTTAGGACAAAATTACCAACACGATAGCTTTCTCGGACAATGCCAGCATTGGTAACAATTCGACTATTGAGGCAACCTTTTGCTTTACTAGTAGGCTGGGCGATTACATTATCTGGTACAACCAGACCAACTGGAACGTACTGCTGACCGTCAAAGATAAGCCGACTATTATGCTGGAAACCAGCACGACCTGCAATCAGATTTCGATACCCTTTAGTTGTTCCACGATCAAGCTGAATAGAAAAAGCCATCAACCTATCAGGAGATATCGGTTGCCACTGACCTGACTTTTTCTGTAAAATTGTCATTGGGCATCCTCCAATTTTGGCACAATACCGCATGTCACCCATGAAACCTGCAATGATTTCAACTTGTCCGTCACCATTTAAGTCTATCACTGCTGTTTTAATGCTGGCTTGAGCAAGTCTTCTTTCTGCACTTTCTGGAGTCTCTCTCGAACCTGACAGCAAAAATTCCCGAAAATAGGCAACGGCAATCGGCTTGTAATCTCCATCTTCTTTGAGTTCAACGACTTCTGGCTTAGACTCCTTCGACTGGGCTATGGCAGAGTTTGGTACAACAGAATTAGAAACTGAGATTAGCCCGCTAAATGTTGCAAGAGTTGTCAATGCAGTCACAATATGTCGTGTTGTCATTTTTTTTTGCTCCTCTGGTATGTCTTTGCATCAAGATAACTGTCACTATTTGATTTGACTTGGTTTAGACTCTATTATTTATTGTCTGACTTTAGAGATTGATTCAAAATTTGAAACCTTAAATACAAATCTTCTTACCCCAAGATAGCTCTCTACCTCGTTCTGGAGGGAGGCATTCAAAAGGTTCTACTTTCCCGTTTTTCATTAGTCCAAAAGTTCCAACCCAATCAGTTCTATACTGACCAAAAGATACCGAGCTAATAGATTTACAATTTGAAATAATTTCCGTGCTGATATCGGTTAAAAACACTCTAGAAGACATAACATCTCCTACTCCTTTGCCTGAGAGCGAAAAACTATAGCCTAATGCTCGATTTGTTGGATAATCCTGATAACTCTGTTTGAATTGCTCAACTTTAACAACAGTAGATCTTGCATTTTCAATACGTCTAATAGACTTTGAAATGGTGTTTTGGCAATCACTATCTTGAGCAAAAGCAATCTGCGAGAACAGACTATTTGCAGTAGTAGAAGATAGATATAACTCACACAATAGAATAGATAGGACAAATAGCTTTTTCTTTATTTTCATAATTCATGATGCCTAGATTCATTGTTATCTAAATCCTATACACTCTTTACGGACTTCGTGGTACTAGCATAACTTATAATTCATCCGCAACTGCGGTATAAGCATGGAAGTTATTAGTAAAAAATTGCAAAACCGTATGCTTTTTGGATAACTTCTAAAACCGATATTTCAAAATTTATTCTTGTTAATTTTATCTATTAGCCTCTTTCTTGCATACCAAACTTTACAATTTGTTACAGGTTGCTTCATTATATCTAACCGCTAAGCGATCCTGATGAAATGCTAAGCATTCCCAAGCTTTATTTTATTTTTTGCTAAAATTAACATAGGTATGCTGTGAGTAGTACTGTCATGCAAGCAACTGTAATCGATGTCCCAATAGAACAAGAACTTGAACCCCAAATCCATCTCTGGTCGATCGCTGATTATCACCAAATGATAGAAGCAGGAATTTTGGATGAGGACGATCGCGTAGAACTGTTGGAAGGAAAAATTG
>JBAXSK010000036.1:0-23961 GCA_037130765.1 Pseudanabaena sp. ELA607
GAAGTATCATCTAATTCGCACCATTGGCGCAGATGACGGCTCTGCATTTGGGCATTACAATTAAGGCTTGGTTCTGCTTGGAAGCGCTCCCGTTGCACCTGCCTTGCCTGCTGCACTCGCTCCTTAACACTGCTAGAACTTTCGCCAATGCTACTGTTGACAATTTCTTGGGGTTTCAATCGCGATACAGTCACTTGTAAATCAATGCGATCCATTAAAGGCCCCGATAACTTCGCCCAATATTGTTCCCTTTGGCGCGGCGTACAGGAACAAGCTTGCACCGAATCGCCATAATAGCCGCACTGACAGGGATTCGTACTCGCCACTAGGGTAAACTGTGCCGGAAAAGTTACTGATTGCCGCGTCCGCGAAATGGAAACAAAACCATCTTCGAGGGGTTGGCGCAGGAATTCGAGAACTTCTCTTTTAAATTCGGTTAATTCATCGAGAAAGAGAATGCCGTGGGTCGCCAAAGAAATCTCCCCCGGACGCGGAAAACTGCCGCCACCAACCAACGCCGGACCAGAAGCGGAATGGTGCGGACTCCGAAAAGGACGATCTTTAATTAAACCTCTCCCTTTCAACAATCCGGCGACAGAATGAATGCGCGTTACTTCTAGGGCTTCATGGAAACTCATCGCTGGTAAAATACTAGACAAACGTCGTGCCAACAGCGTCTTACCTGATCCCGGCGGCCCGACAAAAATCAAATTATGTCCCCCCGCAGCGGCAATTTCTAAAGCACGCCGCGCTTGATGTTGACCCTTCACATCCCGTAAATCTAGACTGTGGGGATCAGGGGTGTGATTCTCATGGGGAGCAAAAACCGTAGCTGCGTATTTACTCGGATTAGCAAGAAAATCCCCCACCGCGATCAAGTCTCGTAAACCATACACCGCCAAACCTTTGACCAAAGCCGCTTCTTGGGCATTAGCTTCAGGCACAATAATTCCCGAAAGTCCTAAATTTTGCGCCATCACCGCCATTGGCAAAACCCCAGACACCGGACGTAGCGAGCCATCCAAAGACAATTCCCCTAAAAAGACATAATCCCCTAATAATTGTGGATCGACCTGTTCCGAAGCGGCTAAAATCCCCACCGCAATCGGTAAATCAAAACTCGGCCCTTCCTTGCGCACATCCGCTGGGGTAAGATTGATCGTAATTTTCCGCATCGGAAACGCATAACCCGCATTTTTGAGCGCCGCTTTGACCCGTTCGCGACTTTCAGAAACCGCTGTGTCCGGCAGTCCCACCAAAGTAATCGCGGGCATACCGCCGGAAATATCCACCTCAACCCCCACTTGTAGGGCATCAATTCCTACAATGGCTCCGCTCCAAACTCTAGCCAGCAATGGTTTTGCTCCGTTGTTGATAATCCATTGATCAATCTATCTTGATCAAAATAAATTTTAGCCGATGATCTCCACCATAAATCATTGTGGTTCTATCAATCTTAATTATTTCTAGCTTTGATTTTATTATTTTTAGGACTTACGCAGAAGTTTGTAAGACCCTCACCCCTAGCCCATCGCCCACTTTGGGAGAGGGGAACAAGAAATTGATCTTACTCCCCTTCTCCCGTTCTGGGAGAAGGGGTTGGGGGATGAGGGCAATTTAGGTTTTGCGTAAGTCCTAATTTTTTTATAAAAGTAATTTATAATAGCAGTCTTATAATATATAATAGCAATTTGCAATTCTTTTTATGCACCTTAACGCCATTTCCTATGGTTCCATTTTACGCTCTATCAGTTGCCCACTGCCAGCGGGAGAATGCATTGCCATAGTTGGCGCAACTGGTTCAGGGAAATCCACCCTCTTACGATTACTCAATCGCCTCATTGATGTGACTGAAGGCGAAATTACCCATAACGAAAAACCCATTAAGCAGATTCCGGTGAATGAACTGCGGCGGCGCATCGTTTTAGTGCCCCAAGAAAGCCGTTTATTAGATATGACGGTATTAGATGCCTTACTTTATCCGTTACGATTACAGAAATTAGCCCCCGAAATCGCCAACCAAAGGCTAGATCATTGGCTCACGGTTCTAGATTTTGAACGCCATTTATTATCGCGCACTGCTTTAGAACTTTCCCTAGGGCAGCGGCAATGGGTGGCAATTTGTCGCGGATTAATGATGGAACCAGAAGTTCTCTTATTAGATGAGCCAACTTCAGCCCTTGACTATGGCATAGCGCGACATTTATGCAATGTATTACGGCAATATGTGATTGATCATCCCCAACGCACCGTAATTATGACCAATCATCAACTAGAATTAATCCAAAACTGGTGCGATCGCTTAATCCATTTGCATCGGGGACAATTAGCCCAAGTTTATGCTCCTCCCGTTGGTTCTGATTGGGAAAGCGTAGCGAATTTTTTAGTAGAATCAGCCCACCAAGAAGCCGCTGAATGGGAATAATGGAGAAGATATAGTCATTTAAAATTATTTTGGGACATTAAAAGAACTTGACCACCCCCCGCCTGTGGCGTACCCCTCCAAGGGAGGTTACAGACAAGATTAAAATTCCCCTCCCCTGGAGCTACCGTGTACACACAAGCGAGAACCAAGAACTGAAGTTCTTGGCTAAAAGCTAAAGTCAGTTAAAACTGACTAAATTCTGGAATTTAACCCGTTTCAACGGGTTTTAGCTTTTAGCCCGCAATTTATTGCAGGGCATTCGAGATGGGATCGCACAATTTGGACTTGTGTGTATACCGTAGCCTTTGCAAGGGGAGGGCTAGGGAGGGGTAATTGATGAGATTTGCAAATTTCTGTAGTTGTGTGTACACGGTAGCCCGTGGAGGGGTGGCAGGCAAAGCCTGACGGGGTGGTGCTATTTATTGCCTTGAAGACGTGCCATTCTTAATTTGATTGACTATAATCTTTTATGAATCAACTAGAAATAAAATCCCAATAAAAAAGGGGCGATTCCTTAGAATTACCCCTTTCTCACTTCAGTTCAGTTTTTAGATTTATCTATTCAGTTTTGCCATCACTTCAGCTAATGCCAAAACTTTCGACATTAGACTAAGAGCTAAATCCTAGCAGCTAGACATTCTACTAGGCATTGTTACTTAAAGTCTAAAGCAAGTTGTTATACCACCAAATTTAAGCTTCGTTTAAAGCCGCAATACCTGGCAATACTTTACCTTCGAGCAATTCCAAGCTAGCACCGCCACCGGTGGAAATATGGCTCATCTTGGCAGCTACACCAACTTTTTCTACCGCCGCTACTGAGTCGCCACCACCAATGATTGTAATCGTGCCAGTGCCCGTCAAGTCCGCCAAAGTATAAGCGATCGCTTCAGTGCCCTTAGCAAATTTGTCGATTTCAAATACACCCATAGGGCCATTCCAAATCACACTCTTACAGTCAGCTAAAGCGGATTGGAAAGTTTTCACCGAGTCAGGGCCAATATCTAAACCCATCCAACCATCGGGGATTGCGTCAATGCTGACGGTTTGGGTATTCGCATCAGCACTAAAAGCATCGGCAACTACCACATCCGTAGGCAACAGGAACTTCACGCCATTTTTAGCGGCTTTGGCTTCGAGTGCCTTAGCCAATTCGAGCTTGTCTGCTTCTACCAACGACTTACCCACACTCAAGCCACGGGCCGCAAAGAACGTGAAAATCATGCCGCCGCCGATCAACAACACATCCACCTTATCTAACAAGGTTTCAATGACACCGATCTTGCTCGAAACTTTAGAACCACCCACGATGGCAGCTAAAGGCTTCTTCGGATTGTCGATGGCACCACTGAGATATTGCAATTCCTTATCTAGCAAGAAACCAGCCACTGCTGCGGTGATGTGGGGTACTTTGGCTACGCCTTCGGTGGAAGCATGAGCGCGGTGTGCTGCACCAAAAGCATCATTGACATAAATATCTGCCAAAGCTGCCAACTTAGCCGCAAATTCTGGATCGTTCTTTTCTTCTTCGGGATAGAAACGAATATTTTCTAACAGCACAATACCGCCATTGGGCAAAGCGTCAATAGTGGCGACAACGGCATCACCAATGGAGTCATCGGTTTTCACCACAGGCTGACCAATCAAAGACTGCAAGCGCTCGGCAATAGGATTGAGGCGAAGCTTTTCGGTAACACCCTTGGGACGACCTAAGTGGCTGGTGAGGATGACTTTTGCGCCAGATTCGCTGAGGTATTTGATGGTGGGTAGCGCCGCACGGATGCGGGTGTCATCGGTAATTGCCCCAGTGTCATCTTGGGGTACGTTAAAGTCAACCCGAACTAAAACTTTCTTGCCGGATAGTTCAGCAGCAGTGAGGCTTGCAAGTGTCTTTTTGGCCATGGTTTTGGGTGAAGTGAGGTTAATAATGTATCTTAAATTACTTTTATGACAGGCTTTTAGGGTTGTGTTTTGTTACACGTTCTTAATAATATTACACATTAGTCCCTATTGATCCCCGTAGGTAAAAAAACTTATGGGAGTTTTTTTAGCGAATTCTGGTGGCAAAATTTTGGTTTCGCGTCGGTGAAAGCTCTCTGGCTTTGAGGATCGCTGCGGCTAAGAAAGCGTAGGAAACAATCCCCACCACCGCTGATAACATTAAATGTACTGAAGCCGAGGCATTCCACAGGGCGTGTAAACTCGAAGCGGTGAGGTAGCCAATGGGTAAGATAATCCATTTCTTTGAGGGTTTCAGAGCAGCTAAACCGATGAAATAACCAAAGTAGCCGCTATAGGCCATGTGCCCCGCCACTGCCCCAATCACTCGTGGGATCAATAACTGCAACCCCACAAACTGCCCTGCGGCTAAACCGGCTCCGGCGGTAACCTGTCGCACTGTATCGGGCACATATTCCCCTAAAGTTTCTAGTAAGGTAAAACCCACCGCCGAAGCTGCCCCCAACAAAATGCCATCAAGGGGTTCGCGCACCCCGATTTTATCCCGTAGCTTGGGCATAGTTTGACCAATGGCATAACAGACAAAAATCGGTACAGCCTTCAGCAATTCTTCTAACATCCCCGCCCCAAAAAAATGGGCAAATAGTTGGGAAAAGAAACCGGCATTTTCCCGTAAAGCTGCCACATTCCCGGGCAAAAGGCGGCGAAACACAAACTCAAAGGGACTAAAAGCAAACAGAATTAACAACCCCGTACTTAAAGCCACCGTAATAAACAACCACCAAGGTTTAGCTTTGCCACAGAGATGGTACACCACATAAAATGCCGCTGCTGCTAGATAAAACCCTAACACCAACGCAAACAAGCCAAATTTTTTAGGATCGCCCAAGGTGGCAAACATCCCCACCACACAAAGCACGGTCACCACACCAGGGATCAAAAAAGCTTTTTTAGTTAAGTCACTCCCCGTAGACAAGATCGGCAGTAATTGGGTCATTGATAACCTTGAGCCATCACGATCCCCTTGATCTGGCATTAGATCTAAGCCCCCTTGCACCGTCACCGCCGAGCGAGCTTCAAAAATAAACTCGATTACCGCTGCGCCTAAAACAATGTGATCTCCTTGAGCTAAAGGCTGCCATCCCGCTAACCGTTGCCCATTAATAAATGTGCCATTAGAGCTACCCAAATCACCGATTTCCCATTGCAAACCTTGATCCGGCAACGTTGCCAGGGGACGAATCGCCATGTGATAACGGGACACCCCCGGATATTGATTACTATCGAGGACGATGTCACAGTCCGGTTCACGCCCGATTTTAATTTCCGCACTGGACGAAAGGCTAAACAACCGTCCCCCAGCACCAACTTGGCGGAGGAACGCACGGGAATTATCTGATGAAGTCATGGGGGCTAATGAGGGGGTAAATCGCAGGTGATCAGTCGGCAAAAATCACGGACAATTATGGCGCTTCATGATGATTTACCAAAATTTTCGCCTAATCAACGGCTTGAGTCAATCATCTTTGCCATAGGGAGGCAGTTTAATTGTCTAGGTGCTTTCTAGTTAATTTTAATTAATAGATTAGTTAATAAGAGTTAATAACTTTAGCGGACTGAAACCTTCGTAGGCTGAAAACTTAACGAATTTAGCCAATACAACGCTTTCTGGTGGGATCAAATAGGGATGTTAATCAGAAATCCGCAGAAAGTGAGGACATCTTACGCAATTGGTCAAAAATAGTGTTATAAAATTCGCAAACCAAGTGCCAAAATCTCACAAAACGTGGTAGTAATTATTAGCCTTTGGGCGGACAATCTCCCGTTGGTCAACTCGGTAGCTGTATGATGAGGCGAATCCGACAATGAGTAGCAGTCATGGACAATCCACTTCCTACGAGCAAACCCTTGCAGGAATTACAAAAGATCTTACCGATCTCCGGGCCAATGTACTAGCCAAGCTAAGCCGTGAGATTCTGATCTTACAGGCCCAAAAAAGCTCTTTAACTGATGAAATCCAGCGTTTGCAGTCCCAACGCAAAGAAATTGAAGTGCAGTTAGTGGCGCAACATGGTTTAGATCGCCAAGAAGTACAACGGCAACAGTGGATTGAGCAACTAGCTCAGTCGATTGCTTTTTATTTGCGTAACGATGTGACCGATGACCACGGTAAGGCTTTGGGGCAACACGCCAATAGTTTTGATACGCAGATGATGCAGCTTGATAACTTGTTGCGGGCTACTTTTCAGAGCTTGCAGCAAGACATGGGAGCCTATCAAAAGGATCTCAACGAGCAGATGCAGCGGATGTATAGCCAACGGCAGCAAGGGGAATTGATGCTGTCGGGTTTAGTGGAAAAAATTGAAGAATATTTGCGCCATAACCCACCAGATGGCAATTATTTACAGGGGGACAATAATTTAGATCAGGGCACTGGACCAGTTTTACCCCACAAGGTCACGCCCAATAATTGGTCTAATCAGGGTGGGGGCATGGCCAATGGGGCAGGGTTCCCCAAAGCTAATGGCAATGGCAGCTATGGCTCCGTGCAAATGCCGCCTTTCCCGCCGCCTTACGGACAGACTAATACCCAGGGAGTGACCCAGCCCCTAACCCAACCACTTACCCAGCCAATGGCGGACAATACTGCTCCGGCGGCTCCGGTCAAACAACTTAATGACTGGTGGGTGGGTTTCATCATGGTGATTGGCGCTTCGGTGGTGCTGTCATTCCAGAATGTTTTGGTCAGAGTGGTCTTTGTTAAATCAAATATTTTAGGGGCATTTCAGTTTGGGGGATTATTGCAGTCCAGTGTGGCAAATTCTTTTGTGGTGCTGTTGCTGCGGATGTTATTCGCTACCCCAGTGATGTGGCTAGTGGCAGGGAGTGTCTTTCGGGTTAATGTAGCTAAAGATATTAGCGGCTTATTAGTTCCCGGGCAAATGGGGCTGTTTTGGCGAGTTACCTTAAGCGCGGCGTTGCAGTTTGCCTCGTTTACTTTCACCTATTTGGCGATTAGTTTGATGAAACCGGCCATTGCCACAACGGTATTTTTCATCTTCCCCACTGTGACGGTGTTGATGGTGTGGTTTTTATTTGGTGAGAAGCCCAGCTTACATCGTTGGTTGGTGATTGGCCTTGTCTATGTGGGGGTCATCCTGACCAGTGCCGTATTTAGTCGGGTGGGGCCAACGCCGCCTAATCCCTTGGGTATTATCTATGCATTAATGGCAGGGACTACCTTTGCGGGCTACATCGTCACCTCTCAGGCTTGTTTCAAAAAGCTGAATCCGGTATCATTTACCGCCATTAATTTCACCATTATTTTAGTACTATGTATCTTCACCTTGCCTTCGATCTGGGGTGTAATTTCTTGGCAAGGAAATCTGCTGTTAATGTGTGCCATGATCGCAGCTACGACGCTTTCCGGTTATTTGCTGACTAGTTTTGGTACTAAGATGATGGGTGCGGCGCAGGCTTCGATTGTGAGTTCTAGTGGCCCAGTTTTTACCGCATTTTTAGCATTCTCTATTTTAGGTGACAAGTTAGAGCCACTGCAAGTCTTCGGTGTATTTTTAGTTACCTTAGGTGTGGGGCTGTTGAGTTTGCAAAATATGATGGGCAAAAAGAAAGCTAAGGCTTAAGTGAATTTTTATAATACTTGTGGGTTACTTGTGATTTTTAACCTACCTTTGCGGTGACGCTTTTGGTTTGGGGTGATTTTGTCTGGGTGGGGATAATTTTAACTACTGGTACTATAGGCATAGTAAGGACGGGTAAACCAATATGACCATCACTGAGCAAACCCAAACTCAACCAGCAATATCCCATCACGATCTCTACGAACAAGATTTTTGTCTGTGGGTTGAGAGAGCTTTAGTGCTACTGCGCGAGGGTAATCTTCGGGATTTGGATTTAGAGAATTTGCTTGAAGAAATTTCCGACATGAGTAATAGCCAAAAGCAAGCATTAGAAAGCAATCTCAAAGTTATTCTCATGCACTTGCTCAAATACAAATACCAACCCGACAAAAGAACTAATAGTTGGCGCTATACCATAGTCGAACATCGTCAAAGAATCCGCAAAGCTTTTAAAAATAGCCCTAGCCTGAAAAGACATTTCTTAGAGGAATTTGCCGATGTCTATTTAGATGCAAGGAAGCTCGCCTCAGTTGAGACAAATATTGCTATAGATACTTTTCCTATAACATCGCCTTTCACCGCATCTCAAATTTTAGATGAGGACTATTTGCCTGAGTAAATAGTAATTGTTTGATCGGATTTTGAAGATTACTTGTAGTTATAAAAGACACATTATTTGGTTCGGTAATTTGATATATTGCCTACTGTCAAGACCTTAACACTGGTGAATATATCCAATCTCACGGAGAAACTATGAACAAGACAAAAGTGAATAATTTACGAAAAATGGGGGGGGGTAGCAACCCTCTGCGTTGGTATTCTTGCTATTTCTAACCCCGCCGATGCGATTAGCTTGGTTCTCAATTCGTCCACAAATGATGGACTCTCCACACCCATTAATACTGGTGGAACTACTGACAAAGCTATTGGATTCACTCTCCCCACAGGCAGTGACTACAACTTAGACAGCATCACCTTGCGGTTACAAAACTACAGCACTACTGCTGGCGATGTAGCCCGGTTGCGCATCTATGAGGATGTAAATAAAACTAGCACTAATCCTAATGGTGCAACTCTTCAGTCGTTACTGTTTAATAACCCTAGCTCCAGTAGTAATACGATTAACGACTTTATCTTCACTCCCACCTCGACATTTACCCTTAAGGCAGATACTCGCTACTGGCTGCGGGTAAGTGCAACATCAGGTAATTATAATTGGCTGGGTAACAACCCACCCACAACACCCACAGGCATTGCTGTTGTTGAAAGCTATCAGGTTAGTAGCAACAATGGATCGAGTTATAGTAGCAGTACAAATTTGAATATTCTTGACATTCAGGCTACACCTATTCCCTTTGACTTTGATCCTAGTTTTGGTGTTGCTGTCTTGGGTGGCGGTTGGCTATTGCGTAAACACCTCAAGAAGAAGCAATCAACCAAAGTTTAATTCCTTACGCAGTGCAAACGATTTGAATTGAATACAAAAAGCGGTTTAGGCAAAGTCTATGCCGTTTTTTATTGAGTTCTAATTGTGCCATTTTAGGGAGCCATTTTAGGGAGCGCCTAACTTGAATTAATATACAGCAATATTATCATCAAAAAACCGGAAATATTTAGCTGAGTTATAATTAACTTATTGATAGCGCGAAAAGAGCGAGCCGATATGACCATCGCTACTGACCAAACCCAAACTCAACAAGCAATATCCCATCACGATCTCTATGCCCAAGATTTTTGTCTGTGGGTTGAGCAGGCGGTGAAGTTGTTATCAGAAAATAGACTGTCTGAGTTAGACAGAGAAAATCTTATTGAAGAAATCAGTGACATGGGTAGTAGCCAAAAGCAGGCTCTAGAGAGCAATTTGGAAGTGGTGCTGATGCATCTTTTGAAGTACAAATATCAACCCGAAAAGCGATCCAACAGTTGGCGAGCTACATTATTTGAGCATCGCCGTAGATTACATAAGGCTTTCAAAACTAGCCCCAGCCTGAAGCGTCATTTTGCCGATGAGTTTGATGATTGCTACATAGCCGCAAGGAAACTCGCATCTCTTGAGACAAATATTGCTATAGATACCTTTCCTATCACATCTCCTTTCACCGCAGATCAAGTTTTAGATGAGGACTATTTGCCTGAGTAAAATAGCAATTGTCTTAAGGATTTTTCAAGGTTTCTCATAGTTATAAAACACACATTATTTGGCTCGGTAATTTGATACATTGCACACTATTAATTCCCTGGTGAACATATCTAACCTCACCGAGAAACCATGAACGATATAAAGCCGAATAACTTGCGAACAATGGTGGGGGTAACGAATCTCTGCGTCGGTATTCTCACTATTTCTAACCCCGCTGATGCGATTACTTTGATTGGCAACTATTCATCCACAAATGATGGATCAGTCACCTTCATAAGCACATCGGCGCGTCAAAAAGCTATTGGATTTACTCTCCCCACAGGCAAGGACTACATCTTAGACAGCATCACGTTGCGGTTACAAAACTACAGTACTACTGCTAACGATGTAGCCCGGTTGCGCATCTATCAGGATGTAAATAAGACTAGCACTAATCCCAATGGTGCAATTCTTCAGTCGGTAATGTTTACTAACCCCAGTTCCAGCAGTAATAAGACTAACAACTTTACCTTCACTCCCACTTCAACCATTACCTTTAAGGCAGATACTCGCTACTGGCTATTGGTAGATGCCACAGCAGGTAATTATAATTGGCGTGCGAACAATGCCGGTATAACGCCTACAGGTATCAGCGGTATCACTTTTGACAGCTATGAGTTTAGTGCCAACGATGGAACAACTTATACTAGTAGTTTAACTTTTAATTCTTTCAATATTCAGGTGACTGAGGTTGTTGCTACACCTAATTCCCTTTGACTGTGATCCTAGTTTTGGTGTGGCGTTTTTTTGGCGGGGCTATTGCGGAAGCATCTCAAGAAGAAGCAATCAACCAAAGTTTAATAAAAGAAACCTGTAAAACCCCAGATCCCCGACTTCTTTGATAAATTGGCAAATTGTCTTGGCTTGCCTAGAAAAAGTTGGGGATCTTGCCCCTTGCTTTAATGCACATCAAGCATTTCATGATATGTATTTCTTGATAAAATCATGATTATGGCGCATTAATTTCCTCAAGAACCCTAGAAGATGAGGAAAAGTGAGTAAAAGTGAACTACCAGAGGCTGACCGCTTAGGCGGTACAGCGCTGGCTTCCTGATTCAACGGGGATAGCGTCCAACAAAACCGAAGTTTTACCAGATCGACTTACATCCCCTCCACAGGCAGACTCGCTAGTTCCTAACGAGATAACTCGTACTGAGCCGAGTCGAAGTATCCGCAAGGCTTCATTTCTAATATTTATCGCTGCATTTACATCACGGTCATGGTGAGTACCGCAATGCTTGCAAGTCCATGCTCTAACATCAAGACTGAGATGATCAACTCGATTTAGACAAACATGGCAAGTTTTAGAGCTAGGGAACCATCGATCAATTTCGATATATTGTTTCCCTTTGCTTTCAGCCTTGTATTTAAGCATTGTGCAGAACATACCCCAGCCAACATCGCTAATCGCTTTGGCTAGATTATGGTTTTTGACTATGCCCTTGATGTTGAGATTTTCTACTGCAATAACTTGGTTTTCGTTGACTATCTTGCGGGATAGTTTGTGCAGAAAATCTTCACGACATCTGGCAAGATTGGCGAAAGTTCACGCCAATCTTGCCTTTTTACGGTTTTGGCTACCTTTCTTTTTCTTGGATAGCTTTTGCTGTTTACGTTTTAAGTTGCGTTGATGTTTGACAAAAAATCTAGGATTATCAAACTTTGAGCCATCACTGGTAATCGCAAAATGGGTCAACCCAACATCAATACCAACAGCTTTATCCACTGGTACTAATTCAGGATTAGCTTTACCATCGTCAACCAAGACAGAGACAAAATATTTCCCGTCAGGATTGCGAGAAACCGTTACGGTTTTGACATCGCCTTCAAAATCACGATGACGCTGAAAATACACCCAATCTATTTTGGGTAAATAAATCTTGTCACCATCAAACTTAACATTTTGGGGATAACTAATTGACTGCCTACCATGCTTTGATTTGAACTTAGGCAACATGGCGCGTTTATCAAAGAAGTTTTTGTAAGCAGTGGATAAATTCAAAGCTACGACTTGCAAACATTGAGAATAGGGTTCGGTTAGCCATTCATATTCTTTCTTGAGTGCAGGAAGTAAGCCTTGTATGTATCCCCTAGTTAGCCCCTTACCAGTATTTTTATAGGTTTCTTGGCATAGGTTTAAGGCATAGTTCCAGAACCATCTTGCACAGCCAAAAGACTTTGCAAGCAAGGTTTCTTGCTCACTTGTGGGATAGATTCTGTATTTGTATGCTTTATGCATTTATCAAGAATATCGAATACTGATAAACTAATTATAGCATAGAATTGATATAGAATTGATATTGATTCGCTGTCGCTCAATTTGTTTTCTGACTCACTTTCATCCCGTCACTCATCCTTGTAAACGGATAGACTGCGGGACTTCCCGTTCACGTTAGTTAATGGGCTAGATTTAAGCCATTAAAGGCAAGATCTGATACATTTTGCTTATCAAAGCAGGATGGGTCAACTGCCTTGACGATCCATTGAATTTACTGGTTTATGGGGCTAAACATTGTGTCTGAAGTTAATTCCTTGCAACAGGCTAAACAGGGCAATATCACGGCGATTTCGTCACTGATGAATCGGCTGCTCAAAAGTCAGGGCATGATGGCAGCCGTTGATCAGGAAGAAAATTGCCTACATATCCTGATCGAGTCAGATCTCCGCTCCCTTGATGACGACTTACGCATTCCCAATCGCACCGTATTGGTGGCGATGCTCAAGAAATGGTTTGTTTCTTTAGAGGTGCAAAAAGTTTCCAGTCTCCATATTTCATGGCAACAAACGGGACAAGATGCCCCAGCTTGGACGGAACTAGTACAGATTGATCCCCCAGCCATGATTGCCTTAGAGACTGATAGTAATGATGAAACTATGCTCCAGGATAATATGCGGGATGGTTCTGTACCGACCCAACCGCAGCTTAATCATGGAACTAGTGACGCAGTTAATAGTTTAGATGGTAGTGTAGTGTTATCTGAGCCACCCCACTTAACCGAGCCAGCGGTAACCATAGCGCCCAGTCAGCTTGAGCCAGAAATTGCGGCTCGTAATGAAAGTTTTGATGATATTTTCGGTAATGATCCCATCGGTAGTATTGGGGCGAGTGATAACGAATTACTGCAATTAGCCCTGCAACCTTTGCCTGATTTACCTTTACCTGAAGTGGTGCCATCCCCAGAAGCAACCGAGATTTTTATGCTTATGGATGTACCCACCAACGTACCTACTACTCCTGCTGCCACTATTGTTAAACCTAAAGTTGAGCCGAATGTACTAACAACAAACCCTGCTCAGGCTGCGTCAATGGATTCACAAGCTAACCTATCCATCATTGATCCGGCAGCGGCCGAGACAGGAAATATTATGAATCAAGCTTCTGAATCTCCAGCGGCAGGCAATTCCCGCAATTGGTTCCATACCAATAGTTTCTTATTACAATTTGGCCAATATCTCGTTATATGCGGCTTGATTATTGGTTTAGTCCAAGGCTTGCACAGTACCCTACGTCCTGCTAAACCCGATAAGGCAGTGCGTCCTACGGCGGCGATGCAAGTGGTTTCCACGGATAGTGTGGCTGATAATTCCGGTGCGGCTGGGCAGAGTGGTGCGCCAAAACAGAATTTAGTACAGCAAAAGTAGTCCCATAATTCAGATATTGTTAACCGCAGGTACAGCGCACTCCATACCTATGCCAGATCTCCATCCTATGTTATCGGGGGATTTATCCCATTGTGCGGTGATTTTAGGCACTCGTCCCGAAGCGATTAAGTTAGCGCCGGTAATCTTAGCTTTGCGGACTGATCCCCAGCTAAAAGTTACCGTAATCCTCACCGGACAGCACCGTGAGATGGTAGATCAGGTCATGGGTTTGTTTGATTTGCAAGCGGACTGTGATTTGGCAATTATGCAACCAAAGCAGACTCTAACCCAAATTACCTGTGGGGCATTGACGGGTTTAGAGACTTTATTAGCCGAGTTGCGTCCTGATGTGGTTTTGGTGCAAGGGGATACGACGACGGCTTTTGCCGCAGCATTGGCCGCGTTTTATCAAAAAATTCCCGTGGGTCATGTCGAAGCTGGTTTACGCACCCATGATCTGTGGAATCCTTACCCCGAAGAGGCGAATCGGCGCTTAATTTCTCAAGTGGCTCAGTTTCATTTTGCACCCACTCCAGCGGCGGTGGCTAATTTGCAAGCTGCTGGGGTGACTTGTGGCATTTATCATACGGGTAATACGGTGATTGATGCTTTATTGCAGGTGCGTCAAACTCAAGTCAAACAGGCTCAGGCAGATCAGTCACCAGCGGGGCATAGTGTAGCTGCATCCGTTGTACCAGGGCTTGATTGGCAAAAGCATCGGGTGATTTTAGCCACTGTACATCGGCGGGAAAATTGGGGTGCGCCCCTAGCGGCGATCGCAGCGGCATGGCTGGAGATTTTGGCGAGATTTCCTGATGTGGCAGTGGTTTTACCCATGCATAAAAATCCCGTGGTGCGCGAACCTTTGCAGGCAATTTTAGGCGATCATCCCCGGATATTTTTATGTGAACCATTTAGTTATAGTGAGCTAGTGGCTGCTATGGCGGAGTGTTATTTGGTGATGACCGACTCTGGCGGCTTGCAGGAAGAAGCACCGACATTAGGCAAGCCGGTACTGGTGCTACGTTTGACCACCGAGCGCCCCGAAGCCGTCACCGCAGGCACAGCTAAGCTGGTGGGGACAGAAACCGCCGCCGTAGTTGCCGCTGCCCATAATTTACTGACCGATCCCAATGCTTATACGGCGATGGCGAATGTGGCTAATCCTTTTGGGGATGGGCGGGCCAGTCAAAGAATTGTGCAGATTTTGCGCGGTCAAAACCCAGAGCCATTAGCTTAGGATTGAGAAGAATATAGTTTTTCTCCCCACAGCTTTACTAGCTTTTACTATTGATGTCTATTAGCTCAAACCGTAGGCAATTTCTGCTGGCACTTGGGGCGTGGGGCACAGTGCAAACCCTGCAAGGTTGTGGTACTACGCCGCCGGTTTCCCTAAGTCCCACCCCACCATTACCCGTGCAGCCCGCTTGGGATGCTATCCAACAACCAGAAGTAACTCAAGCCCGTTTAGGCTACTTACCCACCGCAGCGGCGGCTCCGATCATTGTGGCGCAACATCTGAAGTTTTTTGCCCGCTATGGCATGAATGAAGTACAGCTATTGCCTTTTGCTTCGTGGGTAGATTGGATTACGGCCGTGGTGGCGGGTCGTGATGATAAATTGGCAGATGTAGATGGGGCAATTGAAGGTGGTCATAGTTTCAGTCCGCTGCCAGAGTTGCTCACCGAAGGACTTTTAGCCATTAATGGGACAAAAAAACTACCGGATTTAGAGATTGCCATTGACAACACTAATCCTGATGTGAGCCGACAGGGCAAGTTACCCATGTATGTTTTGGCGCGATTGCATACCCACGGTGGGGCGATTGTGATGCATCCGCGTTATCGCCCATTGATGAATATGGGGCAACAGCGACCGTGGCGACCCACTTTTCAACTGTCGCGGTTTTTGGGTAATGTCCTCCGCTGCGGCGTTGTTTCAGCATTGAGTCCAGAAATGCTGTGGTTACGTTATTGGCTGGCTTCTGGCAATTTAAATCCTTTGCAAGATGTGCGCCTAGAAACCACCAGTTTCCAATCATTAGCTAAAATTTTTACGGAGCAACAGCCAGATTTAATTAGTGTGCCACCATTATTTCTTGGTTTAGCAAATAATTATGGTTCGGTGCAGATGACTAGTGCTAACCTGTGGCCCAGCCATCCGGGAGATCTATTTACTTTGCGGGCTGATTGGGTGGATCGTTATCCCAATGCCACTCAAGGACTACTCTACGGCATTTTAGCAGCCCAAAATTGGTGTGATGCCCCCCAAAATAGCCGCCAGTTGCACAAGATTTTACAAATGTATTTGCCTACTTATCGCCAAGAGAATTTAAAAAATTCTGATCCTAAACCTAGCTCTGAGCCTCGTTCTAGTGCAAGCAATCAATCAAATAGTCAGCCCAATAATCAGTCAAACAATAAGATCGACATCAACAAAACCGCAATAAATGCAGGCGGCATCAAATATTGGTCTCATGAAGGTAAGACCGTTTCCTATCCATACAAAAGCCATGATTTATGGTTTTTATTAGAGCACTCCCGCTGGAGTCATTTGCCCCAAGATTTGGAGTATAAGCCAATTATTGACATGGTAAACCGAGAAGATCTGTGGCGTTCAGCAGCACGGAATTTAGGCATTCCTGATACGTTAATGCCTTCTGGAATTTCTAGAGGCAAAGAACAATTTTTTGATGGCATGGTATTTGATCCGGAGCAACCTAAAAGTTATCAAGGGCAGGAATCTAGATAATTTCCTCAAATACAGCTAGCTCTATGCAATGAGTTGAGAATAGTGCTTGCTTAAGGAACATCACAATTGCCTCTGATAAATTATCCTTCCATCACCCCAGTCCGAGTGCGGAATAATAACTCTGGTACAGGTAATTCCTGCCAGCGGACTCGATATAACTGCAATGGTTCTAATTTCCCTTTTACCATCACAGGCTCTAGTTTATCTAAGGGTAAATTCAATGCGGTAATTTGCGCTAAGGTAGTTTCGGAAATCAAAATCTCATCCGCTTTCGCTGTGGAACAAATGCGGCTGGCTACATTCATCGTATCGCCAATATTAGTATACTGAATCAACTTCTCCGAACCAATATTACCAGCGGCGACTGTTCCCGTATTTAAACCAATGTGAATCTGAAATTGCAGATTACGTCCCTGGTTTGACCATTGCTCATTAAGCCGCTTCATCGCCCACTGCATGGCAATTGCCGCATTAATACCTTGAATCGCATCATCATCTTTACGATAGGGCGAACCCCATAAAGCTAATAAGGCATCAGCAATATACTTCTCTAACACTCCCCCCAATGGGAAGACTATATCTTCTACCATCACTTTAAAATATTCATTGAGAAACTCTAAAACTTGACGCGGCGGCATTTGTGCTGACATTTCCGTAAATCCCGTAATATCAGAAAATAAAACCGTTACTTCCGTTTCAATAATGCGGTTCAGGTCAAATTCTTCTTCAATTTTTCGAGCTACTGCCGACGGGAAAAATCGCTCTAACTTACCCCGCCGCACTAATTCCGTTTGCATTCGCTTATTCAATACAGCATTTTCAATAGCAATAGCGGCTTGGGTGGCTAAACTCGCCAAAAATTCTAAATCCTCTTTTTTATAAATACTCGTCATGGACAGATTATCCACATACAACACGCCAATAGTTTGCTCCTTTGGTTTGAGGGGAACACACATCGCCGCCTGAATTGATTGCTGAATAATTGATTGGGAAGTATTAAACCGTCGATCCATCGAAGCATCTTCAGTGACAATGGCATCACCATTTTCCCGCACGAAAGTCACAATGCGCTTGCTGTAAAACTCATAGTCAATGCTAATGCCTTCCCGGGCTTTGAGTGCTTTAGGTTCTAATTCATTAGTTATTTCATTAACCAACAACAATGCCGCCCGATCCACATTCATAATTTGGAATAATAAATCCAGAATCTTTTCGGGCAAACTAGCCGCCGCCTCAGGGGAAGATAACTGTTGCGTCACTTCCAACAAAATGCGTAACTTATTGGCAGTACGCTGATGATCATCATCATCGTCATCGGCAATCAACAAGACTGAACCACTAGGTAATCCCGTGGCATTGGAACGCAGAATTTCTCCCATTGCCACCCGAGACTTTTCGGGCGAGACCCGCGCCAAAATCGACAGCCCAGCATTAGTGCTAGCCATGGCGGGAACTACCGCAGGCTTAACCACCGTATCATCAATAAACTTAAACACCACCGAACCAAATTGCAGAAAATCGCCACCTTTTAGCCGCTGGTGGGTGATACGCACCTGATTGACAAACGTGCCATTGCTGCTGTTGAGATCCGTGACAAAAATGCCAACATCCATCACCTTAATGTCAGCATGATGACGGGATAGGCTTCGGGCATCATCTTCGACCACAATGGCGTTATCCAAGCCGCGCCCCACGGTATTAGAACCATAGCGCAATGTACAAATTCGTTCTTGGACAGTCCCCGCATTTTGGATGATGTATGGCATTGAAGCACCTCTGGCACTGTAGGTGAATTAATAGGTAAATTAAATTGGATCTGTATCTGTGTGTAATATTGAGCCAATCTTCAGGATTTAAGGCTTGATTAAGGCTGGATTGACGTTGGCCCATGACTAGTCCAATTTAGCAGTAGCTCTAACCCATAATAAAAGCTATATCAAATACAAAAGCAAGGAGAAAAAGTCGCATATTATTAAGATGAATTGAGTTTAATCTTGGCTTAATTTTTGTAGATTTTACTCTTTTTGTGGTTTTTTCGGTAATTTTCGCTTTAATTTTTGTTGTCATTTCTATCGCCCCTCATAACGCCACCATGTCTTCCCCAACCCTAGAACGTGCCGCAGATTCCGGCATTACCACCAATGACTTTGCCGAATTCGATCAGTACGTGATGCACACCTATGCTCGGTTCCAACTGGCGCTAGATCGCGGTCAAGGTTGTCGGGTGTGGTCTCCTGATGGTCGAAGTTTCCTCGATTTTGTGGCTGGGATTGCTACCTGTACTTTGGGTCATGCTCATCCGGCTATGGTTGAAGCGGTGACTAGCCAGATCCAGAAACTGCACCATGTGTCTAATTTGTACTACCTCGCGCCCCAAGGGGAATTAGCCAAGTGGTTGGTGCAAAATTCCTGTGCGGATCGGGCTTTTTTCTGCAACTCTGGTGCCGAAGCTAATGAAGGAGCGATCAAACTAGCCCGCAAGTATGCCCATGTCAAACTCGGCATTGAGCAACCGGTAATTTTAACGGCCCATGCTAGTTTCCACGGTCGCACTTTGGCCACGATCACCGCCACGGGGCAGCCCAAATACCAGAAGAATTTCACGCCATTGCCCACAGGTTTTGACTATATCACCTATAACGATATTGCTGATCTCGAAGCTAAGGTCAGTCAGTATCAGGGACGCTTGGCTGCCATTATGCTAGAGGCACTGCAAGGGGAAGGCGGCGTAAATCCGGGGGATCGGGCTTATTTCCAACGGGTACGCCAATTGTGCGATCAACATCAAGCGCTTTTGATTCTTGATGAAGTGCAAGTGGGTATGGGGCGCAGTGGGATGTTATGGGGTTATGAAAACCTCGGCGTGCAACCGGATGTATTTACTTCAGCTAAGGGCTTAGGTGGTGGCATTCCCATCGGAGCCATGATGTGTAAGTCTAGCTGTGACGTATTTGAACCAGGGGATCATGCCAGTACCTTTGGTGGCAACCCCTTTGCGTGTAGTGTGGCGTTGGCGGTGTGTCAAACCATCGTCAAAGACAATCTGATCGGCAATGCCCGGGAGCGGGGGCAGCAACTGCGCCAAGGTTTAGAGGCAATTGTGAGTGAATATCCAGCCGATCTGCAACTAGTGCGCGGTTGGGGCTTGATTGATGGCTTGGTGATTGCTGAAAGTAGCAAGATCATGGCGCGGGATGTAGTGGCGGCTTGTTTAGAGCGGGGCTTATTGCTTGTACCGGCGGGTTTAAAAGTGGTGCGATTTGTGCCGCCTTTGACCGTATCTGGGGCTGAAATCGATGAAGCTTTGCAGATTATGGCAGAGTCTATCAAATCTTTAGCCGCTTAACTGAGCCGCCAATGAGCCAATAATTCTAATTAGGGGAAAAATGGAACTGGCTAACTAGCTCCATTATTAGCTAGTTCCATAGTGATGACAAAGGGGTAAGCTAGCAATAAGCTAAACTCAAGCCATCCCCTGAGTCATTACCTATGTTCAAAAAGATTTTTTCCTTTGGCTTTTTAGGTTTCATCCCCGTTTCGATTGCGGGTCACTTCCTTGGCTGGAGTCCTATTGTGGTTTTTGTTACAGCGGCCTTGTCAATTTTGCCGCTCGCTTCATGGCTCAGCACCGCTACCGAAGAAATCGCCGTGGTGTTGGGTCCATCATGGGGTGGACTCCTTAACGCTACTTTCGGTAATGCCACGGAATTAATTATCGCTATTGTCGCCCTTAATGCCGGACTTTCTGCTGTTGTCAAAGCTAGTATTACTGGCTCAATTATTGGCAATCTGCTATTAGTAATGGGTTTAGCCATGTTCCTTGGAGGACTGCGCTATAAAGAACAAGAATTTCAGCCTACCCTAGCCCGGGTCAATGCTTCGGCAATGAATTTGGCGGTAATTGCGATTCTGTTGCCCACGGCGATGCGATTCAGTAGCGCTAATGTCAGCAATGCCATTATCGAAAATGTTTCCCTTGGGGTGGCGGTAGTGTTGATTATCGTTTATGGATTGACGCTGCTTTTCTCAATGAAAACCCATGCTTATCTATATGATGTTGGCGTATCTGAAGAAGAAGATGCCGCAGCAATTGCCGAGAGTCACGGAGAGCAACATAACATCAATGTGCCACTGTGGGTAACGGTTTTGTTGGTGGCGACGATCTTCGTTGCTATTGAATCAGAATTTCTGGTGGGAACCCTAGAAGAAGCTACTGCTGCCTTTGGTTTCAGTGACCTATTTACAGGGGTAATTTTGTTGCCAATCATCGGTAATGCCGCTGAACATACCACAGCGATTACCGTCGCCATGAAAAATAAAATGGAACTTTCGGTTTCTGTAGCAGTAGGCTCGAGTTTACAAATCGCCCTATTTGTCGGGCCTTTGCTAGTGCTAATTGGTTGGTTAATCGGTAAGCCGATGGACTTTAACTTCAACACTTTTGAATTAGTTGCCGTTGGTGTGGCGGTATTGATTGCTAATTCTATTAGTTCCGATGGACGTTCCAATTGGCTAGAAGGAATTTTACTATTAGCAACTTATGTCACTTTGGGTTTTGCTTTCTATTTCTTACCTGTAGCCTAAAGCTTCTTAAATATACGCTAAATGTGAATCCACAGATCCCCGACTTGTTCTTGGTTGCCGCAAACCCTCTGCGCCACTAGATCACAAGTCAGGGATCTTGATCGCTATTGTTTAAATTTTGTTTAATGATTCAGAAATCTCGTTAACCGTTACGCCGAAAAATTTTGCCATTGCTTCTAATAGGTTTTGGTTTTGGGTGGCTTGATAGATGGGAGAGAGGCTAGGAATAGAAAAAGTTTGGGCGCTATATTTATCCCTAAACTCAAGCCAAATATTTAGAGCTTGTAAGAAATTATTTTTTGCTTCTAGAAACTCTTCTAAATCTTCCGCAACACTTTCTAAACAGTGGTATGTAATGGCTTACTCGTAGCGATCGCCAAATTCGATAAAGCTCGCGATCGCCTGTTGATAGTTTTGCCACGATCCTCCATATTCTCGTAATTATTTTGACAATTACTTAGGGGATAAAATACTTAGGGGATAAAACTCTATCACTTGTCAGCATGTACACCCAACAGCAGCGTCTTGGGATCGCCTTGCGCCTTGTAGGTGGCATAGAGTAAATAGGGACATCCAAACATAAAACCTAAAGATGTAAACAGAAAGCCGAATAGAAATCCTTTAGCGGTAAATCCCTCACGCCATATCACCCAAATCAAGAATAGGCAAAGAGCAATCAAAAGATCTGTGTTGAACTGTGATCGCCAGTCAAGCTTTAGGAGATCGCCAAAGTAGACGGCTGGCCAGTTGATTCCCATTGTGGCGATGACGTAAATTGATACGGCATAAATGACTAATGTAGAAACAGATAGAAAAATGCGTAGTAATGTCATTTTATTGCTCCTGTGAGATAAATAGAAGGATGACTTCGAGTGGTGATTACCAGTATCATGCCAAAGGGAGATAATCAAAGCAATTACCTCACAGGTAATCAAACTCATTTTTCGAGGGTTTTATTATGCAGCAACGGCATCTTAAGCAGCAGCCAACAACCTTTGGCGCGATCCTGAAACAATGGCGTGATCGTCGTAGCTTTAGCCAGCTTGAACTAGCCCTGACCAGTCAAGTCTCTCAACGTCACATCAGTTTTCTGGAATCGGGACGTGCGAAACCCAGTCAGGAAATGATTTTGCAATTGGCGACCGTTTTAGAGATTCCCTTTAGACAGCAGAATTTAATGTTGAGTGCGGCGGGATTCGCCCCGATTCATACCGAAACGGATCTATCGGCTCCTGAAATGACATCTGTTTGTAAAGCAATTAATTGTATGCTGAGCCAGCAAGAACCCTATCCAGCGATCGTAATTGATCGCTACTGGAATTTACTTTTAGCCAACCAAGGGGCTAACCGATTTCTAAATATATTCATCGATCCTGAACAGTTGCAAACTTTGTTTTGTATTAATGGAAAAATCAATTTGATGCGATTTACATTCGATCCGCAGGGGTTACGTCCATTTATTGTGAATTGGAAAGAGTTGGCTGGACATTTACTGCAACGAGTGTATCGTGAGGCTAATTCATCAATTGAGAGTGAACAATCGGCTCTGTTGTTTGATGAACTAATGCGTTATCCTGATGCTGCCGAACTCTGGAAAACATCAAGTCAATCGCCACAAAATGATTTGATTTTGACAACTCATTTCAAGCGAAACGATCTAGATTTACGGTTTTTCTCAACGATCGCTACTCTCGGCACGCCCTATGACATTACGCTTCAGGAGATAAGAATTGAGTGCCTATTCCCCGCAGATGATGAGACTGAACGCAATTGGAGTTTTGTCTGATTGCTATTGATGCGATCGCCAAATTCGATATAGATCACGATCGCCTATTGAAAGTTTTGCCCTGATTCTTCATATTCTTAAAATTTACAGAGTGCCAAAATAAAACTTGTCTTGAGTTGGATCGCTCGTAAAACTGATTCTTTCTAGAAACTTTACTTTTTGGTTGCGATCGCTTCGATCTCAGGATTGATCGCCCCCCCCTGAGTGAACTACAGAAACAATTAATCCTATGAGCTATAAAAAAAGGCTTGTCATCACGCCAGCCCTCACGTTCAACATAAATCAAAGACTGTAGAGACGACCAATGCTTACGCAGGTGAACCGGGGCAGGATAAACCCAAACGCGACGACGCACTTGACGACCATGGGATTTGTCAAACGCTTCGGCATAACTAAGTGATTCCGTAGTTTGATGTAAATTATCCAAAGTCTTGACCAGATTAGGCTGATTGTTTTTGAGGGCAATCAAATAATGCTGTTCTTGCTCAGCAATTAATTTCACCGGATCTTTTTGGCAGTGTAAGGCATCCATTGTGAAAGAGGCTGACTGTCCTTTTAAGGAAGTAATCACTTGTTTAACTACTGCGATTTCGCTAATTTGGTTATTTTCAGATACAGCAAGGGCAATTACTTCTCCCGTGTCGTGAGTAAAGGCTGAAACTGTACTTGTAAAGTTTTGCCTAGAATCGGTCTGATTTGTGACTGTGCATTTGATGCTTTTGCCATCCATCGCCACCCATTGACCTGATACTCCTGTGTGACTATTTCGACACCACTCGTTAAACAGTTCGACTACTGGCTCAATTTCTACCCCTTGAATGACACGGCGAAAGGTCGAATATGATGGGATTCGGCTATCTGACGGTAGCTCTAGCATTGTTTGTAGCGTTTGCCAATGTTTCTCACAAAAGTCGGCTAATGGGCGATATCCATGATAGCCAGACAGCACTCCCAGCAAGGTTAGGCACATTACTAGCCACAGTGGATGACGCTTACC
>JBAXSK010000360.1:0-3057 GCA_037130765.1 Pseudanabaena sp. ELA607
CACCACCCCGTCAGGCTTTGCCTGCCACCCCTCCAAGGGAGGGGAATTATAGACAAGATTAAAATTTTACTCCCTTGGAGGGGTACGCCTCAGGCGGGGGGTGGTCAAGTGCTTTATTTGCGCCTGCATAATTAGCTTAACCTAAAGGCTTTTTACCCATTTTCGGTGAAGCGGTGCCCGGAGGTAATGATTCCACAATCCGACGCAACACGCCATTAATAAACCGATAGCCATCTTCGCTGCTGTAACGTTTGGCTAATTCCACCGCTTCATTAATCGCCACCTGCGCCGGAGTTTTGAGGAATAACATTTCGGCAGTAGCAATGCGTAATAGGTCACGATCCACTTGGGCAAGGCGGCTCAGTTGCCAATCGACCATTGCTTGACTAATGGTGTCATTAATTACTTCCCCTTCACGATGTACGGTACGCAAAATCGCTATGGTGTAATCCCTGACTTCCGTATTTTGGGCTAGGGCTAGGGTCGTGGGCATTTCTAAGGCAGTGCCCACCCGATTGATCGCATTGCGGGTTAAATCCAGGGCTTCACGGATCGCCACTTCCGCTAGTTTCAGTTCTTGGCGGGGATCACTGGTGTAGGCATCACTGGTGTAGAGGCGCTCTTGGGTGCGCTGTAAATCGGTACTAGCACTAGTGATTAATTCTTCTGCTTCATCCCGTAACGATTTAACCACCGCTTTGAGGATGTCGCTAATGGCGTAATTATCGAGGCGCTGGGGTTGGCTAGCCAGTTGGGACATACTCAGCAGGGCGAGTTCGCGGGCAATGTGACGAGGTTGCATAAAAACAGGATCAACAAAACGTAATAAACAAAAACAAGATCAATGAAATCAATACCAGCCGTAAGACTGGCGCAACAAAAAAGTAAACAAAACGCAGCGATAATTATCAATCAGTAATTATTCGGATCGTTGTCATAGCCTTGATCCATACAAGCAGCGCTTTTCAGGATGATTTGGGGAATATCTACGAGGGGCACAATCCCTGAGAAAAATTTGCCCAACTAGTCAAGCAAGTAGACTATTCTATCAGTTTTGTTTAGTCTATTCTTAGACTGTGCTGAAGCAATCTTTTTTGGCAATTTTGTGAAGCATAAGCGCCTATAAGCTCTTTGTCTTGCCAATCCTCAATTAATCCTAGTAATCCCCAATTTTGATCACAATTTACCTATGAGTCAAACTTTTACAGCAACTATCAAACACCAAGGGCAAACTTTCACCATTGCGATCCCCAGTGATAAGCCAATCCTTGAGTCAGCTATTGAACAAGGGGTTGATTTACCTTGCTCTTGCTATGCGGGGGTTTGTACTTCCTGTGCGGCGCAAATTGTTTCCGGTACGGTAGACCAAAGCCAAGGCATGGGCACTGGCGGCATGGGTAATGAACTGGATGCCAAAGGCTATGTGCTGCTATGTGTGTCCTATCCCACTTCTGATGTGGAAATTATTACCGAAAAAGAAGAAGAAGTTTATCAAATTCGCTTTGGGCGGCAGTAGTAAATCATGACTTGGTGGCAGCAAAAATGGTGGTTCTGCCTGTTGTTGCTGGTGGGACTGTTGGTGGCGTGCAGTGTAGCCGCAGTCCCAACCAACTTGCGGGTAGGTACTTGGAATCTCGAAAATTTTGATGGCAGTAATGCCCAGAAAGTCAATACCATCTCGGCAATTGTGGAGGCAAATTTTGATGTCTTAGGAACTCAAGAAATTAGTCCCACGGCGGCCGAGTTGCTCAAACAAAAACTCAATCAATCACCTAGAAACCGCCATTGGCAATATGTCATTGGTCAATCGGGGCAAAGGCAACGGGTGGCGGTTTTTTATCGCGATGATCGAGTTAGTGCTAAAACCTTGGGGGAATGGCAAAATGTGAATTTAACCGGGACTTTGCGTGCGCCCTTAGTTACTTACATTGAGGCTAAACCAGGGTTTAACTTTACTTTTGTGGTGGTGCATCAAAAGGGCGGCGGCGGGGATCAAGCTAATGTATTACGCCAGCGTCAGGGGGAATTGTTGCAACAGGAAATCAGTAAATTTCAGAGTGTGCCCAGCGCAGATCCTGATTTAATTGTGGTGGGGGATTTTAATAATCCGTCATGGGCCGCAGCTAATGAGCCTTTACGTCGCTCGACCTTAACTTTTTTGACCCAGCCCATTGAAACTGATGCTGGCTATAATTGCCTCGCAAAACGTAAACGCCCCCATTTTCCTAATGGTAGGGTGCAGTTTTCTAATCGGGGTACAGGTTGTGTGATTGACCATATTGCGGTATTTCGCACTCCCAAAGGCGCTGAAGAGGAATATTTGCCCCAATCAATTCAAATTCTTGATCCGAAGCAGGATTTAGGGTTTACGTCCGAGGCGGATTTCTTTAAGCAGGTGTCGGATCATTTGCCGGTGCGGGCAGTATTTCGGAGTCAGTAAAAACCTGATCTATCCTTATGGCATTTGTTGAATAATTGCCATTGTCCTAATGCTGACAGTGCAAACTCTTTGCAGTAAATCGATGACTTGCTCTTTGTAGTCAGCAAATTTATAAGTATTGAACAACTTGGCAATGGTGGGATCTTTGGGTTTCTTTTCTTTGTATTGATCGAGTATCCATTCAAGGGCGGAACGGTTACCGAGTTTGTATTCCCATGCGATCGCCTCAACACCTGTTAACTGTGTATTGTCATCAAGAATGATCACGCCGTTAGGTTTATCGTCTTTGAGTTTGGCTTTGGGGTTGTCTTTGGTGGCAATTTTGACCCGTTGTAATCCGTAGGGTTCAATGGTTTCATAGTTGCGGTGTAAGTCCATGAGGGCTTTTCCCCATGATGCCCATTGACGGAAGTCTTCGTAAAAGGGAAGTCGGGGAAATTTGCGTTTGAGTTTGAGTTCGTATTTGCTGCGGTAGGCGGGATGGTGGAAGGTGGCATAAATGTAATAGAAGATGTCGTCGGGGGTGAAGCAGGTTTAATCCCCCCAGCCCCCCTTTGGAAGCCTACCGTGTACACACAAGTCTAAATACCCCCTTTAATTCCCCCTTGCAAAGGGGG
>JBAXSK010000361.1:0-3048 GCA_037130765.1 Pseudanabaena sp. ELA607
TGTTGTGCCAATGATTCTCGATCCATCAACTGACCAGATGAAATGTTCGCCCCATAGTTGTTGTCTTGGATTGAATAGTTTTACTTCTTGTTGTGTTTCAGGGTCGTTTCCAACAATAAAGTTGTAGTGACGCTCGTTGCATCGGCGACAAGCGAGGGCTAAGTTGTCAGTTTCATCGCTGCCACTGAGGGATTGAGGATGGATATGGTCGATGGTTAGAGGGGATGTACTGAGAAATTCTGGATAGCGACAATATTCACAACGATATTTTGCGCGTTGTCTTACAAATTGTTGGGTGTTAATTGAAATTGTCACGGTTGTGAGGCAATGACTGCATTGATATAGCTGAAAATTGTATCTAATTCGCCAATGGTTTCTAGTTCTGTAGTTTCTTCTAGGGTGAGGGTATTGGCTTTTTTCTTGTTGAGTAATTCATTCATGCGATCGCCTAGCTCTTGTGTAAATTTAAACAAGTTAAGGTTGTGGATACGCTCAACTTGTATGCCTTTTACGAGGAGTGAGGAAGGCTTGATGGCAACCTGTGTCATGATATTTTTGGTAATATTATCACTTTTAAATTATACGTTATCAGAATTAGCTTGATGTTGATCCTAATTTGCCAGCTATGGGACAAAGTATTCAAGAAGTAAAACAGGAGTGGAATTTACTATGACACTACAAAGATTTATGCCAGATAGGGAAACAGTACAAAGGTCGATCGCTAAGTTGCGTGGTATTTCGGCAAAGATTGAGGTGGCTATGTTGGAAATTGATGGGGTTGTGGCTGTTTTGGAGCAAAATAGTCGGCTGAGGCGGTTGGATAGGCTGAGAAATTCAAGAAGAGAGTCAGCCACAGTTTAGATCACCTTCTTGCGAGATGGGTAGCTAAATAGTAATGATCGCACTACTTGCAGATGAAAATTTCGATTCTTGCATGGTCAGCTAAGCAAAATTGCTGCAATGTCATATTATTTGGCTTGACAGGAATTGTACTGAAGATAATGAGGTGTAGATGGCTAAATTGGATGAAGAGTCTGAGATTAGGGTTTGGAGTATCATGCAACAAGCATTAAAGGTTGTTGATGCTTCCACTGACGTAGAGTTTACATTGTTTGCAAATTTTGGTGAAACGTCAGAAACATTGCCTTATCTTGAGGAAATGAAAAATGTTTCTTTACAGGCAATTTCAACGTTTTCGCAATTGTCTATACTCCAACTTCGTATTGCTGAGGCTCAGCCTATTGCCTCGACTGGTATACTAAATATGCTGGCTGAGGCGATCGCTATCAACCAATCAAGGGTTCCTGCATGGGAGCGTAGTATTGAAGAAGTAAAACTAGAGTGGAATTTTTATGGTTAAACATTTACGTGTTCCTGATGCTGATACGTCTCGGAGATTGTTAACAAATCTTCGTCGTACTCGTGTTGAGATGGAATCTTTTAATCTCAAGATTGCAGAGGTTATTGCTCAACTGGAGTTAGAGGCTGTTAAAAATCGACAAAAAAGAATGGAAGATCGTAATAGATTAAATGCTCCTTCTCAGGTATAAAAATTGACACTACAAAGATCTATGCCAGATAGGGAAACAGTACAAAGGTCGATCGCTAAGTTGCGTGGTATTTCGGCAAAGATTGAGGTTGCTATGCTGGAAATTGATCTGATCGGATTGTAGCTGTTTTGGCGCAAAATAGTCGGTTGGTTAGATAAGCTGAGAAGATCGTTGGGCGAGGACATCAACGATCGCTTAAATATTTATGGATAAAATTTTCTGCGGTTAGGCATTCAAAATCAGCGATCGCTTGAATCAACTTTCTGTTTCCCGAAATAAAGCATTGCGCTTCACCATATTTGGCTGAGAGGTATATCTCTATGTCTTCCGATGGAATTATTTTGCTGTCGATCAAGCTTGATTTTTCGTCGTGCCAATCTATTGTGGAAGGTACATAGTGAATATTCAACCATTTCCAAATCCCAGAAATAACAGCCCCTGCACGCTCTTTGCCATAAAGGTATTTACTAACTCTACGAATTTGATCTACAAGTTCTTCTGAAAGGATGATTTCGGCATCTAGAAGGATTGGCTTGTTCCTGTAACCAAGCGCCTCTAGTATGCAGCTTTCTGGGCTTTGCTTATCAGCATCACCAATGATAAATATGTTGGTATCTAAAAAAATACGCCGCAAGGATGCCATTTCTACGCTCTTCCCTTTTCTTTGAGCATTTCTAGTTTGATTTGGTGAATCAGGTCTATTACTTTTTCTGGTGTGTCATAGCCTTGTTCGATCATTTCATGATGGCGGCTATCAAATTCATCGGGGGCATTTTTAGATACAACGATGACATCAACTTCTCCATTACCAAGATCGCTAGGAAGAGTTATGTCAAGTACGCCTGCATTTAGGATGCCTTTGGTTTGAATGATTCTCATGGTGATGAATTGGGCTATTTCGGTAGATATTGAGATTATAAACGATTTGAGTTTTGACCGTGTATGTAATAATCGCACTACTTGCAGATGGTATGTAATAATCGCACTACTTGCAGATGAAAATTTCGATTCTTGCATGGGTAGCTAAGCAAAGTAGGGTATTGCTGACCCATGATGTAGCAACTGTCATTTGTCATGCGGTTATGGCTTATTCTTGGGCAAGTCTATGGCTGATCGCTAGGTAGGCGTTTGCGACTATGGTGGGGTCTTCAATGGGGATTGTTTTTTTGAGCGCGTCTATAAGTTCGTTAATGCAACTGCAAACTTTTCCATATTTTTGCTCGTTCCATTCTTTCACTATTTGATCGCGGATTTTGTTAATTTCCGTGAGGATTTCTTCATCAGAAAATTTGCTGCAATCAATATCAAATGGTTCTAACCACCAACTTCTTTTTTGAGTTTCTGATTTTTTCTTTGACAGATCTGTGTGAATTATCTTGGCATAGTGAATTGAATTTTTGAAGGTATTCCAACCCATTTGTTCAAGGGCAACTTCCACTACATCGTTTTTATTAACTTCATGATCATCACGATCACAATCACTAAATTTTTTTTGTAC
>JBAXSK010000362.1:0-3042 GCA_037130765.1 Pseudanabaena sp. ELA607
GGGAGAGGGGAACAAGAAAAAAGCTAAAAATGACTCTTGCTCCCCTTCTCCCGCTCTGGGAGAAGGGGCTGGGGGATGAGGGCACATTTTCTATCTGCGTAAGGTGAATTACTAACAACTGATTCTAAATCAATTACTTTAGGATTTTAGTCCCCAATTTTACTGCAATCACAGCAACTAGCGCTTCTATAGTATCTTAACCTTAGTACAGCCTATTCCTCAATCATTAAGTATGATTTTGCACCAGAAAGACCGAAAGCTTGAAGTCTAGCTGTGTAATGAGTAAATCAGGCAAGGGCTGTATCTTACCCTTGATTTTACCCTTGATCACCGGAGCCGGTAAACTGGATGTCTTCCTGAAATTCTACAAAAATCCGACAAAAATGATGATAACATTTCCCTTGAATTCATGTTTAAACTGATTTTTTGCACTAGTCAATTATGGTATTGATCAACATACTAATACGTTCTTAAACTAATGCAAAATCACCTGACGGCAACAATACCCCAGAGGAACCGTGACGACTTAACTAGAGTATCAACCAAGTTGTGGGGTGTGAGCATTCCTCGCCCCCATAACTTGGGCTGTATCTCGTAGTTTCAAATCATCTGAGACAATATTTTATGTATCAGGATTTTTTTATCATGTTTACGTCACCTAGGGTAAGGTAAACTCATTTCTGTCATGCACCGCCCAACAAGTCCCCGCTCCATATCTTATCATTTAGCAAATTTATGGCAAATGCTTGGTATATCGGCTAAAACGTGCTAAAAATACCACGAATCAACTTTTACTGCACCCGCTTGATTTGATGTGGATGTGACCTCATGTATCTGACATAGCTTTTAGCTTGCATAGTCCAGAGCCATTGACCACAATCACTTTTTATTATTTTGTTATTATTCTCTTGTTATCCTGAGTTTTGCGCTACTAACCTTAATAATTCAGTTATCGTTGGCGCTAAAAAATCCGTTTCTCAGCTAATTTTTTCCCATAAATTCCCCAGAAACATCTGTTATGACAGCCAGCCGCGTCCCCGTGCCAGATCCTCGGCGTAATCCTAAGCTATCGCGCCGCCATAGTCGATCTAAATCTGCTCCTAAAGGCGCAGCAACAGGGCGCAATAAATCTAAGGTGAGTGCTTTACCCCGTCATCGCCAAATCCCGTTCCCGCTCTGGCTGAAGGCATTGATGGCGGCCCAAAATTTATCCATTGCGGCAACAATTTTATTAACAGCATCAGTATTTGGGATCTATGGCTGGACAGTTTATGCCCAAGATCAATGGAATCAGCAATACAAAAAATTAGAACATCTGAAGCGTCAGGAAAGACAACTCACCACTGCCGAAGAAGCATTAGACAATAATTTAATTCGTTCCGTCCAGCAACAACCTGGAGATTTAGTGCGCGAACGTCCTGAACAATCCATCTTTTTGCCAGCAGCGCCCTTGCGTCCCAAGCGCGATACACCGCCGACTAATACCACTGAAGCGATGCGTCCTGCCACTGAAAGTGAAAGGATTGGTTATTAGCTTAATAGCATTTAAGGAATTATGAAATTGCTAGAGCTTACTCCATAGCCCAATTACTAACTCTTCTGCATCCCATAGTTCTGTATCCCATAGCATAAGATTCACAAAAGAACGCAGCCCCAGCTAGCAGCATTCAAAACGGCGGAAAAATAGGGCAAATTATTGTTTTGGTGACTGCTCTTTTGCAATTGGAGCAGCCATACGCACATATAACCGCCAGTCCTCAGCTTGACCCATAGAAGATTCCGATGGTTGCTCAGTCTGAGTTAAGAGTTCTGCTAGAGATTGATTAGCCTCTATGAGCAATTGCTCTAGTAATAATTGCATTGCCTCGCTGTCTAGATCGTGGTGTTGCACAAATCCGGTGCTGCCGCCAATATAGATGTTTACCCTGAGTAATAACCGATAGGACACGGCAATGGGATGATTATGAATGATTTCCACGAGCCGCCGCCCTAAGCTTTCTGCTTCTGCTGGACTATTATGGCAAGTAATGCATAGCATCTCATCCTTATGGTCATGGAATAACCAACTTTGGGAATCACAGTTATTCTGTAATCTTCCGGCAATAGCTTGCACGGTATCTCTATAAATGCGGCTGCCGTGGGTTTGCTTAATTTCTGCCAAACCGCTTAATTTAATCCGTAATACCCCTAGCCACGTATCCCCTGCACCATTAGCCCCAAAAGGTAAGTTAGGCAAACTCGCATTCATCGCATAACGGTTAGGCAAGCCAGAAATGGGGTCACTCAGACTCATCGCCACTAGGAGTTGTTGCTGTACCTTAGCGCGATAATTAGCCCTGTAAATACTTTTTTGTAATACGGCATAACGCCATGCAGTTTCTAAACGCAAAGATATATCTGCGATCTGCCAAGGTAAATACCAAATATCATTCACCCCTACTTCTATGGCGAACTGATGTATTTGTTCGCGCTCTGGCGGTAATAAAGCAATGAAGTAAGTATTCTGTAATATGGGATATTCGGGGTTAGATTTAAGCCTTTGACACAAAATCAAACCAGAAATGTCTAATAATTCATGATTGCAAATGACTACATCAATGGGATGTTCCACATGAGCGTAAATTATTTGCCATGCCGTTTCACCATTACTAGCAACTTCTATGGTATAAAGCTGCTGATCAATTAGGGTTTTGAGTTGATCAATTCTGATTTGATCATGATCTACAATTAATACTTTTAAGCTAAAGCGCCGATATAACTGACGAAAGTCAATGGCTGCTTCTGTATCTGCCATAGGAGTCTTACTCCATTGCTGTGGTAAGGTATTGATTCTTTTAGATAATTCATCAGATAAATCAGCTTGTTTGAGACTTGGGGATTGGGATGATTCAGCATCGTCAAAACTAGGAGTATTTGGCATAGGAATTAAATTATGGTTGATTATGTATGGTTACGGAATTCTAGTTTTGATGATCAGCGAATTTCTGAATTAAGCTTCTCCATAAAATAATTTATGATGATAATTTCTGAGCAATTCTGGAA
>JBAXSK010000363.1:0-3017 GCA_037130765.1 Pseudanabaena sp. ELA607
GAGCAAATTGATTTTGGTTGAGCTTATCAAGAAATTCTTCTAGTTTAGCGGGAAATTCTGCAATCCCAGTAAATTTAACTCCACAACGATCATCCCAATAGGGCACTGAAGTTGCTGGTATATGGGGATCTCCCCAACTAAATCGATTAGGATCTAAGCACTCTCCTTGGTCCCAAGCTAAAATTGGTACATCACTAGATAAACATTCCTGATAGGCTAACCCCTGACTCTCGTGTTCACAAAGAAATATCATTGCTTTACAGTTAGCTAATACTGACTGATACTGCTCTGGCTTATAGAATCCATAACGTAATTCAGTAAATGTTAATCCTTTATGACTCAAGCACTTTTGAATTGGATTTAAAATATTTTGAGATGTTTGCTCATAATTCCACATAATTTTGTTGTAGATCAGGAAGTCGATAGTTTTAGATGTTTGAATGTTAGGGTGCCATTTTTCTGTATCAATACCCACCGGCCAAATGTGGCATTTTTCGCCAAAATATGGGTGATAAACATTGTTTGCCCATTTAGAATGTTGTAGGTATTTCACAACAGGATAATCACTACAAAGATTTGGCCACTCACTAGGATGAGTCATCAAACCAATTCCAGCAACTATGGGATTAGATTGCGTATATCCATCTAAACAATTTCTTCCTAACCCTAATACGCCAACTTGATCATCAGGTTTTAGAAGGTGAAATGGTAAATTAACTTGATAGTTAATTCCTAGTTTATCTAAGCCATGACAAAGATTAACAAAAACTCTTTCTACGCCACCGATTTTTGGTTTACCTTTAATCAAACGGCGTATTAGAGGGCGAACATATAGATCTCCCAATATCCAACGATCTTGTTCTGGCGTTCGAATAAAGTACAAACAAATACGACTCATAAGCACTAATAAATTAACAAATTGATCGTTTTATAATTGCAATTAAGGTTAGAACAAACTAATTAACTACTAATAATTTTAGAAATCTTGATGATACTTCTACTAATAGTATGATCAGATAATGCTCTTTTCTGACCATTAACCCTAAGCATTTTTCTTACCTCTGGAGATGCAGCTAGATAATGGATCTTTTCGAGCAATTCTTCTGCATTACGATAGGTTTCGATTTCTTTACCTAAAATGTATAATTCCTCCAGTCCCTCAGTCCATTCTGTTAAGTAACAAGCTCCCATCATAGGTGCTTCAATATCCCTCATTCGCGAATAAGTATTAGGTCGTAACAAATCATATCTATAGCTTGGATAACGATTGATACCAAGAGTTATCATGCTCTCTTGAATTATTTTGATATATTCAGCATCACTGGGAGATGGTCGTACAAAATCATCAAAGTTATGATGAGGAATTCTCAATTTTAATCTGATATCTAATTTCCTTAGCCAGGCTCTAAGTCCTTGGTTTTGAATAAACTCAAGCTGATTTTCTATCGTATGTAAAAATTTGGCAGTTTTAGGGCTTGTGTGTTTTAGATCTTTTGAAATATCTGAGGATCTAAGCCAACCTGCCCCCCTAATCTCAAGATTGATACCTGACTTTAAAATTTGAGAAAGTAGCATTTCTCGCTGAATATCATGGGAACCAATGAAAGTTACACCATAATTTTCACTATGAACCGTATTTCGTTGATCAGAAGGTATCCAGACAGGCATTGGAGCATAAACATATTTTAATTGTGCTTTCTGATAAAGAGGTAAAGCTTTATATTCAGGTACCCAATGTAAATCAAAACAGTAAAATTCTTTAGGGACTTTAGTAAATTCTCGAACGTTGTCACAGAAAAAATTGACACATGGAATACCTAGACTTTGAATTTCTTGGATTGCACTGGGTATAATCTGCTTTGGGAATAGATAACTTAAGAACACATCTATTTTGCGCTTCCTGTGTTCTCCACGAATAAATCTGATAGCTTGATTCCAAGTCTTATCTTGCCAAGTAACTAATGCCTTACCTGATAAAGATAATCCTTCTGCCCAATCAACTTTTGGTGCTTCAACCCAATCACAAAATGATTCTTCAATCCCTTTTTTAAAATATGTTTCCCAAAAATCATATTTAGGCACACAATGCTTATAATCAGATTGTAAGCAACTGAGAAATATGCGCATTTTTAATATTTCCGAATAAACAAAGCGTCACATTGTGAGATTTCTTTAGCTAATGGCGTGTTAGCACCAAATGCACAAAGATAGAAGTTATGTTGATAAAGGAATTCTACAACTTCATGGAATAGAGGTTGACCATGATAGAATTCGATAAAACTGACCTCAATAATTAGACATTTAGCTGAATTAAGACATTTCAAAGCGCCTTTCAGAGCTTCCAGTTCATAACCTTGAATATCAAGCTTGATGAGATCAGGAAAAGGGATGTTATTTTGCGTGACAAAATCATCTAATACAACAACTTTAACAATTTCTTCTCTTTCTTTAGTAATACCAAAAGCATCATAAGTTGCTGGAGCAATTTCCAATAAACTAGATGCATCTGAAAAGCTAGCTACTTGCATCACCAAGCTATTTTCCTGCGAACCTAAAGCCAATTGGTGTAGCATAATATCAGCAATATGAGATGTATTTTTATTAAAACCATCTAAATGCATAGATAAAGGTTCAAATGCATGAATCACAGCATTGGGAAAGATTGCTTTTGCCAGTAAACTCCAAGTACCTACATTAGCACCTATATCATAAATAAATTTTAGATCCTTGAAGTAATCCCTAGCAATTTCTAAAAGCTCTAAAGAGTCAATATGTCCTAACTTTAAGTTTGATGCAACAGTACCTTTCAATTTACCTAAGCGTCTATAACGCTCTGATTCAATAGCTAAACGTTCGATTAGTAAGCGAGGGTTGTATAAAAGTTTTAGTCTCATTAAAGTAAAATCCAGTTTAAAATTTCAATGTTTAAGTTTCTGCTAGAAGTTTATTCTAAGCTAGTAATTCGGCTTTGTTGCATGAATAATAAAGAAGCGAAAAGATGTAGGATTTTAGGATAG
>JBAXSK010000364.1:0-3017 GCA_037130765.1 Pseudanabaena sp. ELA607
TGAAAAAATGTTTGGTATACATCTAATGGTACGGCTAAATACAGAGTTCGACTTGGTTCATTTGCTGCTATGGCTAGGCGATAACTCAAGAATTGTCCCAATGCGGAATAAAAATCGGTAATCGCTGAGGGATTTAAAAAACTTTTAATCTCAACTGCAATTTTTTCTCCTGCTCTCTCCGCCGCTACAATCTTCTCTGCTCCTAAATCAACTTGAAAGTTGACATTGCCAAACTTAAATTTTAGTGGATCGTCTGTGATCACCCATTGTTCTTTTTGAAGTGCTTGCCTGACGGCTTCGTGGAATAGATCTCTTGCGGACATAATTAAATAATTACAAATTGTGATCACGTTGGTATCAAAAACGTAGCGCACTTTATTCACTCAGCAAATTATTTAAAATTTCTGGAGTTAACCCTCTAGCTTGTGCTTTACGACTAATATCACTCATCACAGCCTCTAGTGGTCGGCGTTTTCTGGCAAATTTTTTTAGTCTCAAGCTGAGCAGAGCATCAAGCTTTTGTCGATCAGCAAATATAGCTGACTCATAAATTTTTGCCGATTCTGCATCAACACAGATTTTAATTTCTCTAACTTCCATAGCTTTTACATACCCAAGAATGTTTCCAAATTATCTAAAATCCCATTATCGTTGAAATCACCAGCGATCGCTTAATAATTATTTGTCTTTGCGCTCGCTAATAACTTCTCCGAACTCAACAACAAAGTCAACCATTTTTGAGTGCCTAATCTCGGATAGAAACAGACAACCTCAACGGGCGCATCAGTTTGATATAACGGTAAAGTTGTGCAGAGGCAGACAAGATTGAACGCTCACCAATAAACTTTATAACATCTACACCAACGCAGTATTGGGCAGCTAATCCGTTGAATGCTTTCTTCTGCTTACTACTTCCTCTACAAGCAGAGTAGGAAGAGACATGAACAGGTCTGAAATTTCAGTTATTACACTTGAAAGTTGATTGATATTTACTATTGCAATCCAATTTGGTCTCTCACATAGTTGCCATATTCGCTGTTTGACGTGTGGAAACCTATAAACAAATTCTGCTTGAGTACTTATATGAAGTTTGATAGCATCATTATTCTGTTTCAATAAACTCATAGATGGATCAAAGTAATGCCATGTCCAAGGTATTTCATCAGCTACTTCATGTGGTGTTAGAGCATTACGAATTGCATCAAGATCAGTAACATTCTCTTTTAACCTGAATAAAGTTGCATTTGTTACAATCATCGGTACTTTAGCCACGGCCGCAGGGTAATACTCCTCATCCTCGTCCTCATCCAGAAGTAAATAGTCATACATTTCTGATAAGCATATAGGCACAAAAGCATTAGCGATTTGCTGAATTGCTGTATGAACAGCATTGTCTTGCTTTGTTCCATCTTCAGAAACTACGATCCCTCCAGTTGAAGCTTGTATTAATTTCAAAGCACTTTTATCGTTCCTAGGCTCTGCTAGGGTCTGAATAGGACCACAGTTAAAAAAACGATCATTAAATCCCCAACGTTCGGGTTCGTGCGGTAAAAAGAACCAAAAACGACTCGCATCATGATATTTACACTCAACTAAAAAACTTAGAGTGGTATCCTGATTCTCAAAAGGAGAATGTGCTTCCAAGTCAAGCTCAAACCATGTTTGTTGACCTTCTCTATTTGGACGCTCTACTTCAATACTAGGACTACAAATCCAACCCATAGACTTAAAGGTTGCTAGCGTAAGGTGTTCCAGAGGCAATCCTGATTTAAGAAAGCTTTCACCCCATTTACCTTTACTCATTAGATCTTACGCAGCTCCCTACATTAAAACACTTCAGATTTTAACATTACATCTAAAATATTTGTTGTCTTGCAAATTACAGGATAAATACTTATGCAATATAAATATTACATAACTGGTCAGACAAAGCCCATTTAACGTGATAACAAGATTTTTACAGGGTAATTACCCAAATAGGATTTTATGTTTCAAAATGCAGCACAACATTCATACACCTCTGCTGAAAAATAATCCACCAATCTCCTCCACAAGCGATCAAGTTGGGCGATTCTCTAGCAAATTACACGATCTTGGTGTTAGACGCGATCTTGCCATACTTGAGGGTCACGCTTACTGTGAAACACTGCCATTACTACAACCTGACTTGGTTCAATTATATACAAAACTAAGTACGGGAACTTATGGACAACTGCACGGCGAACATCCTCGAAAATAATCTCATACGCCTTTGGGAATGCCCCAATATTCTCTAATACCTCAGCAACACTTATGAGAAATTCAACTCCAAGCCCTTCTCGCTGTTGCTCATACCAATCAAATGCCTCGTCAAATTCAGCTTGCGCCTCAACTCGAAATACAATCGGCAAACTCATTCATGTATCCCTGCCCTAGAGAGAGCCTGAGACTTAACATAATTCCAAGGGACTACTGCTTGAGGATCTACTTTGTGAGCAGCAAGACGGCATAATAGCTCTTGCCTCTGTGCCTCCGTTAGGTCAAACTGTCTTGGCTCCGCACTGATACTGTCCCAGATAGCTTGAACTAGCCAAATACGGTCATCAATGGTTAATGCTTTTACTTGTTGTAAGGTTGTCGATAGATCCATACTCATACCTTTTAAATGAGAATCTACTTATCAATGCATTTGCTAATCACCCTAATCTAACATACCTGAATAGGATTTTATTGCATGAGTTCAGAGGTGGGCGGTTGTCCTGCTAGCATTTCAAAGATGCCCCGAATTTTTTTCTGGCTTCTTGATGTCATTGTCTTCTAGGCGATCGTACAGGCGGTGATAAGTTTCATCGGTGAATGCGTCGAAGTTATAGATTTTTGTCTCGCCTTCGCTGATTACTTCACATAGTCGCTCTGAGACTTCTTGGAAATCTCGCGCCCAAATTTCTGTCCATTTCAGGACTGCACGTACTCTATGGCATCAATTGATTTACTCTTTGGTCAAGTGTAAAGGAAATGTGACATATCGCGTGATATGC
>JBAXSK010000365.1:0-2988 GCA_037130765.1 Pseudanabaena sp. ELA607
GTAGTCGTAGTTAGCGAACAGACAGATTATTATGGCTTAGTCGTTGATCGATTTTTAGGCGAGCATGATTTGGTGGTGCGCCCCATTGACCAACGTTTAGGTAAAGTGCAAGACATCAGTGCGGCAGCATTAATGGGAGATGGTTCGCCAATTCTGATTCTTGACGTAGGAGATTTAATTCGTTCTACTAATAATCTCTTAAATAACCGTTGCATTAAGCATTTTACTGAACCAAAATCCCAATCAACTGGTGTTAAGCCTAGTAAACAAATCCTAGTGGTAGATGATTCTCTGACGGTAAGGGAAATGGAACGGAAATTACTAGAAAATCAAGGTTATCAAGTGACAGTCGCTGTAGATGGCATTGAGGGCTGGTATGCGGTTTCCACTAATAACTATGATTTAGTGATTAGTGATGTTGATATGCCGCGTCTGAATGGAATTGAACTAGTCAAAAAAATCAAAACTACCCAGAAATTAGCCCACATACCAGTAATTATTGTCTCCTATAAGGATCGAGAACAGGATCGGCTCAATGGTTTACAGGCAGGAGCTAATTATTACTTGACCAAGGCTAGTTTCCATGATGATTCCTTAATTAAAGCCGTAAGGAATTTATTAGGGGAATAGCTCTAAATAGAGAGTATAATGTTAATATAGACTGATTAGATTCATATCAATTTGGATTTACCCACTATCAAACAAATGTTTATCCAAGAGAGATCTCAATATGAAAGATCGTGACTACACATTAATTATCGATAAAAGCGGTAGTATGTCAACTCCTGATCAAGCTGGCGGTAGAACCCGCTGGCAAGTTGCAGAAGAATCTACCACTGCCTTAGCCCGTAAATGCGAACAATTTGATCCTGATGGCATTACCGTTTACCTGTTTGCCAGTCGATTTAAACGGTACGATGATGTGACGACAGCAAAAGTGATCCAAATCTTCCAAGAGAATGATCCTTCGGGAACAACCAACCTCGCTGCCGTACTTCAGGATGCCCTTAATAATTACTTTGCTCGCAAATCTTCCTGCCAGACTAAGCCTAATGGTGAAACTATTTTAGTCATTACCGATGGTGAGCCGGATGATCGCAAAGCTGTTTTTGAAGTGATTATCAAGGCTACTCAAAAAATGGACCGTGATGAGGAACTGGCTATTTCGTTGATTCAAGTAGGCAATGATCCTCAAGCTAGTAAATTTTTGCAGGCCTTAGATGATCAATTGCAAAGTGTGGGTGCTAAGTTTGATATTTGCGACACCATTACCTTTAGTGATTTAGAAGAAATGAGCTTAGCTGATGTGTTGATGAATGCCATCAACGATTAAACATAAAATAATCAACTGTAAAATCAAATACTTTTAGAGATCCCCAATCCACGAATGGCATTAGGGATCTTTACTTTAAATTAAGCTTTACTTAGGCTAAATTTCTATCTTAACGTGAGTTCGATGTTAAAAACTAGCCCTCATCGCCCAACCCTTTCTCCCAAGCTGAGAGAAGGGGAAGCAGAGGAATTTTTCTTATTCCCTCTCCCAAGACGGGAGAAGGTTAGGGTCTGCTAAATCATCGAACTGACATTAATTTAATTTTGAACCTTACTGTCCCTAAACTTATATTTTATCAATTACACTGAACCAATTTTAGATCTAATACCTAAAGAAAGTATAAAGGGGAGTGGATGTAAAGGGAAAAGCTCACTAAGTAGAGAGAGGGGAACCAGAAATTAATCTTACTCCCCTTCTTCCGTATTGGGGGAAGGAGTTGGGGGATGAGGGCAATTTAGGTTTTGCGTAAGTCCTAATCCTCTCACTCCCAAGAGATAGCTTACTTAGAGTGATGGTTCAGAATTGTACAGGTCACAAATTGCAGATGCACAGCCAATGACGCGCTGACGAATTGATGGCGGGGCAATAATTTTAATTTGATTGCCATAACTGGACAACCAGCGGATTAAATATACGTCGTCTTCTACCCATTGAGGCAATGTCACACGAAATTTATGGGGGAATTGGGAATTATTTTGGTTGGGGGTAAGACTATGGATTTTTCGGGAATGATGTTTGATTCCGCCAAGGGGAGGCGACATTTGCATTTTGCCTTTGGGGAATCTTAAGGAACCTTCGGCAAGGAACGCAAATATATAGTCATTACAATGGAACTCGATGGTGATTTCGGCACTGGGATCACCAGTAATAATTTTTTGCTGTGCTTGGGGTGAGTTACCCAGAAATAGGCTGTAACTTGCTGCGGTTAGTTTTTGTAATTGTCTGAGGGCTTGGCGTTGGGATTTACTATCGCGGCAATGGTTTGGCTTGTGAGTAATGACCAGACGATCTAATCTTTCATAACGGAATAGCCCTTTGATGTTGCCTTGTTGACATTCAAAACCTAGATACCAAGCGATTTTGTCAAAGACAATCTGTAAAGGATAAGCCATGAAGGAATTCGCACCGATTGGGTCATTGTTAAATCGTCCTGAGTGATTAAACCGCCGTAGTTCAAGTAGTTCTCCTTTCTCGATGGCTGTTTCTAGATATGATAGGTTGTCGCCGTCATAAATCCCGCCACTGCGCTCTCTGAGTCTGTCGATGTCAATAATGGAACCTTGAGAAATTGCCCGCACGGGATAGATCTCGGCGAGGTTATTTCCGGGGAATATTTGTGCTTCTTGCAGACGAGAGCAAAAGTTTTCATAGGTGGCTAATGCCATAGGATCGCGCAGGCTTTTGGCTTGAGACTGCATTACCTGAAAAATCGCTTTTAGGTCTTCTGTTTGAAAAATGGAAGTCCCGACAAAGTAACCTTTGCGTAAGTCCATTTTCGGGAACAGTTGATAGGGTTTAAAAATATTTTCAATATCTTTCCGTAATGTGTCGATAGTGATCCCAATCTGTGATTTGAGATGATTAACCAGTCTTTGCTGTACAGAACTAGAATTAACTGATTCGCCACTTTTGAGAAATGGATGATGGGCAATATA
>JBAXSK010000366.1:0-2957 GCA_037130765.1 Pseudanabaena sp. ELA607
TGCTTCACTATTCTTGTCACCGATCGCCTGTTGAATTTCTAAGGATTGCTGTAGAAAGTTGATCGCTTGTTGGTACTGCCCTAAGTAATTGTAAGCATTGCCCAAATTAGCGAGAGAACCTGCTTCACCCTTCTTGTCACCGATCGCCTGTTGAATTTCTAAGGATTGTTGGTAAAAGGCGATCGCTTGTTGGTACTGCCCTAAGTAATTGTAAGCATTGCCCAAATTCATTAGAGAAAGTGCTTCACTATTCTTGTCACCGATCGCCTGTTGAATTTCTAAGGATTGCTGTAGAGAAGCGATCGCTTGTTGGTAATGCCCTAGGTAATTGTAAGCATTGCCCAAATTCATTAGAGAAAGTGCTTCACCTCTTTTGTCACTGATCTCCCGTGTAATTTCTAAGGATTGCTGGTAAAAGGCGATCGCTTGTTGGTACTGCCCTAAGGAATTGTAAACACCACCCAAGTTATTGAGAGAACCTGCTTCACCATTCTTATCACCGATTGCCTGTTTAATTTCTAAGGATTGCTGATTAAAGGCGATCGCTTGTTGGTATTGTCCTAGAGAATAGTAAGCATTACCTAGAGAGGTTAGAGAAGCTGTGTATTCCCATTGTTGTATTTGCTTTGGTTGCCAACTACTGACTAGGCGCGTGTAAAGTTCGACTTTCTTTGCATAATATCCACACAAAGATAGAAAACTATCAATGTCATTTACATTTAAGTCATTACGAATCGTATAAAAAGCACTTTCAAATTCACCCAACTCACAATAGTGATAAAATACTTGGAGATAGGGATCGGCATCTTCGAGCGTATTTTGAAGCGGATCAAGAGTGGGTTTTGCTTCACATAGAGTTAGATAGAAATTAATAGCGCGGCGATGTAATTCAGGTAAATCTGCTGCTTGTCGCTGCACCACTTCCTGAATTTGTGGCTGAAAGCGATAGCAACCAGATTCCGCCAACACAAAACCCCGTTTCTTTAACAACAACAAATCCCGATCCGTCACATCCCCATCCGCGATCATCGCCGCCGCCATCACGCAGTCAAAAGGTTTCGCAAACACACTCACCGCCACTAACAGACTTTGTAACCTCAGTTCCAATCGCTCAAAACTTGCCCGAAACACCGCCTCAGTCGTCACCCGTCCCAACCGATGAGCGCCCTCAATCCCAAACAAATCATCAGGTAAAAAACGAACGTGCGGCTCCTCCTCATAGTCATTGCAAAGCAAACCCACAATCAACATCAACGATAGCGGAATCCCACCCACCCGTTGCGACACCGCCACCAACTCCGCCTCTGTTCCCAATATCCTAAACTCGCGCAATAGCTCCGCCCCCTCTGCATCTGCCAATCCATCGCGCAACTCATAGCGAAAAAAACGCAGCTTCGGTAAGTTCGGCTCCTCACGAGTTGTGATCAAAACCTTGCTACCTTCGCCATTGTTAGCCCAATTTTGCAAAAACTCCCGCCACAACACACTCTCCAAATTGCCATCGCCATCAAGCAAACTTTCGAGATTGTCCAACACCACCAAATAGCCCTGCCCCTGCAACACCGCCGCTAACTCATAGCCCAAATCCACTTCAGGCAAATTATTTACCTGTTCCAGAGATTTCTGTCCCAACTGCGCGATCGCCCTAGTCGCAAACTCCCGAAAATCTCGCGATCGCTGACTCAAATCCGCCCAAAAACGACCACCTTCCCACTCCGCAAACAACTTCGCCGCCAAAGTTGATTTACCATAACCACCTAACCCGATAATGCAAGCAATCGCCTTTTTCGGATCGGCAAGCGCAATATCAAGAGCAGCGATCGCCTCTTTGCGCCCCTGCATATGCTCAAAGGACGGCTTCCAATCATCTAGCGACACATTGCGATCGGCATTATTGATATTTAGCTGGTCGATTTTTACATTACTTCCAGATTGAGCGAGAATACCAATTTTGTCAGCAAGCTTATTCGGCTCATTATGAATTTCTTGCGTGATATTCGCATTGATATCACCACCAGCAGTGACATTTTCCAAAGCCGTTTGCTTGTTTTGAGGCTGTGAATTCATAATTCTTGATCGCCTTTAAAAAGTTCTTCTATCCTGATCGCTACTCGTAAACCGCACATTTAGCTTAATCATCAATACACCTAATGGTGATCGCCATATTCATCACAAAACGCCATCACCGCCACCAAAATCGATGTCAACATTATCAAGATCACCCCACGTCTTCTATTGCTTATATAGCATTCTCTCCTCCTCACAGAGATCCGCCTTGGCTGCTTTCCAAAACTTTTGCAAAAAACTCTTTGCCGGTTCCTTAGTTGCTGTCGTGATCGCCTGATTTTGCTTAACCAGTTGCGCCTCTTGATCACCAGATTTTAGAGTTACGCCACCAGACAGTGATCGCAACTCCAACAATTGAGCATCAATTTCCGCCGCCATTGCTGCAATCTCTTGATCAGAAAAATCGGAAAAATTAGTCACTGGTCTAAACCTCCCTAAATAATTCGCCTAAGCACCACCATTAACCCAAAATACTCAACAACGAGCCAACTTTTACTAGTTCCCATCAGCCTCAGATTAATTTAAGATAAAGTTGACTAATCACTCCGCGAGCGTCCCCACTTTTAACTAAAGATTTTGGCTAAAGCTTGTCAGTCTATCCGGCAACATGGGTACATCAGCCCATAATTTAGATCCTGCCGTGTACACACAAGTCCACCCAGATTGGGTTTAACGCTGAATTGAGAAATTTTAGGCTCTTGAAACCTTGATTTCTCATTCGGCATTCTCAATAAGCCTTGCACTATTGAGAATAAGTAAATGTCGATAAAAACCTTGTATTGCAATGGTTTCACGACTTGTGTGCACAGTTTTTTGACTTGTGTGTACACCGTAGAATTTAGATCAGGGGCAAACAACTGTAGACCTATGGCTAAAAAAATCAAATTTCC
>JBAXSK010000367.1:0-2943 GCA_037130765.1 Pseudanabaena sp. ELA607
CATCCTCGATTCCAAGACCTTTCTTCCTACGGTACTATTGCTTACTAATTTTGTCCGCAGTATTGTCTAGTAAACCTTCTTCAATTTTTACAAGCTTTCCAACTTCTTTACTTTTAATTGCCTTATCTAGATTGTCTATGTAGTCTTTAGCCGCTGTATCACCTTGATATGACAACTCTCTTATTTTGGAGATGATATCAAAAGTGACAGCAATCCATGTGGATACAATCGATGAACGGTATGCACCAGCTCGATATGCGTCTATGGCTTCCAAGATGTAAGAGCGTGCTGTTTTATTCCTTACCGTCAAGGCTAATTCATCAAGATCTGTGAGGCGAACTTGTTTCATGATTTTTACTTTTAATGAGATTGGATCAGTAACAACCTTAACTATTAATCTCAATGTCTAAGGCAAAAAATTTAACCAATTTCACCCTAAATCCAACAACATATCAACCTAACTAAATAACAACAAAACCTACCACTACTTACGCCCCATCTTGCGTTTTAGCGCGTCTAACTCTTCTTGGGCTTCTAGCTCGCGGAATTTGGCATCAAGATCATCATATTCCCCGTAGCCTGACGCACCGCTGCGACTAGATAAATTATCCCAATTTACGGTGTAAGGATTGCTATTAGTGCTATTGCCTGTGCTGGTACTTTGGGTTTTGGCTTTCTCTTGGGCGGCTTTGGCGGCTTCAGCAATTTTAGCTTTGACGGCAACACGACGTTCTTGGATTTGTTTTTGTAAAATCCGACTGTCGGCTAAGCGTTTTTTGACCAACTCCATTTGCGCCCAGACTTGATTGCCTTGCCTTAATAGGGCAGCTTCACGATCACGGGCGGCATTAGCTAAATCGGTGCGACCATAGGACTCGGCTTTAGTAACCCGCTCGTGCCAAGTACGAATTTCCTCGGCAATGGCTAAAATCTGATCTTGGAGTTTTTTCTCTTCAATCTCAGAATTAACGATTAATTTAACTATTTCCGCTTCCTGCTCTTGCAATTTATCTTCTAGAAGCCGTAATTCCATTTGCGGATTGTTACGGATAAATTCTTCTAGACGGGTTTCGAGAAATCGTGAAATATCTTCAATTAGTCCCATAGATTTATTAAGTGATTTTTATTAGATGATTACGCCGATTATGGATAGCTAAATCAGTAAACTTTGGATATTAATTAGCCTAGAAGCGTTGCCCAACAAATACAATTTTAGATTCTTTACCGCGACGTAACACGATTTCCTGCTGATTTACCTTGACTAATTTCCAGCCGCTATTAGCAATGTTTTTACCTAAGCCAACGGACTGTACAGAGCCATTCATGTCAAACATGGCTGTGGAGCGATCACCTAAGTCTAAAACTCCGACTAAAACAAACGTATTATTGTTAGGGGCGGGCGGTTGAGGCATTGCTGCCACGGGGTTAGGTGCTGGTGCAGTTGGGGCTAGGGCTGAGGGGGCTGACGGTGGATTATTAGGAGTATTACTGCGATTGTTAGGGGTGGGATTGGGACGGGAAGCCGTAGGACTTGCGGGCGCTAGGCTATTGGGGGTGTTTTCTATCGGTGGCAAAGCAATGGGCGTAATCGGTGGTTGGTAAACGGGCACATACTGTACCACACCAGAAGCTCCTGCCCCCATAGGAAATGGCGAAATTGGCATGACTGATAAATTATTGCCGCCTACTCCATTAGGATTAGGTAAGCCGTTGGGGATCGCTGATGTGGCTTGGGTGACGCGATTTGTTTCTGGGTTGGTTGCATTGCTTAGCAGCTTGCGAATTTCTTCGGCAAACACTTTTTGTTCTTGGCTTAGTCCCGTAGGTGCAGCGGCAACAATCCGCACTTCCTTGCGCTGAAATAAACCATAGTTCATCGACCACATTACCGCCGCTAACAAAGCTGAAGTGCAAGCCCCAATCCACAGCAAGCGCTCTAACAAGTTACTACTACGCCCCACACCGGTAGGCTCGGCTTCGACAGGGCTATTAATTGGTGTTTCGGGTGGTTGATCCGCACCACCACCACCGACATAGGGTTCAATCCAGAGTAAGTCCTGTCGTGAAATTGGTGGCAAGGATAATTCAGATGTATTTAATTTCTTGAGCGTAACTGAGCGATCATGGTCATCCATCACCGTCGCATCTAAGCCTGCACTAACCAAAGCCAAACTTTGACTATTGCCATTGTGGTGGGTAGAGTTAGCATTATGATTTCTTCTCACAGCAGGGCGTGGTGGCGAGACTTTGAGGGTCCCTTCCACATCACTAAATAGATCATCCATAAGATGATCCACTTGTTCGGTATAGACTTCAACCTCTTGGGTCACATAAATTGGGTTTGAGCCACTGTGACGATAATCGGTAGTAGATGGATTTTGTCCCATACGAAATATTCCTGCCTTGTTCCCCATTACTAGAGAAGAAAGAGCCTGACCTTGATGATGAATACTGGTAAGAGATACCACACATTGTCAGTAAATACTATAGGGTGTCCAAAATTAAATCTATAAAATTAATCAATGTAGGCCGTTGATGATAGATCCTGAATAATTAAGGTGAAGTGAAATTACTCCCTTCCCGGTATATAGCAAAGCAAGGTTAAGACAGAGCAAAATATTGATTATCTCTATGGCTACTGTCACAAATCCGAGAAATTTCACGCCACAAAATTAGGACACCGCACTGACCAATTGAGCATGATTAGTGGTTGGCGAGATGGCGAGATTATCGCACCAACGCTATTCAAAGGTTATTGAAATGTAAATTAGAAGTCAGGGCTGTCTTAGTCTGTACATAGATAAAGGAGTTTCTCGTCCCAGAATTATTATCTAGGCAAATAGTAGTCATCGACAATGCTAGTTTTCATCCTTAAGCAATTATGCTTAGGCAATGGGTAGTGGTGAACCAATTAATCCATTCAGATATGCACAACGGTGAGCT
>JBAXSK010000368.1:0-2931 GCA_037130765.1 Pseudanabaena sp. ELA607
GCTACCAACCGAGAGCCGAATCCCATCATATTCGACCTTTCGCCGCTCTGATTTCCTTTACGCTCCATCCCTACTTCCTTTTCCGAAAATGAAACCGCCCTGCTAGCCTATTTTGGGAGAGGGGCTAGGGGTGAGGGCACCAGAAACTGTGGCGTAAGTCCTAGTTGTCTTATTTTTCGAGAATGCATTCCATAAAAACAGCGAGGCAGTGAACCTTGGTAGATCCGCGACCTCGCTGGATAGATGGGCTTAACGAAACATCTATGTTGCTATGTATATATTGCGATAATTCCTTCGGGAATGCATCGGCTAGATGGCCTAATTTTTGTGTGGCTATGTGTGGCAGTCAATTAATTTCTAGTTGCTAGGGGCTGCATGGAGAACAGGTTTTATTTTTGGGTTTATTTATGCCGATCAACAGGCTTAAATACTGACTAGGCAAAGGTTTTATAATGATTACATAGACTAAGACAGTCTGAGTTAGTCCTCTGATCAGGGGCTAGAAATATCTCAAAAACATCCCAGAAACATAATGGAGCTAAAAAGTCAATCCGTCAATCCAAGCGCTCCCCCAGCCACTTTAAGCCAAATATATCAAACATGAGCCATTATGCGGTTACAAAGCGATATAAAGCCTCTCATATCTGATTTCAATCATAGATTTCGACTCTGATGAGCGGTTGCTTAGGGCAACACCAACTTAGCTCAAACGATGGCGCAACCAAAAGCACAACATCGGCAACGCAATGCGATAACCATATTGCGCCCCATAAACTAATCCCTTTTGTTCCAGACTTTCTAGAGCGCCCTGCAAACTACCACCCTTAGAAAGCTGATGTTTTTGGATATATTCGCGGCTATGGGGGCTAATCGTCGGATCAATCGCCAAACTTTCTAAAACCCTGACCTGACTGGGGGGCAAAAGCATCACCAAAGACTCAAAAGTTGGGGATAGATCTTCTAACAAAGCCGACATACTGTTATGGACTTGCGCCACATGAATTGTTTGATAAATTTTGCCCTTGGTTGGATCGATTGGTTGGCAGGTCGCTTGTTGCTGTAGCCAGATGCGCCGCATTAGAGTGATGCCATCACTGACATTGCCTTGGATATATTGCAAAAATATCGTTAAAGCCTCAGGGGTCAAGACTAAATTTACCTGCGCCAAAGTTTGCTCAACCCATTGGCTAATTTGCGCGTCGGGAATTGGCGCTAAAACCATCACCTCTAAACTCAAATCCTCCATCCACGGCTCAGTTACCGTAGCAATCAGCGCGTAACTAACACAGCTTTGTTGTTTAATTTCCTGCCGCAAATACCCTTCCCATAAACCCTTACGATCCCATGAACGAATATGGGTGAAATTATGCAAAACCACCACGACGCGATAGCCATGCTGTTCCGCTAACTTCTGGGGTAAAGCTAAAACTAACTGAAAAATCTGCCAAAGTTGCGGCGGATTATTAGCCTCCCATAACAATGTAGCTGCATTGCCCTCACTGAGATTACGATTTGTCCCCTGCCCCTCAGACAACACAACCGGCGTACCTTCGAGTAATAAGCTAATTTCTGCCTGCTCTTCTGGTTGGGCAAAAGCTTTGAGTAAACTGGCACACCACAACTGTAAAAATCTTTCCCCATCCGTGGCCCGTAAACAGTCAATGGTTAAAACCTTAGCCCCAACCGCGTGGGCGGCCCATTTGACCAAGGTGCGCCGTCCACTGCCTGCAACCCCTGCAATTAGCAAATCGCCATCACAGCGCAAAATCTGCGCCACTTGTTGAAGCTCAGTTTGTCTGCCCACCAAAGACTGGGGCACAAAGTGATGGTTAGTCATGGGTTAATCATTGATGACTGATGGTAACTCACCACGGTTATTTCCTTTGACACTCTCCAGCCTCTTTATGACGGAGATTCCTGATTCAATGGGACAAATTACCAAGCAGACTTATATCCACAAGTGTTAAATAAGTAAATAAAACTTAGCATAAGACAAAGTGGAAATTTCTGTGAGAAATATCATAGCTCAAATAATTCTTTCATGCTGATTAAATCGTTACGCAAAACAAAATCAACCAAGCTTTACAGAATATAATGGATGCAAATTATTTTGTGATATTACTCAAGTAATGGCTGCAAACCTCAGACCTAATACCTCAAGGAAATATTAAGCAGTTCCTAGCTTCCCAGATGACTTCCGTTAACTTTCTTCTCGCCGCCGTTTACAGATTTCCTTTTTTCCGTTGTCTTTACTGATTATTCCTCACGATGCAATTTCATCCATACACCGCACCATAGCGCAGCAAATCATGGGGGTAACATTTCCCAGCGAATATCGAAGTTACACTCATTATGGCTGCCTTATCATTTCATGGTTAAGTACATAGGTGATCGCTAACTGATTCTATAGAACCCATTTGGTATCTTAGGAATCGTTGGCAAGGCGCTGAAGCAAAAGCCTGATAAAGCAAAGCTTAAGTCGCCCATCGGCATTGCCGAAAGTTCTGTCGAAGTTCTTGACGAGGCTTTTACTTCTCTCAACCCACGCATTACTTCGTTTAAGCTAAGTCAGAGATGTCCACCATCAATAGGATAGTTCCCTTTTACCATTTGCGCTTTTCCTAAATACGATTTGATAAGCCAACAATGATAACAGTTACCCCTACATTGTAGATTGCCAGGTTAGACCACTTGAAACTTGTATGAGCTAAAACGAGGGATGAGGGCGATTAGGATTTCGTATGAGTCTCATTTGCATAAGTCGCAATTTTAACCGATAGCACACATTACTGTCGTACCGTCTTAAATCCGGACTCAAGGTGGTATCACTACTACCCACTGTTACAAAAATGAAAAATAGTCCCAAAATTAATTTGATAACCCACAAAATAACTAAAAATAACTTTTTGCTAACTTTTTAGTGTTTCAGGA
>JBAXSK010000369.1:0-2912 GCA_037130765.1 Pseudanabaena sp. ELA607
ATCGCAAAAATTAAGATTAAAGCAACCATAATAATATGGCTATCATAGGCAAGAAAATTAGCGAAATAGTTAGGCATATCTGATGAAATAATAGACTAATTAAATGATTGCGAGATAGTTAATGACGATTAATAATTTATTGATTTTACTTGATAATTGGTAATGTTAGTAACTCACCTTACGCAGATAGAAAATCTGCCCTCATCCCCCAGCCCCTTCTTCCAGAGCGGGAGAAGGGGAGCAAGAGTCATTTTTAGCTTTTTCCTTGTTCCCCGCTCCCTTTTTGGGAGAGGGGCTAGGGGTGAGGGTCTTAGAAACTTCTGCGTAACATGAGTTAGTAATAAAGTGATTGCCAATAATTTACTTTGCTTCCATCCAGTTTTTACCCCAATGTAAATCTACCACTAAAGGCACAGTTAATTTAACGGCATTTTCCATAATTTGTTTGATTTGTGGCATTAAAATATCTAATTCCTCGCGGGGAATTTCAAATACTAATTCATCATGCACTTGCAATAATAGTCTGGTTTGATATGGTGCTAATAAATCAGCTAAATTAATCATAGCCACTTTGATAATATCAGCACTAGCCCCTTGAATTGGTGCATTAACCGCTGAGCGTAATAAAGCTGCTTTCTGATAGCCAGCGACTTGATTTAAACCATGAAAATAACGTCGTCTGCCTAAAATTGTCGTCACATAACCATGAGTTTCAGCAAAGCTTTCAATCTCCTGCATATACTCAAAAATTCTGGCGTAGCGTTGATTGAATTTATCAATGAATTGTTTGGCTTCTTTAATAGAAATACCGGTTTCACGACTAAATTTCTGCGCTCCCATACCGTACAGTACGCCATAATTAATGATTTTAGCTAACCGCCTTTCTTCACTAGTAATTTCATCTTTTTCTAAAAGCAATTGAGCCGTGCGTGTATGAACATCCTCATTAGCATTATAAGCCGCCACTAAATGAGGTTCACCACTCAAATGAGCCATAATTCTCAACTCAATTTGCGAGTAATCTGCCGATAGTAGTAACCAGTCATTCTGGGGTAAAAATGCCGCACGAATTTGCTTGCTAAAAGCTGTCCGAATGGGAATATTTTGCAAATTAGGATTAGAACTACTTAAGCGTCCCGTACTAGTTACAGCTTGATTAAAATCAGTATGCACTCGCTGTGTTTGCAGATGAATTAAAGTTGGTAAAGCATCTACATAGGTCGATTTTAGTTTTGCTAAAGTGCGATGTTCTAAAATTGTATCAATCAGAGGATGGTCACCTTCAAGTTTATTTAAAACTGCCACATCCGTAGAATAACCCGTCTTACTTTTGCGAGACTTCTTAATAAACTTATCTCCTAATAATGCAACCAGAATCTCCGCTAATTGTTTAGGTGAATTAAGATTAAACTGTTTCCCCGCTTGCTCATAGGCATTAATGGCAATTTGTGCTAAATCCTGATCTAGATTCTGGGCAAACTTCCCTAAGTAGTCCTTGTCAATGCGAATTCCCAACCATTCCATATTTGCCAAAATTGATTCTAGAGGCATTTCTACTTCATAGAATAGCTTAGATAATTCAGGGTAATTCTCTAATTCTAATTTGAGAATGTGATATAATTTATATGTAAAATAAGCATCGGCTCCACAATATTGGGCTACTTCAGGAATCGCAATTTCGGCAATTGATTGATGCTTACCCACTAATTCTTTATAGCTAGTAGTTTTTAAGCCTAAATAGCTCATTACCATTGTATCTAAGCTATGTCCTGTGTCCGGATCAAGCACGTAACTAGCTAACATCGTGTCAAAAACTACGCCGTTTAATTCGATGTGATTATTACGCAAACAAAGACGATCAAATTTGCTATTCTGCAAGACTTTTGGCTTACTAGCATCACCCAAAATTGGCGCAATTTTATCTAATACTAATTGAAGATCAAGATTTTGACCCTTCTCATGACGCAAGGGAATATAAGCCACGGCATCAGTCGCATCATTCCAGCAACAACCAATGCCCACTAACAGCGCATCATGGGGATTGAGGGAAGAAGTTTCCGTATCCCAAGCCACGGGAGTATCTAGATTCGTTAATAACTCCACCAATGCCGCTAATTTCTGTTCATTATCAATAATTTGCGGGTGTAAATCTATCGCCGCATCAATGGATTTAGGAGCAGAATTATTAGTACTTAAATTTTGGTCTGATATTGCTTCAACTGATGGAGCATTACTATTATTATTGCTAAAGTCAAACCATAATTCTTCATCTTCATTAGAGTGTTGATTAATGCTTTCTTGATTAATAGTTGGATTGCCAAATCTAGCATTAATATCATGGATTTTACGCACAAATGAGCTAAATTCTAATTCCGCTAAAAGTGGTACTACGACTTCACTATTAAAGCCATTTAATAAACAGTCATTTAAACTAAAACTAATTGGGACTTCAACATCTATTTTAGCCAAAAATTGAGAATGCTTAGCATCTTCTATACCCTGTTGTAATTTCTTTTGTATAGCACCTTTGATGTTAGGTAAATCATCTAAAATCGCCTTTAAACTGCCATATTCTTCAATTAGTTTGACCGCTGTTTTTTCGCCAATGCCCCGCACCCCTGGTATATTGTCTGAAGCATCACCGCAAAGAGCTTTATAGTCAACCACTTGGTGAGGATAAATGCCCATTTTTTCTTTGACTTCAGCGGCATGAAACTCACTAATTTTATCTTTTTGTCCGAGATGCAAAATCGAAATTTTGGCTTCTGGATCAATTAATTGAAATAAATCCCGATCTCCACTCATAATCTTGACGCGATAACCGGAGGTAATTGCTTGAGTTGCAATCGTGCCTAATACATCATCGGCTTCATAACCTGCCTGACTAAAAACAGCTAATTGCATTGCCTGCA
>JBAXSK010000037.1:0-23592 GCA_037130765.1 Pseudanabaena sp. ELA607
CTATTTTCCTTGGTTGGATTTTGCCTCACTCCCGACTTGTGTGTACACCGTAGCCCTTTTTGGGAGAGGGGAACAAGGAAAAAGCTAAAAATGTCTCTTGCTCCCCTTCTCCCGCTCTGGGAGAAGGGGCTGGGGGATGAGGGCAGATTTTCTATCTACGTAAGGTGAGTTCATAACACAGCCCAAAATATGACTAATAGCAGTCAGTATGCCCATGAGTAACCACACCTATTGCTTTGGTGGGATGGTAACAGTATAGTTAGAAGCCGTAAGCGGGTAGCGTGGTGGTTTGATATGCCTGTACAGCCCAAGATTAAAGAAATTTCCCCTCATTACCTCTTATCAACCCTGAGTTTTAGGATTATTACTTGGGGCTTTGGGCTAAGCTTAATTGATGTCAGTAGCGCCGCAGTTGCTCAAGCCCTGCCTAAGCCTGCACCCACCCTCAAAGAACAAGCCGCCGAAGTGGGCATCGAACCGACATTATTAGAAAACAGCCCCGTATTACGGCGTTGGTTACAGCGTCCCCCCGATATTTTGCAAGACATTCAAAATACGCCCATCTTTTCGCCCCACTTGCGCACTGGGATCACCTCCCGCAACAACGACCTCGGCGCAGAAATCAGCGTAGAAGATATATTCGTAGGTCAAACCCCTATTACCCTCAGTGGCAGTTATCAGACGGAATTTGCCGGACGAGAGCAGAGTGTCGCTTTGCAAATGCGCTATTACACTTTACCTCTGGGATCATATTTCAACATTGCCCCCACCTTGGGTTATCGCCAGATTAGCCCCAACCAGCAGCCCCAAATATCAGGGGTAGATTTAGGACTGCAAGGCGTTTTTGTGTTATCGCCCCATGCGGCTGATCTACGCATTGGTCAAACTTTCACCGCCCCAGGAGCCACTACTGAAACTGGCATTACCTCCATTGCTGCGAGTTATGCCATTACCACCACCATTAGGCTACATAGCCGCGTAGAATGGCGACGCAATCCAGGATTTTATGACCAACGCTTTGGCATGGGCTTAGAAATTCGCCTCTAGGTCAGACACTTAATACAAGCGCTTAATAAATTAGCGGTATTTGCAACTCATCAATGTACTTGCACAGAGTCAAGCAATTAGTTTCTAAATGCCAATGCACCTCATCAAACAAGCGGCGCAAAATATAAAAGCCCCGCCCACATTCTGCCTGATGATCAATGGTGTCACTCAAACTACAGGACTGATGGGCCGAATTTGGCGGTGGATTGCCCTCATCGGTAATACTCCACCAATAGGTATTAGCTAAAACTGAATATTCCACAATAATGGACTTAGCCGGATCTAGTCCATTGCCGTGTTTGACAGCATTAACCAACGCCTCCTGTAGCCCTAGCTTGAGGTGTGGCTGCCATAACTGGGGCACTTCCAACAAAATATCCTCAAGAATCGGTTCGAGATAAAGCGTCGAAGCAAAACTCACAGTACGGCACTGATGCCCCACGGGACGAACAAGCGTTAGAACCACCTGAGTTACTCCACAAAGGGGGATGTCCTTACTATTTTAACCAAGGATAGAAAATTTATTTAGCCCTTGACAGAAAATTAAAATTGATGCACACTAATAAAGCTGATAAACGCAACCGCGTCATCAGTAATCAAAAACTCGGACATGATCAGACTTTAACGGGTCTCTTAATCTTAGTTGACACGCGAGAGGATTAAGTCATGGTTGAGGGGATATAGCTCAGTTGGTAGAGCACTTCAATGGCATTGAAGGGGTCAGCGGTTCGAATCCGCTTATCTCCATACTAGCTCGAAATATACTGTAAAAAGTGGATTATTTCAGAGCATATTGGCTCAGGATTTGGGAAATAGCTTAAGTGACATAACACCCTAGATAGTTATGACTAGGTTATTGCATTACAGGTAGACCATACCTAGTTAAGCTATAGTTACTCTGGTTAATCGCAAGAAATATTAGGAATATTGTTGGGAATATTTATGCAACGGCGCACATTTGGCAAAATTTTGGGCTGGTCTGGTTTGTTTTTACTTAGCGCCTGTGGGGTGGCAAAAAACGGCGGCAATAATAATGCTGGTGGTGCGGGTAAGTTGGTATTTTGGACGATGCAGCTTAAGCCCCAATTTGATGCTTATATGAAAGATTTGGTGACAGCTTTTGAGAAAGCTAATCCAGAAACTAAAGTGGAATGGGTGGATATTCCTTGGGCAGAAATGGAAAGTAAAATCCTCAGTGCGGTTGCGGCCAAAACTGCACCGGATGTGGTGAATCTCAATCCGCAATTTGCCGCCAAGTTAGCCGAAAAGAAAGCTTTATTAGATTTAAATTATTTGGTGAAAGAAACCGAACGGAGCAGTTACTTCCCGAATATTTGGCAAGCCAATCAGTTGAATGGGACAACTTTCGGTTTGCCTTGGTATGTGGCAACGGATGTGACAATTTTCAACCGGGATTTATTGGAGAAGGCGGGCATAAATCCAAATCAAGTACCAAAAAATTATGATCAATTAGCCCAAGCAGCGGAACAGATTCGCAGTAAAACTAATAAGTATGCTTTCCTGTTAACGATGGATGGAGGGCAGGTTTTGGAATCAATGGTGCAGATGGGCATGAAGTTAACCGATGCATCCGGAAAAGCGGCTTTTAATGATGATGCGGGTAAAGCAGCATTTAGTTATTGGGTAAATCTATTTCAGAAGAAGTTAGTACCTCGTGAAATGCTCACAGAAGGTCATCGTAAAGCAATTGAACTTTATCAAGCAGGAGAGTTGGCGATGTTGCTCACGGGGCCGCAGTTTTTGCAGACCGTGGCCCAAAATGCCCCAGACACCGCCAAAGTCAGTGATGTTGCGCCGCAGATTGTGGGGAAAACGGGTCAAAAAAGCGCTGCCGTGATGAATATTACTGTGCCAACGGTGAGTAAAAATCAGACCGCAGCGGTAAAGTTCGCTTTGTTTTTGACTAATGCGGCTAATCAGCTTGAGTTTTGCAAGGTGGGCAATTTGTTACCTTCTACAATCCAAAGCGCTCAGGATAGTTATTTTACGAAGGTAGCGGCGGATGCTCCGGCATTGGAACGGGCGCGGGTTGTCAGTGCAGCACAGTTGGCAGATGCAGCGGTGTTGATTCCTCCGGCTAAGGATGTGGATAAATTACGGAAGATTATTTATGAAGAGTTGCAGTTAGCGATGTTGGGCGATAAACCCACGGATAAGGCTGTGGCTAATGCGGCGGAACGTTGGAATAGCCTATAATTCGTCTAAGCCATAATTCATGAAAACCATCAACAATCTCTCAGGTGTTAGTGATGCTTTCCCTTTCGACTACTGTGGTAATTACTTGTTATGCCGAAGGGGAATTAGTTTGGGAAGCGGTGCAAAGTGCTTGGCGGCAGTCGATCCCACCGACGGAAGTAATTGTGGTTTATGATGCTTCAGGGGATGCGGCGACCATTCAAGTATGTGAACGCATTGTCACCCAAAATTTGGGAACAGTAATTTGGCGTGGTCAAAATGGCGGTACTGCGGCGGCTCGCAATCAAGGTTTTGCCGCTGCGAAGGGCGAGATTCTGATTCCCTTAGATGGTGATGATCTCTTACCAGAGGAAGCGATTTCCCATATTACCCAAACTTTTGCGGCTCATCCTGAGGCAGGATTTATTTATGGGGCTTATCGCAAACTATGCACATCAAATAATACTGCTACTAAAGAAGAGATAGTGACCATAGCCGATATTGGTGATATTTCCTTAGGAGCCATGCTGCGAGCCAAACCATTCTCTTTAAGTTCCCAATGGCGACTAATTGGCACGACTCCGTTACGGCGTTCCCTTTGGCAAAAAATTGGAGGTTATGATACCGAGTTTGGCATTGATGATCTCCATGATGTGGAATTTTGGATTAGAGCGATTGCCACAGGAGCGCAGGGTTATGCAGTGGCATCTAATCCGGCTTTAATTTACACATGGCGCAAATATTTAGGCAGTAATAGCCGTCGGGTTTCGCCGCTGGCATGGGCGCGGGTGGCAGCAAAACATTATGATATTTATGTCAATTTGGGCATAGAATATCGTGCGCTAGAGTTGCTTCTCTTAGGCAGTAAATGGGAAAGTGATCAGGCGAAAATCAATGATTATGGCAAACGTTTATGGCAGCAGTTTTGGTGGCAATTCCATCAGGGACATTGGCAATTAACGAGTTTAGTAGTTCTCATTTTACCGGTGGGTCTATTGCGTTGGTTAGGTGAAAAACTGCAAAAGAGACGTTGAGCATGGTTAATTTAGAATAAAAATTCACAATAATTTTATATATAATTGTTTTGATTAAGAATGAGATGTAAGCAATTTAGTGCTTACTAACAGCTTCTCAAGGCTTGACAAGTTTGTAGTAACTGCTTTAGAACTGTCTCATAATAAATTGAATCAACGGTTAAGTTGTGCTATGGCAGACTAACCTGAACTCTCATCGATAAAATTTTTTCCGTCCGCATCAATGTATTGTTAGATGCCATGCCGACCTGCTTCATTTAAAAGAATGATAAACACTTTAAAACTCTTCGGTCAAAATACCACGCAGTGTTAGCAACCATTGATAACAAGGCTCATCTATTGGAGCCATATCTCTACGAATCTGTGCTAAAGACTCTGCATAAGCTGTAATCCAAGCTATTGCTAGTTCCTGCTCTGAAGCAACTTCTTCTGTGGATGCACGTTCAAACTGTTCTTCAACCCACTCTGCAAAAGTCAATATTTCTAAAGATATTCCATAAATCTCCTTGATTTCTTCACGTCTAGGTTCTAACTCATCCAGCCTTTCTGGTTCAAGACTTGTAACGAAGCCAGCTCGCCTAATAGTAGAATGCACCTCCAATTTTTCTGATAATTCCTCAATTTCATCTCTTAAATATGACTTGCCATATTTGGCATCCCAAGCTTCTACAATTTGTCCATCCTCTAAAAGCTCAATATCACCAACATTCCCATGTTTTTTATTAGCTGAACGCATTTGTGAAAGTGGTTTCAAACTACTATTAGAGAAAACTTGATAATCTTGCATAGCTTGCATTAAGCTGTGCATAGCAATTTCCATTAAACGAGCAGCATAATCAGATTGATTAATGTGGCGGAGAATTAAGTTCAATGCAATTTCTTGATTGATAACCGTTGCTTCAAAAAAAGCATTCAGTTTCTCAAGCGTCTGGGAAGCAAGTATTCTAAAACTTTGTGCTTGATTTAATAACTGTGAAAGAAGGTATTTTAATGCAATATCAGGAGACAATTCGCCTTTCTCTGTAGCCTCAACGATGCTTACCCACTCAGAACGCGCTCCCCGCAGGTTTGCCTTATATACAGTTGAGTATGGGTAGTTTTCTGCTAAGCTCCGAGTCATCATGAAACCATCAGCATTTAGCCTGAGTAATTCATATTCTCGCAATACAGGTGTAATGTACTTCTTATCAAGAGAGCGCATAGAGATTCCGTCACGCCACGAAAAATCTCTTGGGCTTGCGCTACCTTTATGTAATCTAATATTTTGCTCTGGCTCAATTGACTTAATACACAACTGCAATATTGTAAGTCCAACTAATGCTCTACCAACTTCGCTAGTTACTGACTGAATTAACCCATCTAAAAGCAACCTGTGCGTTTGAGCTAAACTTGAAAAGTCAAGATTTGAGGATCTATCTCTACAATCTAAAATCTGTCTTTTTAAATAACCGTTGGAAAGTTCTACTGCTATTCTGGCATACCTCGCTTTTGCTGCTTGGCTCATGCCTCCTTCATGGAAGGTTTGAACTGTACCATCAGCAAGAATTAACTCGCTTCTATTGGAATAAACTCTTAAATGTAATTCATTCATAATACAACTATAGAACTTTACGAAGTTGAACACTTTTGGGATTAAGAGTAGGAAAAGCGTAAGGAATTAGATACTCACCTAAAGGAATTTGAGGGTTCGTATTATGGCTTCTTACTTCATAGCCAATAGCTCTCAAAGACTGTAGGTAAGAAATAACATCTTCTTCATCAACCCCCCAACATTCTGCAAACTCTTTTATTTTAAGTTGAGCAGAAGTAGCTATACATCTAGTTACGCATTGAACAACTTGCCAAAATAAATTGACTTTCTCTCCATTGTAAAAATTCATGATTCCGCTGATACGGGCATTATATTGATAGTATCCAGATAACTGCACTAAATCTGCTTTTCCTGTCGCTTCCTTCAATTTTTCTTCAAAAGCTTTCCAGAGTGATGTAAAGACTTTTGGGTCTAACTGTTTAGCGCATAGTTTCACTGAGCTAGTACATAAAACCCAATCACTATAACCACATGATGGATAAACATCAATGGAGAATTGATCTGGTTCCCCCCAATTGTTGTTAGTGCTTGCTTTGATTATCCAGGAGGATGAGTCCAATTCACAACTAAGATAAATCTTGACACTATTGGCAACTGGTTTCTCTATCCACGAAAAATTATCAATGGATAAAAACCTGACAAACTCTCGTTTCTCTCTATAAATAGAGGCATCTAAGCCTTTGATCTTTCCTTGTTTGGATAGTTGAATAATTGCGGCTTCAGCTTTTTGAAGGTAGATCTGTGTCAATTTTCTCTTACGTTGCCTGAAGCCTAATTGCTTGTCTTGAGGTAAATAAGCAAGATCAAAAGGTAAGTCAACATCCATGATCTGATCCAAGATGCTAAGAGCTAAAATCCTACCTAGTTGGGGAGGAACCGAGTTACCAATTTGCTCAATAGCAACTTGCCTATTACCAACTAATTCATAGTCATCAGGAATAGTCTGCAATCGTTTTAATTCAGAAATAGAAAATCTACGATTTTCCCAACTAAATGGGCCAGTATATTGCCCACCTTGAGCCTTGATTGTTCGCACTGGCGTATCCGGATTTGCTTTATAAAGAAAGTCAGAAAATTTGGATCTCCAACTGAAAATAGGGTTGGGATAACCCATCTCTTTCGTATAAAAGCTGTAATTGAGACCAGGAGGAATATCGTCAAGCAAATGACCAAATCTTCCACCTAAGCCTGCTTCTATATCTGAAGTATCCGAACCTTCAACAGCTTGAGATGCGGAGTAATACGGCTGTTGATCAAGGGAATCACAACCATGAGTAGGATAAGGAAACAAGTATTTTCCCTGTTTCACTCCAACTATAAATAAGCGTTCTCTATGCTGGGAAACACCGTAATCAGCAGCATCTAAAATGCGGAAGTAAATATTATAACCAACTTCTTTGAATGCGTCTTGAATTTTTTGCCATGCTTCACCTTTGTTCGCGCCAGTGATTCCATATACATTCTCAAATAAAAAACCTTTAGGTTGAAGTAACTTTAAGATACGAACATATTCTTGAAATAGTGTCCCTCTCTGGTCAGTTGTTCCAGCTACCCCTGCTGCCCTACGTCCAGCCGCAGAAAAAGTTTGGCATGGTGGACCTCCGATGACGAAATCTACCTTAAGATCCGGAGCAGGAATATAATTTCTAATGTCCATACATACTGGTTTAGAACCATCTAGCCATTTTCCTGGGTGAGAATTTTTTTGCAGCGTTTGAACGTATTTGGCTTCCAGTTCAACCATTTCAATTACCTCAAAACCAGCATCTTGGAACGCAATATCTAACCCCCCTCCACCAGTAAACAAACTAAGAGTTTTAACTGGAGTGACACCCTGTTGCCGCAGTTTCCGACGGAGAGACTTACCAAAATTGTCAGTCCAAGCAGCCCCCTGTCTTACGTCGAGAATTGATAGAATCTGTTGAAACCACTGTGGATTGACTGGCTCGGAGTTAGATAGTTCAAGAGGAAAGGACAACTGTTCCATTACGTTTATTTGCTTGGGTATCGAAGACAAAGGTTACTCTTAGAGCGCGGACAAATATCAAGGTTATCATTCACCTCTCAAATAGTACAAGAGAAACAATGCGCTTCGATGGTGAACGGACATATAACCTATAATTTATAAATAGATAATTTAACCCCAGCCCCCCAACCGCAATAAACTCACTTCCCAAACTAGTTTCGGTTGCACATGGCGACTAATCAGACGATGGGCATTTTCTAAAATTTCCAGTAGGGGGCGGATTTCCATATTATGCCCTTGCTGCCTATGTCCTTGCTGTGTAAAGTTCTGCCAGAAATAGGCTTGCAGATAATTCAAGAGCCATAATTGGGTTTCGACTTCCAAATCTTGAGTAATTGTTTTCGCTAAAGTCAAAGCTTGGCGCGGTGTGCTGGGAATTTGTTGCACCGCTTGCAGCAGATCTGGGGCAATAGCCTGAAATTGTTCATAGGCAATAATGGCATTTCCTACCGAACCCTGCCCTAAAGTTAAAATTTCTGGGGGTAAATTTTCATAGCCTAAACCCTGCAAAATCGTCATTATTTGATTTTGATCAAGGCGATAAAAGGGGATTTTCTGACAGCGGGATACTAGGGTCGGTAATACTGCTCCCACATCTGGGGCAATCAAAATAATTGTGGCGTGACGTGGTTCTTCGAGGGTTTTTAGCAGTGCGTTGGCAGGCGCTTCAGTCATGGTCTGGGCTTCGTCAAGAATCACCAATGACCGAGAGCTTTCTAAGGGCGGACGACTCACAAATTCCGCAATCTCCCGAATCTGCTCTAGGCGAATCTGGGGCACGGTTTTCCGCTTCAGTCCTGCGGCTTCGGCTTCCTTGACGGTGAGCATTTTGCCTTTATCGAGATAGGTCGGCTCTACCCATAAAACATCAGGATGATTGCCCGCACTAATACGATGCCCCGACTTGCGATCGCCTAACAAACATCGCGCAAAAGCCAAGGCAGTCATGCCCCGTCCCACGCCACTGGCCCCAGCAAACAGATAGGCAGGGGCAATGCGTTCTTTCCTAATGGCTGAAGTCAGCAAAGATATGGCTTGGAATTGCCCCATAATGTGGGCAAAAAATTGGTCATGATCAGGCACTAAGTCCCCAGGGTGTAACACAACGTGAATACGAGGAATTAAAAACAGGGAGAAGGAAGAGGAGGCAAGCCTTTGAAAGAAAGATCCACAGCAGGTTTAGTGTCACGATAGGTATAGGCAATCAAAAATGTCCAAGGCATTAGCTCTACAAAGCGGTTATAGCTGATCAAGTTGGGGAATGCCTTACGGGACACGACCCCGCACCATCACCTTATAGAGGTCCTTGAATGTCCTAAGTCCTGACACGGGAAAGGCAATGACGATGGCCATCACTGCACTCTGACTCATTCTTGATTGACTTTTCTCTGCCCTTGCATTGATGGCAGCATAAGAGGAGTGTGATGTCTAGATTCGATACCATATTGTCCACATTGCTGAGGCGTTTTAGTTCTCAAATCTAGTCTGAGGCCTTTTTTTTACTTCTGTCTACTACGTCAAACTCACGTTTGAATCAATTTCTGTCCAGAACGGGGCGAAAAATTAATTTATCCTATTGAGTCTGAGTTTTAAAATCTGAGCTTTAAAAATCGCTAAACAAAAACCATACCGTCCGTAACATTCGCTAGCTACAAAGCGGTATGGTTTGATGGAGAATTTTATCTGGTGCATGACTGTAATTTAATAGTTACAGTCATATTGAATAATCCAAATAAATTACTTAATGATCTTGGTTACTACACCAGAACCAACGGTACGACCGCCTTCACGGATTGCAAAACGCATTTCTTGCTCAATTGCGACGGGACAGATTAGCTCTACAGTCATCTTAATCCGGTCACCAGGCATCACCATTTCAGCTTCACCACCATCATCAGCGGTGAAAGTGGCAATAGTACCAGTTACATCAGTGGTGCGCACATAGAACTGAGGACGGTAGCCAGGGAAGAAAGGAGTCTTACGACCACCTTCTTTTTCAGTCAAGATATACACTTGGGCTTCAAACTCAGTGTGAGGCTTAATCGTACCAGGCTTGACGATTACCATACCGCGCTCAATATCGGTCTTTTGCATACCACGGAGCAACAAACCAGCATTGTCACCAGCTTGCCCCTGATCAAGACTCTTCTTGAACATTTCAATCCCAGTTACAGTACTTGTCTTGGTATCTACAATGCCAACCAACTCTACTGTTTCACCCACTTTAATTACACCACGCTCAATCCGACCCGTGGCAACAGTACCACGACCAGTGATCGAGAATACATCTTCCACCGCCATCAAGAAAGGCTTGTCCACAGCCCGCTCAGGAGTAGGAATGTAGCTATCAACTTGATCCATCAATGCCCAAATCTTATCTACCCAATCATCTTCACCACGCTGGGTTTTAGGATTAGCCTTCATTTGATCAGCAGCTTTTAGAGCAGAACCACGCACAATGGGAATATTGTCGCCATCAAAATCATAGGAAGACAACAACTCGCGCACTTCTAATTCCACCAATTCAACCAGTTCGTCTTCACCTTCCATTTGGTCTTCCTTATTCAGGAACACTACCAAGTTAGGCACACCCACCTGACGGGCTAATAGAATGTGCTCGCGGGTTTGAGGCTCAGGACCATCAGCAGCAGACACCAACAAAATCGCCCCATCCATTTGGGCAGCACCGGTGATCATGTTCTTCACATAGTCAGCGTGCCCAGGACAGTCCACGTGAGCATAGTGACGAGCAGTAGTTTCATACTCTACGTGAGCCGTGTTGATCGTAATACCACGGGCTTTTTCTTCAGGAGCAGCATCGATCTGATCGTATGCCTTAGCTGTTGCTTGACCGGCTGCGGCCAAAGTCATGGTGATTGCCGCAGTCAAAGTAGTTTTACCGTGGTCAACGTGGCCGATAGTACCAATGTTAACGTGGGGCTTATTTCTCTCAAATTTAGCGCGTGCCATTTACTTTACCTAGATTGATCTTGTTTGTGTTTATTTATTGTGAGTGATTTGTGGGGTCAAAAGACCAAAACCATAGTCGATGATCTAGAAAAACTAGTCGCCAGACTTGCCTTTGCTCTTCGCAATAATGGTTTCTGCCACATTGCGAGGTACTTCTGCATAATGGCTAAATTCCATGGAAAAAATCCCACGGCCCTGAGTCTTTGAACGAATGTCCGTAGCATAACCAAACATGGCAGCCAAAGGAACCTTTGACTCCACTTTAGAAATGCCTTGGTCAGTATTCATGCTCTCAATTTGACCGCGACGAGAGTTGAGATCCCCGATTACATCACCGACGAAGTTCTCAGGTACTTCAATCGCAACTTTCATCATCGGCTCAAGTAAGATCGGAGCCGCCTTCAGTACCGCTTCCTTGATTGCCATCGATCCAGCAATCTTGAAAGCCATTTCTGAAGAGTCCACATCATGGAAAGAACCATGCACCAGAGTGGCTCTGAGATCGATTACAGGGTAACCGGCCAGAATTCCCGACTCGCAAGCTTCTTTCATACCTTGCTCCGAAGGTTTGATATATTCCTTCGGAATAACCCCACCAACAATTTTTGAGACAAATTCAAATCCAGTGCCTGGTTCGGCAGGTTCCAAATTGATCACAACGTGACCGTATTGTCCCTTACCACCACTCTGCCGCATAAACTTACCTTCAATGTTAGTAACCGATTTACTGATAGTTTCACGGTAAGCTACTTGAGGTGCGCCGACATTAGCCTCGACCTTAAATTCACGCAACATACGATCAACAAGAATTTCAAGGTGCAGTTCACCCATACCTGAAATCACTGTTTGGTTAGTTTCGGGATCAACCATCACTCGGAAAGTAGGATCTTCTTCAGACAAAGACTGCAAAGCTTTGGATAGCTTCTCCATGTCTTGCTTTGTCTTCGGCTCTACTGCCACAGAAATCACTGGCTCTGGGATGAATAGCGATTCTAAAATCACCTTATTTGAATCATCACATAGGGTATCACCTGTAAAGGTGTCTTTCAAGCCTAGCACCGCACCCAAGTCACCAGCTCTTAACTCGTCAACTTCAATGCGATCATCAGCTTTTAAAACAATCAATCGGGAGATCCGTTCTTTCTTGTCCTTGCTGGCATTATAAACGTAAGAACCTTTCTTCAAAATACCGGAGTAAACCCGCACGAAGGTCAAACGCCCAAAGGGATCGGACATAATCTTAAATGCCAATGCTGCCATTGGTGCATTATCATCCGCCGGACGGGTGGTTGCTTCACCGTTGGGTAAAACACCCTGAATTGGTGGCACTTCGCTAGGAGCAGGTAAGTAATCAATTACCGCATCCAGTAGCAACTGCACACCTTTGTTTTTGAAGGCTGAACCACAGGTCATAGGGACAATTGCACCAGAAATTGTGCCTTTGCGTAGCCCCTCTCTGACTTCGGCTTCGGTGAGTTCTTCACCTTCTAAATATTTTTCGGTCAAAACATCATCTTGCTCAGCCACAGCTTCGATCAGCTTGGCGCGAAACTCATTGGCTTGATCCAAGAGATCTTCGGGAATATCAGTTTCTTCAATATCTTTGCCGATGTCATCCTTGGAAATAAATGCCCGCATCTTCACCAAGTCCACAATGCCAGTCAGATCGGATTCGCTACCAATGGGGATCTGAATTGGTACAGCATTAGCGCCCAACCGATCCTTAATCTGACCATACACCTTAAAGAAGTTGGCACCAGTGCGATCCATTTTGTTGACAAATACAATCCGGGGCACTTTGTAGCGCTCAGCCTGCCGCCAAACCGTTTCCGATTGAGGCTGCACGCCACCTACGGCACAAAACACCGCTACGACACCATCTAGCACCCGCATCGAGCGCTCTACTTCGATGGTGAAATCTACGTGTCCAGGGGTATCAATAATGTTGATTTTGTGATCTTTCCAGCTTGTGGTAATTGCCGCAGCCGTGATCGTAATTCCCCGTTCCCGCTCTTGCACCATCCAGTCAGTTACGGTGTTGCCATCATGGACTTCACCGATTTTGTGGACGACTCCAGAGTAAAACAGGATTCGCTCTGTAGTTGTGGTTTTGCCCGCATCAATATGAGCGGCAATCCCTATGTTACGCACCTTCTCTAAGGCGATGGTTCGAGACACGACAGTTTCCTCGTATTTGTCAGGAATTGAGAATCAATATTAAGAATAGTATAGTTGGTTCACATCTCGTCAAAAACATCCCTAGGTTTGCTGACATAATTACCTAGATTTAAAGTCGCCTCAAAATAGTTAACTTTAAAATTTAGTTAAATGTGATTTAGTTAAATATGACGGTTTCAGTATGGCCCAGTTATACCTAAGGTTTAACTGTATCCATCTTACAAAAACTGTCTTATAAAAAACTGTTGAATTTCCTTGGGGTATTTTGTCAGAGATGCTCTAACGACTCGACTAAAATTTGGACGCAGTTAGCTCTTGGGTAAATACCTAAGGAGATGTTTTTAGGGTTAATCGCCGCTTAGGTTAAACCTTAAAGATCAAATTTTTCTGACTTTTAGAGCTTGATCTGCCTACATCGGCAAAATTCACTGGATATAGTCACTATGGGAGGAAATTGAACCGAAAGGGGAGAATTAGTAGTAATTCTGCTAATTTCAGGGGCTGTTGCTACCATTAACCGTTTTTTGACTGTATTTGGGATAAACCCAAATGGTAGCCCCTAAATTAATACCCTAAATTAATAGCGATAGTGGGCAAAGGCTTTATTAGCTTCTGCCATCTTGTGGGTTTCTTCCCGCTTGCGAATCGTCGCCCCCGTTTCATTGGAAGCATCCAGCAATTCGTTCGCGAGCTTGTTGACCATGCCGCGCCCCGAACGAGAACGGGAGTATTGCACCAACCAACGCAACGCTAACGCAACGCCGCGATCAGTACGGACTTCCATCGGTACTTGGTAAGTTGCCCCACCAACGCGACGGGCTTTAACTTCAACTAAAGGAGTTGCGTTGCGGATTGCTTTGTCAAATACTTCTAAGGCAGGCTGACCGGTGCGCTGACCAATCAATTCCAAGGCATCATAGACCAAGCGCGAAGCCAGAGAATACTTGCCGCTGGTCATGACGCGGCGAATTAACATGGTGATCAGTCGGCTGTTATAAACCGAATCTGGGGGGGTAGTGCGCTTAGCGGCTTTATTACGACGAGACATAGTAGATTTTGATGACTGGTACTATAAGTTAGAGGGGGATCACTCAAGCGGCTCAATAATCATGGCTTTATACCCAAGTGATTGACGCTTGGTAACTTTTATTGCGGATCAGGGCAATGTTCTTAGGTAAGCTTACTTCAGCTAACAATAACGAAAAAGCAGTAAGACTAAAGTAATTTGGGCTATTTATAGGTTACTTTTTCTTACCGGTGGTGGCTGCTGGTTGACCTGGCTTAGGACGCTTGGCACCATATTTGGAACGACCTTGCTTGCGATCTTTAACGCCAGAAGTGTCTAACGTACCGCGAATAATGTGATAACGTACCCCCGGTAAGTCTTTGACCCGACCGCCACGAATCATCACCACAGAGTGCTCTTGGAGATTATGCCCAATGCCGGGGATGTATGCGGTCACTTCAAAGCCGGAGGTAAGGCGCACCCGGGCTACCTTACGCAATGCTGAGTTCGGCTTCTTGGGCGTGGTGGTGTACACACGGGTACATACTCCCCTGCGTTGCGGACAGCTTTTCAAAGCAGGAGACTTGGTTTTGGTCTTCAGGTTGTTACGCTCACTGCGAATGAGCTGTTGAATCGTGGGCATAGTAGCAGTCTTCTCTGTGGTTTGCGGCTTTTTTTGTTAATTAAATCAACAGCACATCATGATAACAAAAGATGCCCCAAAAAGTCAAATTCTTAGGCATGGTTATCTTGATTTAATCGGCTATTGGCGGGAGATGTTTTGGGTTGGGCTGACTACGGACTCAGGCTGGCAACTTGGCTAGGTTTAGGCAATTAAGTTAGAAATAGTTAATCCTTAATTTACTTGGGCGGTTTGATAGTGGGCAATCCGCGCAAATCCCGCCGGATCAAGGCTAGCACCGCCAACCAGTACACCGTCAATTTCTGGCTGGGCCATGATGTTGTCGATATTGTCAGCTTTGACGGAGCCACCATATTGAATGGTTACGTCAGGATTGGTTAACTTACTGCGAATTAAACCGATGACGCGATTGGCTTCGTCGGCAGCGCAAGTGTCTCCAGTGCCAATAGCCCAGATCGGTTCGTAGGCAATGATGAGGTTATTTTGATCGATACCAATGAGGTCTTGTTCTAGTTGGCGGAAGATCCATGACTCGGTTTCGCCAGCGTCCCGTTGGGCTTTAGCTTCACCGACACAAAGAATTGGGGTGATGCCATGACTTTGGGCGGCGTGGAGGCGTTTATTAACGGTGAGATCGGTTTCACCAAAATACTCGCGGCGCTCACTGTGACCAATAATCACGTATTGAATGCCTAGTTCATTGAGCATGGGGGCGGCAATTTCACCGGTAAAAGCTCCATTGTCTGCCCAGTGGACGTTTTGGGCCCCAACGGTGATACTGGGTTCAGCAGCGGTCAGGGTTTGCATTAAAGTCAAGTCGGTGAATGGCACACAGAGCAAGATTTTTTTATCGGTGGTGGCAGCGGTGGCAGACTGGCAGCGTAGTTGACTGGTAAAATCGCTGAAAAATGTTTTAGCTTCAGCTTGGGTTTTATACATTTTCCAGTTGCCAGCAATGACGATTTGACGCAAGACGGGCTACTCCTGAAGATGTTGAGGTTTATTTAAATTAATTTAATTGGCACAAATTAATGGGCGCAAAGGATGTATGTGCAATCTCTAACTTTACGCCCAAATGGGTACTCATCACCTAACCATGTGGATGATCAGGATATTTTATTTGTTGCGCTAAATTATCTAGCTACAAGATCTAGCTACAAGAAAAATTCAGGGGTGAACCGGAGCCAGATTAGGATTAGCTACTGCCGAGGTTTCTGGCTTTTCGTGTTCTACCACAAAAACATTTGAGTAAAGATTAGCAATAATATCCTGCCCCTGCTGGGTTAGGGAGAGGTAATACAAGGCATCTTTGACAAAGGGATAAACATTAGTCCAATAAAATTTAGGATAGTTGCGGCGCAGATCCCCTGGATGGTTATAACCTAAAGCTTTATTGACTCCAGTTTCTTCAAATTCATAGTAAAGTGCCCCAATTTTCTTGAGATAACGGGGATCGCTAAGTTGGCCAATTAAATCAGCCGAACGCACCAAACCAGGGAAGCTCACCGTATCTTGATGATCCCCAGTCTTCGGCACTGGGAAGCGGGTCAGTTCGATGTTGCGGCAAATGATGGCATCACTGATGATCGGATTATTGCCAAAGCGTTCTTGCACGAATAGTTTAGCCCGATCTACATGATAGGGAGTCAGACTGGCATCCGAAGCGCCCGGAGGTAATTCTACTTTGCCACCGTCAATGCCTGTAGCATATTTGCCGCCAGCATCTTGACGACATACGCCTTTGACATAGCCAATGTCATGACATAGCAGCGAGATAATGAAGTGGAGCCAATCTTCGGGCGATACGCCACCTTCGCGAATGTGTTTGCCCCGTAATATTTCTTGCCCTACTAGGGTCACTAGGATCGTGTGTTCCACGTTGTGATAGAGGGCATCACTGTTGGCAATATTTTCCATTGCCATATTGCCCGCCCAACAAATGATGTCTTCGTAGTCGTGTTTAAATCCCCCGTAGGTACGGCGATAACCAACTTTGAGTTGTTCAACAAAATTGTCTGTGAGGATTTCTGTGGCGTTAAACATAGTCGTTGCTGGCTCAGTAGTTGGTTGGGATAGAGCAAAGCTTGGTTTACTATAGCTCAGGTTTTTGGTCTTGAACTGCTTAATCATAAACAGATTCAGTAATTTTCTCCTGAGAGAGTTGATGGGTTGTAATGGCCATAATCTAACTCAGGGCAAATTCTAGACCAAAATTTCAACCAGTCTAAGTGAGGCTATGTAAGGCGAATGCAACCTAACAAATGCTTTGCCGCAAGATATTCTAACTAAGGCTCAGTTATTACGCTGTGATACGAGTCACTGCTCTGGGTGTTTTTAATCTCTGCTATGTTTAGAGCCTATTTGCAGGGACTAAAGAGTGCCATGTAAAATAGATAAAATATTTAGATTCAAATTATTGCTCCTTGTACCGAATATTGCCGTAAGTCATTGTGCATTTCGGCTTAATTCATAACATCTAAATATTTTATGGCTAATTAATAGCCGTTTTAATTGCTTTAGAAGTATCAGATAGATTTTTGGAACCCAAAGAAATACTGTATTGTTGCCAAGGGGTAAGCTCTAATACTTGGGTGGTCAATTTTTGGGCGGCTAGATTGGCTTGCAGTGCTTCAGTTGTACCTTGAAGTTTCAGGAATTTTAATAGAAACCCACTAGCGACTAAATCACCACCAGCGGCAGTATTGATTAGATATTGGGGTTGCAACCATTGGGCGACGTTGATTGCGCTTTCTTGTCCTTTGATAACTGCTCCAAGCAGGGGTAGAGTCAGATTGACAGTTGGGGTGATCACCACATCAATGGGCTGTTTAGTTTGCAATACTGGGGAGTGATAGCCGTGGGGTTCGTAGTACAGGGAATGACCTAGCTGTAAATCTTTGAGGATATAGCCGTTTTCGAGGGTTTTAGGGCCAGTGGGTGAACCGGGAACGGCTTCTAGGTATAGGTTGCCCAGGGTAGCTGTGGCACCATGATCTAAAGCGGTAACATCGGTATAACCCAGAGATTTGACGATTTGGGCAGCACTAGGGGAACCAATGACAGGGATCTGCCGCGATAAAGCCTGAAGGGTCGCTGGATGGGTATGATCGGGCAAACCTTGAGATAACAAAATTAAGTCAATATTTTGGGGGATTTCCCGTGGAATGCGTCGCTCAGCCTTAAAAAACCATGCCGCATCACCGAACATGAGCGGACCCACTAACCAAGGATCAACTAAAATTCTTTTGCCGCCGATGACGATCAGCCAACTATTACTGTCGAGCCATGTGAGTTCCATAGTTTTCTAATGTTTTTGAATAATATTTTTCTAATCAGAGCAAGTTAAATTAAGCACACACTAAAAAATGCAGGATGGTTTTGCTCGAAGTTTTTTTGCTTAAGCAGCATTTTTGCTTTGATACCATGAATATTAATTTTAGTGACTCAAAAGCAGTTTGATCATAGCTAAAGCAGATTTTCTATCCTATGGCTGAGATTTATAGTTATAGTCAATCAAGCTAAGACATTTTTGAACAAATGGTTTGCACTCAATAACGTCGCCCTAGAAGATTTGTCACCAGATATTTAGCCAAACTAAAAAACTACGCTACTTAGGGTATAGAGCGTAGTTTTTTAATCTATTTTTTTGAGTATTTTTAGTTAGGACTAACAATAAATTTCAGTCCTAGAAAAAGCTTTAATTTAAAAGCTTTAATTTGGTGCTTGTGCCTTGGCTTTTTCCGCCCCTTCAGCAAAACTTTGATAACCATTTTGTTCATCATATAGATGACACTTATCGCCAATTTCTTTGAGCAATGCCCAAGAGAATTTATTTTTATGTAAATATTGTCCCCAGTTTTGCTCAAAAGAAGCATGGGCTAAGCGTAAGTTATAACAAGGAATGCGCGTCGTCACATGGTGTGGAATATGCACATTAATGTCATGGCAAAGCCACTCAAACCACCAAGGGTATTGACAATGCACCGTGCCAGCTAGCTGGGCTGTGGCCCCATGCCACTGGTCAGGGTATTTGAAATGAATCTCAGGGATGGTGTGGTGTAACAGAGTAAAAGTACTCATCCAGAAGTGATACACCAGCCAAGGTAACAGGAAAAACTTGACAAAGCCAGCGATCCCCGTCGTAATCACCAAGGTAGGTAGGAAAATCGCCCCAAATACCAGCACTAAACCAATGGAAAAACGTACCTGATTCCGTTGACGTTCGGTATATAGATTGGGGTCAAAGTGCATCGCTGCCCAATGCACAATAGAGCCTAACCACCAAAAACGGGTGCGAATTAAGCGGTAAAACACCTTAAATACGGCGGGCGCACTTTCGTACTCGGCGATTGTCAGTGGGGCCCAAGCGTTGTCTTCACTCATTTTGTTGGTATGGGCATGGTGATAATCATGCTTAATCCGCCAACAATGAAAGGGATATAAAACCGGCAAGGACAAAAGATGTCCCATTAAGTCATTGACCCATAGCCGATCCGAAAAAGAACGATGGCCGCAATCATGGGTCAAAACAAACAGGCCAGTTAAAGCAGTCCCCAGAAAGAAGCAAGATAACGGCCACAAGTACCAAGGGGAATAAGCTACTAACCCATAACCTACGGCTACAGCAGCAACATTATAAAAAACACCCCACCAAGCACGTAATGGCTTCTTTTCAAAGCATTCCGCTGGTAGGGTATCAATAATATCTCGCAGGGTTGTCTCAGGGGTCAGAGTATAGGCATCAGTACGCTGCGAACTAGAAATGGTTCCTGTCACTATTGAGCGCTCCCAACTTGGCTCAATTGGTTATTACTCAAACCTTGTAGCTGCTTGAAAAGTAGCTCGATGTCGGTTTGCAGTTCTAAAAGTTCAGCATGGACTTCGTCGGAATACAATCTCTTGGTGACGCTTTTGGCGGGGGCTTGGGCGTTAGATGCTTTAGGGGCTTCAGATTGAACTTGCACGGATTTTACTTGAATATCTTGGCTCATAGGTTCCTTTCTTACGTTGTCTACATCACACCACAGGAATCATTAGACGCATTGTAACGGATATTTTATGTATTTTTGTATACATCGCGTCTATCACACTAGGTAATTATGCCTGAGATTGTTTGGGTTAAATAAACTTTATCAGGAAGATATATCCGCAGGATGATTCCCTTGGGCATAGGTTAAAAGAGGATTTCACGTTGCATTGGGGCTAATTACAAGGTGATTACAAGCGGTGATCACCATTGTGTTAGATGGACGCATTACAAGAACAAAACAGTCCATAAGATGCAAATTATTTAACAATTGCTTAATAATTGATTATGAATTTTAAATCGTTTCTGGATAAATTTTAAAAGAATTATTGCTTTTTTAGTTGCAAATGGTTGATTATAGCTAAAGTTTACACCTTTGATTTTAGTGAAAATTGGAATAAAATCAGTATTAATCCATTGCGACAGATAAATTAATTAATCTTAGATATAAGAGAATATAAAAAATATAAGCTTTATTCCCCTGTGGGTGTGGTGGGATTTTCGGGGCTGATTTGCAGATCAATGTCAATATCGGCGAAAAGTAAGGGGGCAAGGGCGGCGGCTTGACCAAGGCGGGTTTCGAGATTTTCTTCGAGGCTGTAAAACTGATCCATGCGGCGGCAAAGTCCTTCGGGGGCAAGGCTTTGGACATTATGGCTAATGATGTAACTTTGGGCGGCTGATCCTCGGAATGCGGCTAAGGCTGATGCACAATAGGCAATGCGCGAGTCTAGGGAAGCTTTTTGCCAATCGTAGCCTGTGAGGTTGCCGCCTAACTGTGGTGCGCCGTTAGCGGGAATGACGGGGTGATACGTTGGTCTGGCTAGGGCTGCTGGAGCTAGAACGATCAGGGCAGGAAAGGTTAAGGTCACGGCAATTAAGCCCACTAAAAACAGATGGCTTGCGTAGTAACAAGTCTGATGCAAGGCGCGGCGCATCTGAGCGGTGGGACTAACATTATTGGTAAATGAATTAGTCAATGACTGACGATTGGGGGAAATCATAACTTTAGGAATAACTTGGGGATAAGGTGAAGAATAAATAGCACTTGAAAAATAAATGGCACGAACAGATTGACCATTGAAATCAATCACATCAAAAAAATTAAGACAATGCAAAGACAAAAAATATCGCTATGTTAAACAGTGCCAATAGGTGAATTATTGACAGGTATCTCACCGCAAATTATGTAAAGATTTATAACCTATGACTGTTGAGGAGAAATTGAGCAAAAGAAAGATCTTGGTTCAAGATTAGCTAAGTAGTAAGGTCTAGAAAATAGCCCCCAAATCAAGTTAAACCAAGTTAAATCAAGCATTACGGTAAATTTTACTGATTAATAGAAATTAAATGTTATTTCTGCTACAACATTAGAGCGTAATTATGACGAAATTTTATTTTTGGCCTATATATTGATAGCTTGTGCGACCCATAAACGTGGTTAAATGGGACGTTAGCCTCTAGCGGGGCTGCTTAGAAACGTTGCCATTTTGATTCAAGCACGCCAGATGTCCGAAAACTACTTCAATCATCCTACTTTTGGCTTGCTGTCACTCATTTGTTCGGTAGATGATCATCGCAGTTTATTCACAACGCTTTATGCGCAGCGACTGTTTTTCATGATCACCACTAGCCCTGACGGAGTACAGTTTGAGCCTTTATCCCGTGCCGAGGCAAAGCTGTTAGTGGAAAATCGCTTGCGCCTCTTGCGCCGACTTGGTACATCACAGGATTTGAGTACTTTGCAGAATATTCACAAGCGGACTTTTTCTTGATAATTTCTTAACAATTTTTTCAATGATATTGCCCCAATTCTAATCTATGGGCAATAATCCAACAAAATCACCCTAAATATCAGCCTAAATATCAGCCTAAATAATATTATTCCTGAATATTATTGCTGAAGTTCATTTTTAATTTATTGAGTCAAGTATTTGCATAAATATTCGGACCAATTTTTGGCGCAGAGTCGCCCTAGAAATTAGACTTTTATAATTATTTGCCATTATTTTACTTAAAATGAGATGTTTCTGGGGATAAAACCCTCTTACTGACGAAGATTTACCGACAAAAATTCATCAACGAAATTCCTGCCATAGATTATTACCATGACCAAAGTAATTTCCTTAAAAGCTGCGGCAAAAGTTAATTTGTATCTAGAAATTACTGGCAGTCGTGCCGATGGTTACCATGATTTGGTGATGGTGCTGCAAAGTATTGCCCTGTGGGATCGGATTGATGTACGTTCTCAGTCCAGTGAGCGAATTACTTTGGTATGTGATCATCCTGAAGTACCTTTAGATGAAACAAATTTAGCCTATCGCGCCGCCGCTTTATTGAGGCAGCATTTTCCGCAGGTGGGTGGCATGGAAATTACGATTGATAAGCAAATTCCCATTGGTGGTGGTTTGGCAGGGGGATCGAGTAATGCGGCAGCGGTTTTAGTGGCGATTGACCGGCTGTGGGAATTAGGACTAACTCAACCAGAATTATGTGATTTTGCAGCGCAATTGGGTTCGGATATTCCCTTTTGTGTGGTGGGTGGTACGGCGCTGGCGACAGGACGGGGCGAAATTCTATCGCCATTGCCAGATATTGAAGGGATGGCTTTATTAATCTGCAAACCGGAAGGAGTTGCGGTATCTACACCTTGGGCTTATAAAACTTTTCGCGCTGAAGGATTACTGGCTAAGAGTCCGATTAAGGATCAGCATTTTTCTAAAGGAATGATTACGGCAATTAGTGAACGCGCGAAGTTAGTGAGTAAATCTTCGCATGATCCAATTGAGAAGTTAGACTATCATGGGGCAGAGTCTCATATTGCGGCGCATCTTTACAATGATTTAGAACGAGTAGTTTTACCAGCTTATCCGCAAATTAGCGCTGTGAAAGAGAAGTTATTAGGATTTGTGGGAGATGGTTGTTTAGGAGCGATGATGTCCGGTTCAGGAGCCACAGTGTTTGGGATTGCGGAGAATCTAGATGCCGCAGCAAGGATTGCCGAAAGTATCCGCAGTGACACCGTAAGAGTATGGGTGACCCAAACCACTAACCGAGCAATTGAAGAAGTTCTCTAAAAAATAAAATGCGGCGCGATTCTATTTTTTGCAAACTAGTTCAACTTCTACCATCGCCGATACCATTTGACTAAGAGATTTGATGATCTGCCTAACAAGTTGCTGTTTAAGATTTTAGGTTTCTCTTTGACTGTACTTGATGATTTGAGTGAGGCGCTTTTAGACCTAATCCCTAAAGGAAATATTAAGAAGCCGGAAATCATTATTGAGTAAGGCTTTCTAGCTATCAGATTAGCTTTTGATGATTTTTGTCAAATCCTTACCATATAAGTATTTCAGCGCCTTATTAAATCAACTCATAAAGCTTGCACCTAATATAACTATAGTTAATCAAATTAAGAATGGCATGGCTTGAAGGCAAAAAATATCACCACTCCATAACTGACGGGGTGGTCAAGCCCTTTTAATGTGCCAGAATTATTTGAAATGACCATATAAGCAATACAGCACTTTTTGCCTCTGTGAGGTACAGTCCAAGGGCTGAAACCCTTATAAAACAAGCGCTAAGTGTGCCTCACCAGCCTCGAAAGTGCTGTAATTACTTTTTATTCAAGCAAAAACAAGGTGCGTTACATTTCATTAACGCACCATACCAAGACTCACTCAACACTTCTGGTTAGGTTTATTTTAGGTTCTTAATAGCCAATTTGACTCTTGAATATAGCACTTTTTCAAAAATTATGTACCAGAAAACCGATATTACAATTGTGACTATCAGTTTGAATGTGAAGTCAATTACTACATTATTAAAGAAGTCAGGAGTCACTAGTACTAGGATGTGCAATAGATAGAATGAAA
>JBAXSK010000370.1:0-2907 GCA_037130765.1 Pseudanabaena sp. ELA607
TCCACTACGGAGACTTGGTAATCTTGGGGTTCAAGATTTACGGCTCAAACCTTACGGCTCAAAACTCTGCCCATTGCCGCAACAGGTTGGCATGATTTTTAGAAATTAGATCAAATTCTTCGGTTTTACCGTATTTGGCAAACAGCGATCGCCGTGCTGTATCTAACTCAAACAAAATAGTTCGGTGCTGGGCATCTCTTACCAAGCTTTGCACCCAACCCACTGCGGCAAGACGCTCGCCAGCGGTTACTGCTGCGACTTGATGCAAATACGTGGCAGGATACAAAATCATCGCCCCAGCAGCCAGCTTTATTTTCCGTTCACCGCCATCCGTATCTAAAACTAATTCCCCACCTTCATAGGTCTCAGGATCGCTGAGAAATAAAGTAAACGAAAGATCCGAGCGGTTGAGGTGAGCGCCCTGTCCCATAATGGCATTGTCGGTATGCCAACCATACGCCATGCCCGAAGTATATCGACTGACTAAACATGGGCGAATGGTTTTAGGATAAGCCACTGCCTGAAACAAGTCATTTTCCGTAATTGCTTCATGGACAATGGTTTGGATTTGATGGGTAATGTCAGTGCTGCCATCGAGTTGATTATTATGTTTAACGATCTTCGCAAAAGTCCCCGCAGTGAGACGACCGTCAATAAAATTCCCCTCTTGTAATAAGTCGTGAATCTGTTGCAGTTGCTCAGGGGATAAGAGTTTGTCAATGTGAACTATCATAATCAATCATAATTAAAGTTCAAGATCTAAATTCAATCGAAATAAAATCAATGCAGAATTGCACACAACATAGGCAGAATATAAGAAACCATTTAAGAATTACCTTCTACGGTCAAAGACTCTAAGAGATCCCTCTCAATCCCCCTTAAAAAGGGGGAAGAAGATAATTTAATTGATTCTCCCCCCTTTTGTAAGCTACGGTGTACACACAAGTCAAAAAACTGTGCACACAAGTCGTGAAACCATTGCAATACAAGGTTTTTATCGACATTTACTTATTCTCAATAGTGCAAGGCTTATTGAGAATGCCGAATGAGAAATCAAGGTTTCAAGAGCCTAAAATTTCTCAATTCAGCGTTAAACCCAATCTGGGTGGACTTGTGTGTACACGGCAGCCCCTTTGCAAGGGGAGGGCTAGGGAGGGGTAATTGATGAGATTTGCAAATTTCTGTAGTTGTGTGTACACGGTAGCTTTTGTAAGGGGGGCTGGGGGGGATCTAGATAGTTCTTAAATGCTCTCTAAGAAGGACGTGATCAACACGCCCCGATACAGTGCCCTAAGACATATTCCTAGATTACAAATCAATTAGCCTTAATTTAGCTTTAATTACCGCGCTGTCCCCGTTCCCCAGACTCACCTCTCTCACCGGATTCGCCGCGTTCGCCCTTTTCGTCTTTATCTCCCGATTCCCCGCGTTCACCGCTTTCTCCCGACTCCCCCGATTCACCCCGTTCAGAAGCAATTCGTGCTCCCGTTGGCTTGTCAATAGAGATCGTTGGACTGGACGATGTATTAGTCGATAAAGCACGGGAATCACCTCCTTCTTCGCCACCATGACGGGTTGGGCTGGGGGAGCTAGTTCCTGCCTCTTCAGCGACTGCCTTTGCACCGCTGCAACCCGCTAAGGTTGCGGTTAAGCTCAAACTGAGAAATAAGGCTACAGCTTTAGAGTTCATAGATTTAAGGGATGTCCTTCTGAATCAGTACAAGCATCATCATAGTCAGCAAAAAGTAAAGATTCGGAAAAGATCAGCCGTTAATTATGGGCAGAATTTACGGCAAAAAATATAGTTCAGGTAGTGGACAGACACAGCTAATTTGATGCTTTATAAGAATTTGGATATGTTTACGCAGTAAGCTTTTAACCTAAAACATACTGCACTATTTTAGGTGTGTCTATCCACTACGGAGACTGGGTTGACTTGCCAGAATCTCGACAATTTGGCGATCGTCTTAGTAAGAGATTGTTTCTGTGGTGGGAATGTCTTCAAGTAGGCAATCTAGGGTTTCAGGGAGTCAATCGCCTAATCGTTGTAGTTTTTCGCCGAGGCGATCAGGGACTTCTAGGATAATTTGCATGGTTTGTGATTTGGCGATTGTGGGTTGTGCTTATTGTAGCAAGGTTGTTATAGGCGATCGCTAAATCTATATTTGACTTATTATATAAAATTTCGTATAATTTGCCAGTATTTTAGGTATATGTAAAAAACTATGTCGATCAAGTTTTACGAAAGTCCGTTTCATGCGATCGAGGAGCCTGAAGTTGCTAGTAAGTCGGTTTTGAAGGCTGACTTGACGATCATGATTCGAGACATAATTGAAAATAAAGGTTGGACGCAAAAGGAAGCGGCTGAAAGGTTGGCAGTTACTCAGCCGCGTGTGTCGGACATTGTGAATGGAAAAATTGATAAGTTTACTTTGGATATGCTTTTTTCAATGCTTGACAAGCTCGGATTTAGGACTGAGTTTACTTTTAGCAGTTTAGAAAGTGTTTCTATTAAAATCCAAACAAGAGATTTCGCCAAAGCTGCTTAGTTAATTTTGGATGGTAGTGATCGCCTATCGAAAGTTGCTAAAATATTCAATATATCTAAATATCACAAATTTATGTTTAGAGACTCCAAGTTTATTAGTAGATCGCCTGATGTTATGGGTGGTACGGCTGTATTTACAAATACTAGAGTTCCCGTGCAGACACTTTTGGATTATCTCAAGGATGGGGAATCCATTGATAATTTTTTGGATGGTTTTCCAACTGTAACGAGAGATCAGGTTATTTATTTTTTAGAAGAGTTAGGCAGAAGCTTGTTGAGTGGGGCGGCGTGATATGAGAATTCTGGTAGTGTTACAAAGTTGTTGAATAGGCTATGATGAAAGGATAGGAAATTCAAAG
>JBAXSK010000371.1:0-2897 GCA_037130765.1 Pseudanabaena sp. ELA607
ATCGTCACAATTGATTTGATTTAGTTTCGTCGCTCACTGATAAAAGTAATTGCCAGATGATTTAGAAGCCTTGTCAGAGAAGATGTCTGATCCACACAGATCTATCTTTAATTAAAAGCAATTGACCAGATCCTTCCTGCGGCGTACCTTTCCAAAGGAGGGGAAGGCAGGTTTTGCCTGATGAGGTGGTATTTTTATTGCTTTTAATAACGTGTCATTCTTAATTTGAATAACTATAAATTCAATATCGTAAGGAATATATCACCAAGATTTTGGAAATAGTTCCACAGAGAAGCATTAAGGTTCTTGGAAAGAGCAATTCATCCAACCTTACCGTAATGCACGAATCCTGTTTTTTATTCAATGGGTGCGTTACATTAACACACCCTACTGGACAGACACAGCTAATTTGATGCTTTATAAAAATTTGGATATTGCGGTTTTCAATCCAGTAAGGTACATGACAAACCAATTGAACAAGGGGCTTAAGCCCCTTGCCTGTCCCTCACCAATGCGAAAATTGCGATATGTTTACGCAGTAAGTTTTTAACCTAAAACATACTGCACTATTTTAGGTGTGTCTATCCAGTAGTGGATAGACACACCTAATTTGATGCTTTAGAAAAATTTTGGCGTGTTTACCCACAGCTTTTACTCTGAAATCCATTGCGCTATTTTAGCTGTGTTGGGGTACTGAGGACTCAAATACAAATTTTTTTCCCGGAATTAAGTTAAAGTTACACTCTTCAGCCTTAAGTCCTATAAGTTTAAGAAGATTAATAGCGTTCGCTTTACTTTCCAAGTCTTGTAGCATATTTTGCTCTAGAGACTCAAAATGAGAAAGCATATGTAGAAAGCCATTGAGTATGTCTGTGCTTTCTTCTAGGAGTTGAGACCTCGAAATATATGAGGTTCTGATATTTAGTTCTTGAACTCCTGAGTGAGCTGCCTGTGAATTTCTCAATTTGTTTACGAGATCCATATGATTCATGCCACACTGCTCAAACTCTAAGCACAAATGATACGGATGTGCTAGAGTGCCAACTAATGACACAAAATGAGGCTCTTTTCCATTCGCTCTTTTGCAGCTTGGGCATGGTGATTCAAGTAGTTGACCTAACGCCATGCGTCTGTACATAGATTCAGGTATCTGTGTGCAGTATAGGAGTTGCTTAACTACAACTTCACATAGCCTTGCAGAATACAAAAGTATTTCATTATAGAGACGGATCCTTTCAATTTCTGAATCTACTTCATCATGTTGAGGCTCAGAGCCATGTGCATAGTCATGAGAGCAGTTAATAACGCTAGACATAAGCAAGGATAAAGTAATTCCACTTCTCGTATAGGGGTTTGTAAAGCCATCTCTGTTTGGAGACTCCTGAATCGGCATTAGAGATAAATGCCCTCGTCCTAACATCCACGCACGCATGTTTGTTGCGACTGGCAATATATTTAGCCCGCTAATCATCTTTCCAGACCAGCGAAATGCCTGAGGGCGAAAACTCCAAGGTTGATGAGTGCCATGCCACTTACGCTTATCAGACATTACCTCAGTTGATTTATTCACCATGCCTCACAGTTTGCTTGAGTATCTGTAAATATTCTTAGTATTGCGGTGCAATCCCCGATCATTAGATCCACTGCATAACATTAATTATGCATCAATTATGCATCGATTTTATTTTCTGTTCAATGGGTGCGTCACACTTAATTAACAACCCCTACTGGTACTTTTAGCAGACCGCTCCAAGTGAATTATTAAGCATTATCACCTTCATAGTTAGCAACAAGAATCCGTTTAGGATAAATCCCTAGATCTGGATCATAAAAATTTGGATCATAAAAATCTAGTAAAAATTCGTCCTGTGCAAGTGAAAATCTTTCTAATTCAGTTTCACGAGCAAGAGACAGATTTGAGGGTAAAGTCTGATGAACAATAACGTTTTCAAAATCCCAAGAAGTACCACTGACTGAACTAGTTTGATAAACCTGAAGCATCAAGGGACAACACACTAAGCAACGCCAAGGTTTAGTACTATCAAAGCCGTGAAGAAATTCAAATTTTCTTTCTCCCCTTTGCGAGAGAACTCTACGCACATATTTTGACGGAGTTACTGTACAACCAAATTGCTCAAATTGGTAAGACAAATTACAGTGCCAGTAATTACTCAAGCTACTATGATCGAGGTAGTTATAGAAACAGTAAAGAGGAATGGCATGATTTGCTTTAGCGTATTGCTCTAGAATATCAATTTGCCGAGCACCACCTACTTTATGTTCAAGTACGTCATATCGAGATGTATCAGGATTAACCTTCTTAGCTTGAACTGCGTAACGTAGCCAACCTAAGCGATCGTTTCCGATCCACCATTCCCAATCTGTACCTTGGTATCTTTCCTTACCTTTTGGTGTTTTTATAACTCGAACTGCAGAACTGTTAGCTCTAGCAAGTTCTAGAAGATTGATATCCGTAATTGTTTCTTCACCCTGAGAGACTTTATAAGCTTCTCCCAAGCGAATGTGTTGCCATGTAGAAGACGCAATACTTTCAAATACATTAATAACTTTCATAGAGAACGTATTTCGTGTAGATAATTCACAGTTCGATTTATCTGAATTGACACAAACTTAAATTTAATAATAAACGCCTAAATACGTATTACGCAGAAAAATTCTGTCCAACGTCACTGTAAGACACATACCTCGCAAGTCAACCTTCCCCCTAAATCCTCCCAATAACGTATCCAACCCGCACTAAGCAAACCCGTGAACAACAGCTCAAACAATTTATTTTTCTGCTCATTTACCCCAACACTGAAACAAACAGGTTAAGATCAGCGGTGAAGTTTTGGTTATCACATTACGAATGAAATAGTTATGTCTACATTCAACAA
>JBAXSK010000372.1:0-2844 GCA_037130765.1 Pseudanabaena sp. ELA607
TTCCACTTCATTAGAGAGTAAAGTAATTGAACGAACTCAGGAGTTAATTGCCGCCAAGGAATCAGCCGATCGGGCTAATCAAGCCAAAACGGATTTTTTAGCTAATATGAGCCATGAATTACGGACACCTCTTAATGGGATTTTAGGCTATGCTCAAGTGCTGGAAATGTCTGAGTATCTTGCAGGGCGAGATCGTAAAAGTATTGCTATCATCAAAGATTCGGGGCATCATCTACTATCTTTAATCAATGAGATTTTAGATCTAGCTAAAATAGAATCCCAAGGCTTAGAATTATTTCCCGAACCCACTTCCTTGCATGAAGTTCTAAATCAGGTGGTAGACACGGTAAAGATTCGGATTCCCCATCGCCAAGTTATATTCCATTATGAACCAGATCCCCATCTGCCGCCGGTCGTCGCCTGTGATAGCAAACGATTACGCCAATTATTATTAAATCTCCTTAGTAATGCCATTAAATTTACCCCCAAAGGGAAAGTTACCTTTAGCACTGAAGTACTTTATACCCGCAACAATTACTGTATTATCTTATTTACGATTGAAGATACTGGCATTGGCATGAGTCCCGCACAGCAAAAAAAGCTGTTTCAACCCTTTGAACAGATGAGTGCTAATTCTGACAATATCGAAGGAACTGGCTTAGGTTTAGTGATTAGCCAGAAGATTGCCACAGCAATGGGAACGCAAATCAAAATCACCAGCGCTTTAAATTGTGGTACTACCTGCACCCTAGAAGCAGAATTTCCGATTATCAATTTAGAAACTTTTACCCATGACCATGATGATTTACACGTTAAAGGGTATAAAGGTAATCCAATTCAGGTGCTAGTTATTGATGATGTGGAAACCCATTGCACTTTAATTGAACAATTACTCCAGACTATGGGATTTATAATTTTCAGCGCCCATGATGGTAAATCGGGAATTAAAAAAGCTCTAGACCAGAAACCCGATTTAATCTTAGTGGATTTACATATACCAGAAATGAATGGACTAGCAGTGATACGTCAATTACGGCAACACCCTGAATTTAGCAATACAGTGATTTTTGTTTGGTCTGCCAGTAGTTTGATGTCTGATCGCGAAGCAGCCATCAATGCCGGATGTAATGAATTTCTCAGTAAGCCCTTAGAATTTGAAGATTTAATTGCGAAAATGGAATATCATTTAGGTATCCAGTGGTGCTATGAAACTCGATAAATCAGACCAATTCGCACCAAATTGGAGGCTAATCGTTCCGTCCAAATCACTTCGGCTTCTACTTCACCAAGGTTTTCAATATGCAGAATGCTAGTTTGCCCTAGATGAATCTGCTGTTCTGTCACAGCAACAATACCACAACCACTAAAAGAACCATCTACCACTAGTCCCTTAAAACTGCATCCCTCTTGGCGATTACTTAACATAGTGACTTCTACCAGAATGCCTGTATCAGCAAATACCCGCTCGTGATGGCGTTGGTCAGCCTCAGATGGCAACGATACTAAAATCTGTTTTGCAGTGATTTCCATAGATTGTGATAGATGTTTTTATAATATAGCTAAATTAAATATTGCTAAGTTAAATCAAGATTTATTAAGATATGACAGGCTATTTACAGATTATTTTATGAAATAAAAATGATAATCAATAAGATTAACAAAATAAATCAGTAAATTTAGTAAATATATTAGGGAATATATTATTTATAGTCTTGACAATCAGAATACTCAAATATCGTAGCAAGGACTTTAACCCTATACACCTAAACTTTATTACCTAAACTCTATTAACACCCCAAAAGCCTTAGATTACAATTCCTAGCTGACTATGCATGGGATTAATATAACCTAGCTGATTGATTTGTCTTGTATTGTTAATTTAATTAAATTAGCTCAATGACTAATTCGCATATAAGGAGCAAACTTCGGATGTTTCCAGTTAATCTCAAACAAATATTGACCCAACCTCTCTATGCCGCCAGCAGTTTAGTTTTGGGCGTTAGCGCCTTCGCTATGGGTTGGGGTGTAGGCAACAGTGATTTAGTTCAAGCCCAAACTTCTACCCTCAATAATAATCAACCGGGTAGTATTGGTAATAATTCTGATGGTAACGTCATTGCCCCCATTGGGAACCAAAACGCTAATCAGAATCAATCTAATCCTAACAATATCATTAACGTTCCCAATGTGTATCCATTGCAAACTCCCCTAGTCGCCCCTGTCAACACCGAAAATGACTTTGGGCTTAACTTCTCTTTGGGGATGAATACCCTAGATGCCCGGAATATGACCGCTTTTATTGGCGTGATTTACCAACCTGGGCGCACTAATTCCCATGTGGCACGCATGACGCGGCTGAGCAAAGAAACCGAGATTCTCGAACAGCAAAAGAAATTATTAGAGGCTCAGGTTTCTCTATTGCAACAGCAAGCCGAAGAAGCTAAATTGCGGGTTGAACAACTGCGTCAAGTGCAAAGTTCTAGTGGTGGTACAGGTGGTGTCAAACCTCGTCCAGCCTTGCCTTCATCCAATCAGCCAAATAACGTGCCACCGAATATGGTGCGTCCTAATGTTGCGCCAAAATCTTTATGGAATTCTTTTACCCCCATCAATGACGAACAGAGCGAAGTAAGTATGGAGCAGCTTAGCACGAGTAATTTCAATGCTACGGGCAGTATGGGTGGACTATTGCCCACAGTGCAAGATGGCCGCTAATTGAATATGCAAAACATTACTGCTCCCTTTATTACGCTGGCTGATACCAAAATAAAGGGAGCAGTTCCCAGCAAATTTAGCTACCAAGCGAAAGCCCCGCACTCTATTCGTTTACAAGAATGAGTGACG
>JBAXSK010000373.1:0-2834 GCA_037130765.1 Pseudanabaena sp. ELA607
TTGATTGAGGTCTGCCATGCTGAGAAGTGATGCTTGGTAACGCTGGATTTAGATTTTAGCAATCCTTTGCGATTTGATCCCCAAAAATATAGTGGTATTGCTGTTTTGAGGTTGCCCCCCAGAGCTACTCCAAGTGATTTACATGATGCAGTTAGGACTTTGATCGGTGGCTTGGAGCGTGAGGATATCATCGGTAAGCTTTGGATAGTGCAACGTGGCAGAATTCGAGTTCACCAACCTCTCTCAGATGATCTTTAAAATCACTTTTCCCTTGAACTTATGACAGACGCAGAGTTATTGACAATCATCGCCCAAGCGGAACGTGAGGGCTGGACAGAACTCGATCTGTCGGGGGATGATCAGGGAAATTACGATCGCCTACCTAAAAACCTTGTAAAATATACTTAGTTCTTTATTACCTGAAACTATGAGTATTACTGCAACAATTTATCCTTATATTGCCGCTAGTTCTGAGATTGCCGGTGGTGTGCCAATTATTGTGGGTACGAGGGTAACGGTGCGGCGGATTGCTGGATATTATCAGATGGGGATGAATGTGGATGAAATTTTAAGTGTGCTTTCTCACTTGCGACCTTCTCAGGTACATTCAGCACTTGCCTATTATTTTGATCATCAGGAAGAAGTTGAGAAGGATTTGGAAGAGTCTTCTAATATCGAGTATTGGAAGAGTCAATCGTTAGTTCATCCTAAAGCGGGGCGTTAAAGATGGCTAAGGTGAAGTTACTGCTAGATGAAGATGTCCAACTTGACTTGGCTTCGGCTTTACGCAAGCGGGGGTATGAAGCTACTCATGTGCAGGAGTTGGGTAGAAAGGGAAGAAGCGATCGCGAATAGATTGAGTATGCAGTCGAGCAGGGTAGCTGTTTGTTTACTTTCAATGTGAAAGATTTTGTGTTGCTGCACAATGACTATGTGATTTCGGAAAAGGAGCATTTTGGAATTATTGTATCGCCTCAGTTGCCGATTGGTGAAGCTTTACGAAAGTTGTTAGCTTTGTTGCAAAGAAGTTCCCATGAATCGATAAAAAATGTGTTGGAATTTCTATGAATAATATTTCAGAGTAAATTGCAATCTAAAACTTCACTTTCTACTTTTTCCTTGAATTTATGACAGATGCAGAGTTATTGGCAATAATCGCACAAGCAGAACGAGAGGGCTGGACAGAACTAGATCTGTCGGGGAACGATCTGGAAGGATTGCCGATCGCAATTGGACGGTTGCAAAGTCTGGAAAAGTTGATTTTAGGTAAGTTTGACTATCAGACGTATCAAAGTAAAGGCAATCGTTTAACTACTATTCCTAAAGGAATTTTTCGACTGACTCATCTTAAAGAACTTCATATTCCATACAACCAAATCACGGTGATACCAGACGCGATCGCCAAACTAGCTAAGCTGACATCGCTTCAACTTGGTGGTAACGAAATCACGGTGATATCAGATGCGATCGCCAAATTAGCAAATCTGACAGTGCTTGAACTTTCCAATAACCAAATTACGGCTATACCAGACGCGATCGGCAATTTAGCAAATCTGACATGGCTTAATTTCTCTTTCAACCAAATCACGTCGATACCAGACGCAATTGCCCAATTAACAAGTCTGACAACGCTTTACCTCTACAACAACAAAATCACATCGATACCAGAAGCGATTGCCCAATTAACAAGTCTGAATTTACTTGACCTCTCTTACAACCAAATCACGTCTATACCTGATGCGATCGCAAAATCAGCTAACCTCACGCAGCTTGATCTACAGGTCATAAAATAACGCGATCGCCTATCTAAAAAATCTTGTAAAATATCAATAATTCAGTATGCAGGAGGATTCAGGGAATGACAGTGTTAGAGAAAGTTCTGAGTAAAATGCAGACATTACCAACAGATCAACAGCAACAAGTACTCCGCTTTGTTGAATTTTTGGCGTTTGAGTTGGGTGATCGCCAAATTAACCAAGACCCTGAAAGTCCAATTGCTAAAAAGCCCCAAGTTTCTCCTCGTGATTTACTCAAAAAATGGGAAGGGGCTGTTGAAGGTGGCGTTGACGATCTTTCTTTTAACCAGAAATATATGGAAGGATATGGTCAGAAATGAGTCAGCGCGTAATTCTTGATACTGGCGTTTTGGTGGCATATTTTAGAAAGTCCGATCGCTTTCATCAATGGGCTGTAAAGCAATGGGAACTGGTTGATTTACCTGTCTTTACTTGTGATGCGGTGATTTCGGAAGCTTGTTTTCTATTTCGAGATTTGCCGCATATTCAACGCGCCATAGTTGAGTTGATTGAAGGGAATGTAATTGAGATCGCTTTTGATTTGCAAGAGGAGGCGAGTAATGTGCGGGTATTGATGGCTCGTTATGAGTCTGTGCCGATGTCGTTTGCGGATGCTTGTTTGGTGAGAATGTCTGAGCGAATTGCTAATAGTGCGGTGATGACTTTAGATAGTAATTTTAAAATTTATCGCAAACACCGTAATGAAGAGATTTCTATAATTCAACCGTAAAGTTCCCATTATTTTTTCCTTTTTACTTTCTACTTTTTCCTTATGAATGATGCAGAGTTATTGGCAATAATCGCACAAGCAGAACGTGAGGGCTGGCAAACCCTTAATCTGTCGGAGAAGAAACTAAAAACAATTCCAGAGATGATTAGGAAATTAACTAATCTCAAGATTCTTGACCTCTCTCATAACCAAATCACGGCGATACCAGACGCGATCACCCAATTATCAAATCTGACTTGGCTTGACCTCGGTTACAACCAAATCACGGCGATAACAGACGCGATAAAAAGCTTAACTAAATTGCAATA
>JBAXSK010000374.1:0-2830 GCA_037130765.1 Pseudanabaena sp. ELA607
TGCGGGGCTTTCGCTTGGTAGCTAAACTTTAGATAATTACTAAATTATCGCGGTGTACTACGGTATCTTCACCCGCTGCACCGAGAATTTTGGCAATGTCACTAGAATTTGCGCCTAAAATCTGCTCGATATCGCTGTGGCTATAGTTGGTGATGCCGCGAGCAATTTCTTTACCCTCGCGATCGCACAAACTCACGGCGTTACTTTCCTCAAATTTGCCTTCTACGCCCATAATTCCCGCTGGTAATAAAGAGCGTCCTTGTTTACCCACTGCCTTGACTGCACCATCATCTAAAATCAATTTGCCCGCCGGAACCATGCCATAGGCGATCCAGCGTTTACGAGCGGTGGTGGTTTGAGGCTGGGCTTCAAATTGTGTGCCTAAAGCCGCACCATTAATAATTTGCCCAATGCGTTCTGGTACGGCTCCCCTCGTAATTACCGTGCGAACTCCGGCTGCTGAAGCAATGCGAGCCGCTTCTAGTTTGGTAGTCATCCCCCCTGTACCCCATTGTGTGCCGCCGCCGGTGGTATGGGTGGTTTGGCGTTCGCTAAAGACTTCGCGCAATTCCTGCAATTGGGGAAAGCTCACCCAAAGAATTGGCTTAGCATCAGGATCTTGACGGGGATCAGCGGAATATAATTGATCCACATCCGTCAATAAAAATAACCAATCTGCACCGATTAAACTCGCCACTAGAGCCGAAAGTGTGTCATTATCACCGAATTTTAATTCGTCTACGGATACTGTATCATTCTCATTGACAATGGGGACAACCCCTAGATTGAGTAACTCATGGAATGTGGCGTGGACATTTTTGTAATGGTGACGCTGAATCAAATTACTGCGGGTGAGTAATACCTGGGCCACCGGTTGCCCTAAAGCACCAAAGAAATCATCATAAATGCCCATCAGTCGCCCTTGCCCCACCGCTGCGACGGCTTGCTTTTTGGCTATGGTGCGCGGCCGTTGGGTAATGCCTAGACGAGCGCAGCCCACACCCACAGCCCCCGACGACACCAAAACCACGCCATAACCTAATTGACGTAAACTGACTACCACTTCCACTAAGCGGGCAATGGTGGCAATCTGTAACTGGTTCGCTTTGCCCCCTGAAGCATCAGGTTGGGTCAAGCTGGAAGTGCCAATTTTAATGACGATAATTTGGCTTTGGTTGGTGGCTTGAGTGGGGTGATTTTTGACCAAATCAGAAGAGGGCGCAGATGACATAGGGACAAAAACTCAGGGAATTATTGACGCAAAAAAACTATAAATGTCTAGAAAATATCCAGATTGCTGACTTTTGATCTGCTGGGTAAAAGTGGTTGAGACTTTTTAGACAAAAGTTATAAATCTTCGCTTTACTTAAACAAATCTAGTCTAGTGATGCACTAAGGAATTTAATACTAAACCATCCTGAATCCGAATGGTGCGTTTAGTCTGGGCTGCCACATCTGGCTCATGGGTCACAATGACGATGGTAATTCCCTTAGCATTGAGTTCGCTCATCAAAGCCATGACTTCATGGGAGGTTTGGGTATCAAGCGCTCCGGTTGGCTCATCGGCTAAAACCAAGGCAGGACGGTTTACTAGTGCACGGGCGATGGCGACCCGTTGTTGTTGCCCCCCAGACAGTTGGCTCGGACGATTGCCCATCCGCTCTTTGAGTCCCACTAGTTCTAGGGCTTGGGCGGCGAGTTTTTTGCGCTTGTTTTTAGGAATGCCCGCATAAATCATCGGTAACATGACATTTTCTAAAGCCGTGGCGCGAGCTAACAAATTAAACTGCTGAAATACAAACCCAATGCGACGATTGCGAATGTACGCTAACTCATTGTCGTCATAACTAGTTAAATCTCGATCTTCAAGGAAATATTTGCCCGAAGATGGGCGATCTAAACACCCAATGATATTCATCAGCGTAGACTTGCCCGAACCAGACATACCCATGATCGCCACATATTCCCCAGCATCAATACGCAGATCAATACCTTTAAGCACTGGCACTGTCACTTCGCCGAGGCGATAGGTTTTACGAATATTACTCAGTTCAATCATAGGTTTGCTTAGGGTGGGGTTAATCTGATTAGACGTAGTTCCCGATCAATTGGTTGAATCACATGGTTGAATCACAACTTGTGCTATTTGTATCAGTTATACCCTAGGCCAGTAAGATAACTGCACTATAGCTTATTTCACGGCTATTTCAAGGGGATTGCATTTACATTAGTTACACCATGAAGGGAGCCAGATCATTCCCTGACAAAGGCTGCATCAGCATCAGATAACCTCAGATAAACTTCCGTTCTGATGGTTTAATTGGCACGTCGTTAATACTAGCAAAACGTTTTGCCATCAAGCCATTAGGGTCAAATTCCCAATTCTCATTCCCATAGGAACGATACCAATTACCAGAATCATCATGCCATTCATACTCGAAACGGACGGCAATGCGATTATCGGCAAAGCACCATAGTTCCTTTTTGAGGCGATAATCTAGTTCTTTGGCCCATTTGCGATATAAGAAGGCTTTGATGGCTTCCCTGCCGTGGATAAATTCCGCTCGGTTGCGCCATTCCGTATCAATGGTATAGGCTAAGGCGACGCGCTCTGGATCGCGGGTATTCCATGCATCTTCCGCTGCTTGCACTTTTTGGATGGCGGTTTCAAGGGTAAAAGGCGGGCAAGGGGGTTTGATTTCCATAGGTATTTTATTGGTAATTGATTAGTTAGGACTTACGCAGAAGTTTCTAAGACCCTCACCCCTAGCCCACTCTGGGAGAGGGGAACAAGAAATTGATCTTACTCCCCTTCTCCCGTACTGGGAGC
>JBAXSK010000375.1:0-2824 GCA_037130765.1 Pseudanabaena sp. ELA607
AACTCTTACTTCCGTAATTGCTTCCGCATTCGCAAACAATTCCGCCCATCCGCCAACTTCTCATAATGCAGATAATCCATAATCTGATAGGCAATCACTAAACCCCGCCCACCAGTGGGAATATCCTCCACATTCTGATATTCCTTAGCGCTCTTTGCTTCTAATAAGCGCTTCTGCAACATTTGCTCGAAATCAAAATGTTCGCCACAATCCCAGATTTTAATTTCTAACAGCGTATCACTATAATTTAGCTCCAAATCAATCGGCGTGTCCTCCGGCAACAACTCATGGGCATGACACACCACATTCGTAAACATCTCCACTAAAACCAAATTCATTTGCATCATAATAGCCTTAGGCAAACGCAGCACATTTTGGCAATCCTGAAACCATTGCTGCACCTGATTAAGGGCATAAATATTGGTATGAACTTGCAGAGTAAATTTCTGTGACACGGCACTACACAAAAAATAAATGGGAACTACTGTCAGAGCCATGACACAAGTTAAGTAAAAACTTATATCAGCTATTGTTGATGACTAAAAACATCATTTTAGCTCTTAATCTATTGTCGATTATACCAACGCATGAGAACCCCTGCGAGTTTATCCGAATCATGGCGCACCGTCCCATCTTCCCGTTCTAGCATCACATTAGCCAACAATACCGGACAATTCAAAGCACTCAGCCGCTCCCGATCAAATACCGTAAACTCAGCGCCATACTTGCGATAATGTGCCAAGGAATAGGCTGAAGGTGGGTCTTTCTGGACTAAAACCACATCAAATAACCGACACCCCGCCACGCGATCTAAGGTTTGCACATAATCGGAAATGGCAAAACCATCGGTTTCTCCCTCTTGGCTCATCACATTGCACACATAGACACAGGGCACCTGACGGTTTTTCAGCGCGGTTAAAATTTCTGGGACTAATAAATTGGGGATAATACTAGTGTATAAACTGCCAGGGCCAATCACAATAAAATCAGCATCAGCAATATCTTTAATAGTCTGGGGTACAGCCATAGGTCGCTCTGGCTTGCAACCAAATTCCACGATTTTGCCCCGCACTAAAGGAATTTGTGATTCGCCCTCCACATAGCGCCCATCTTCAAACCGCGCCCACAGCACCATATCTTCTAAAGTAGACGGTAACACCCGCCCCCGCACCGCCAAAACTTGGGAACTAGCGGTAATTGCTTTTTCTAAGTTGCCGGTAATGTCACTCATTGCCGTTAAAAATAAATTACCGAAACTATGCCCCGACAAACCCTCTCCCACCTCAAACCGATATTGAAATAATTCGGTCATGAGCTTTTCTTCATCGGACAAAGCCGCCAAGCAATTTCTAATATCCCCTGGGGGTAATACGCCATGCTCGCGCCGTAACCGTCCCGATGAGCCGCCATCGTCTGCCACCGTGACAATAGCCGTAATATTAGCGCTATAGCGTTTGAGACCCCGTAATAGCGTAGATAGCCCCGTGCCGCCACCCATAGCCACCAATTTGGGCCCACGATTTAACCGCCGATGATCAATTAAGACATCGACCAATTCCCGATCTTGATTGGGCAGTAAAGGTTGCGTCACCGCCCCTAAAGCCCGTCGATGCCCCCACCACAGCAATACTAAGCCAAACAAAATCGCCAGCGGGCCACTCACACCCCGAGGCAAGAGATTCACCAAAGTGTCTAGGATTGTGCCCACGATGCGCGACAGAAAAAGCACCGGAGTGAGCCGCGCCGAAATCGCGATCCCCAACCCCACTAAAATGACTCCCACAGTGCTGACCAATAGCCAACGCTTCACCAGCAAACCCGGACGGAGCCATTTAAGCCACCCTCCAACAGGGCGGGACGATGGAGCTTTTCTCCTTTTAAACTTCATTTAATCACCAGTGATGTGAACCAACAACTCCCGGGAACGCCCCAATGAGCGATGCTCCCACACATAAATACCTTGCCACATCCCCAATCCTAACTTGCCTTGCCACACAGGGATCACCTCCGAGGACTTAGTTAACACCGTGCGAATGTGGGCAGGCATATCATCAGACCCTTCATTGCAATGGCGGTAGCGGCTGTCATCTTCAGGGATAAGTTGGGCAAAAAAAGTCTCAAGATCGAGCAACACATCGGGATCAGCGTTCTCTTGAATGACTAAGCTAGCCGAAGAATGCCGTAAGAATAAATTACATAAGCCAGTTTGCACTCCAGACTGACGCACTAAAGCTTCAATTTCTGCTGTCACATTATGAAATGACTTACCATTGGTCTGCAACCGCACTAACTTTTGATAACAATGTTTTTCAGTCACGACTAGTCGCCTAATTTTTACCATAGCTAAGCATGGCTATTATAGCTTTGGTGTTGTAAATTGAGGCAAACAGTCGTGTTTTATGCTTGCCGTCATTATGTAATGTAAAGTTCTCTCAAATCGATAATCGTTGAATTATTTGCATAACGGTTGAGTTAAGCTGCCGTAGTCAAGCCTTAACTATTGAAAATTGCTTTTGAGCGGTTCACCCCAACCCAGTGTTAGACAATTGCTAGGCAATGCACCACGTTTAACAGTTGGCGTAATGTTACAAAGTTATGGAATAGCCTATGATGAAAGGATAGGAAATCAACAATTCAAGGATGAAATATAATGGGTTTTAATGAGGTACTTAGTAAAGAGCATTGCCGAAAAGAAAGATGAGGGAGTAAAATGAGGAGAAACAGAAGACAGAGAATTAATAAAATGTCCAAAATGTGATTCAATACTTGTGGAGATAACAGGCTTTGGGTTGATGACAATAGGCATGGAGAGTGTGGGCTAAAC
>JBAXSK010000376.1:0-2823 GCA_037130765.1 Pseudanabaena sp. ELA607
TTCCCACGATTACCCCCGATATCAATCTTGATAATGCTGTTGGTATTGATATGGGACTAAAGGATTTCTTGATTACCAGTGATGCTGAAACTGTGCCAATCCCTCAGTTTGCTAGAAAGGCTGAACGGGATAAGAAACTACGGAATAAGGCTGTCTCTCGTAAAAAGAAAGGCAGCAATCGCAGATGCAAAGCGGTTAAACGACTTGCTAAACATCATCAAAAAATAGCAAGGCAACGCAAAGATTTTCATTACAAGTCTGCAAAGCAATTACTCAATAAGTATGATGTGATTGGCTTTGAAGATTTGAATGTTAAAGGTTTGGCTAGAACTAGGATGGCAAAATCGATCCTAGATGCTGGTTGGAGTGAATTTCTGGATATTCTGGTTTGCAAAGCTGCGAATGCTGGCAAGTTGGCTATAGCTGTGAATCCAAACGGCACTACCCAAAATTGTTCTAATTGCGGTACTCACATCCCTAAAACCATTGCAGATCGTTGGCATAGTTGCCATGTTTGCGGGTTGGAGCTTGATAGGGATGTGAATGCTGCGATTAATGTTAAAAACATTGCTGTCGGGCGGACAGTGATTAAAGCTCAGCGCGTTTCCGATGCAATAGCAGGATTAGCTGAGAAGCCCACCCTATACTCGTCTGCGAGTTAGGGCTGGGAGTCGTCACTATGAACCGTAATTAGTTAATGGGGATGATGAGACTTGAACTCATACGACCTTGCGGTCAGCGGATTTTAAGTCCGCAGCGTCTGCCATTCCGCCACACCCCCAAGGATGTTTTAAGTTAACTGCTTTTTGAAATTAACAAACCAACTAGAAATTTAATTAAACTAGATATTTAGCCTAATTATTTAGTGTGGGCGATAACTTCAAAATCTGGTTAATTTTGGCTTTGCGCTTCTAAACGAAGATTGATTGTAGCTCAAGAGTGACTTTAGCTATGTGTTAAAAGCGCTTTGTTATCATATACCAAGTTTGTCTCAATATCTACCAATTTGAGCTAAATTAGTCAGAATTTTTTTTACCTAGTGAGACTGAGCTTTTTTGTCCTTGTTTTCACACTTATTTTTCGTGTTTGCTGCTCCCAAAGATGGTTTACAGGGATAGATAGCTTACTTATTCAGGGCATTCCAACTTACCAAAGCGCCGATCCCTAGATTGATAGTCAAGCAACGCCCGATGCAAGGCATGTCGATCAAAGTCAGGCCACAGCACCTGGGTAAAATACATTTCGGTATAGGCCATCTGCCAGAGCAAAAAGTTGCTTAACCGCATTTCGCCACTGGTGCGAATTAACAAATCTGGATCATGACTGCCTGCGGTGTAAAGATGCTGCTCGAAGAGATTTTCGTCAATTTCTGCCGCCGTTAAATGTCCCGTTTGCACCCGCTCAATCAGATTTTGGCAAACCTTCACGATTTCCCGCCGTGAGCCATAATTAATCGCCACAGTAAAATGAATCGCTTGATTTTGGGCGGTGTCTACCATCGAGCGGTCAATTTCATGGCGCAGACTTGGGGGCAATGCCTCAAGGTTACCCACAAACGTAATCCGCACCCCTTCTCGATGCATCTCTGCCAGTTCACGGCGTAACATCCGCTCAAACAGCACCATCAAAAAATCTACTTCCTGTGCCGGACGACCCCAGTTTTCCGTCGAAAAAGCGTAAACCGTTAACGCGCCAATACCCCAGTCTTTGCAACAACGCAAAATATCCTTGAGAGTATCGACCCCTTGCCGATGCCCCGCAATGCGTGGTAAACCCCGACGCTTGGCCCAACGCCCATTACCATCCATAATCACTGCAATATGTTGGGGCAGACGCTGACGGTCTAAATCAGCAGGCAGATTTTGCAATAGCTCAGCAGTCATTTCTTTGTAATTTTTTTAGCAATCCGATTAATTGACGGCAAAATATCCCATAGCCAATCGAAACGCTGGACACTGCGCCCCAAACTGGTTTGACGATAACCACCTAGTTTAGCCGTGAGAACTTCCCGCAACCGACTACTGGTGACAGGGCGATCTAAAGTACCATTTTCGGCAATAGCAATACCGCCAGTTTCCTCAGAAACTACCACACAAAAACACTGGCGCACCCGCTCGGTAATACCCATAGCGGCGCGGTGTCTGGTACCAATTTCCCTAGAAGCCGCCCGATCAGAAATCGGTAAAATTACACCAGCGGCGATGATCCGCTCCTCACGAATTAAAATTGCGCCATCATGCAACAGTGTCGCAGTCTGAAAGATCGTATGCAGCAACTCTTTTGACACCAACGCATTGAGGCGCACGCCGGGCACCGAAAAATCCCGATCATCAATGGGTTCACCAGTTTCTAAAATCATCAATGCCCCAGTACGATTTTGTGATAACTCAATCACCGCATCGGTAATTTCATCCACTATCGAGTCAGTATTAACCTGAGTGCGCCGCGCCGTATCTGGTTGGAGCAAGGAGAGAATATCGCCACGCCCTAACCTTTCTAAAAAGCGTCGTAACTCTGGCTGCAAAATGATCGCCATGGCCACCGCCACCCCAATCAGCAGTTTATCTAGAACGAAATTGAGCAGCCTTAACCCCAAGCGATCACTCAGAATATTCATCAACAGCAACAAAATGATCCCACGCACCATGAGTAAGGTGCGGCGATCACTCGATAGGGACAGCACCAAATAAATCAGCAGCAAAACCAGAGACAGGTCAACGGCTCTGACAATTAGCGCAACATAATTGCTATTGATAAGTCCGAATAACCACTGCATTCATCGCCCTCTCAATGCCTGTGTGATGCAAATGTCTGCAATTGGGG
>JBAXSK010000377.1:0-2785 GCA_037130765.1 Pseudanabaena sp. ELA607
ACACAGGGAATCACCAAGCTTTGGGCTTAAAATCAGGGGTATTAGCAATAATTACCAAATCTCCAGCGGGTTGAGAATGAAGTGCTTTATTTGATTATTTAGATAGAAACCATTTTTGTGCTATACAAGTTTGTGCTATACAAGAAATATTAGACAGAGTTTTGCAAGCACATGATTATTTAGTGATTATTTTAATAAAATAATCTTTTAGGAGTGATAATGGTAGCGAAATACTTTAATCCTTATACTGATTTCGGTTTCAAGAAACTGTTCGGCGAAGAAGGCAGTAAGGATTTACTCATTGATTTTCTTAACCAACTGCTACCAATACATCATCAAATCGAACAATTAAGCTTTAAAAATCCTGAAAACCTCTCTGACACGATATCGGAACGCAAAGCTATTTTTGATATTTACTGCGAGAGTAGAACTGGCGATAAGTTTATTGTGGAAATGCAAAAAGCAAAAATCAAGTATTTTAAAGATAGAGCCTTGTTCTATTCCACATTCCCCATTCGCGAACAATCGGAAAAAGGCGATTGGAGTTTCCAATTATTACCAATCTATTTTATCGCGATCTTAGATTTTGAGTATGACGAAAATACCACATCTAAATTTAGGCGCGATGTATGTCTAAAAGATCAAGACGGCGATATTTTCTTTGACAAATTAAACTTTAAATTTTTGCAAATGCCGTTATTCAACAAACAAGAAAATGAATTAATAACGCATTTCGATAAATGGCTGTACTTTTTAAAGAATCTAGAAAGTTTCAATCATATTCCCGCGATCCTAAATGAACCGATCTTTCAGAAAGGATTTGAGATTGCAGAAATATCGCACTTAAATACAGAGCAGTACGAGCAGTATAAAAAGAGTTTAGTGCAGTATTTAGAAGTAAAGAATGTATTTGATACCGCCTTTGAAGAGGGCGAAAGGGTTGGTATTGAGAAGGGTGAAAAGGTTGGCATTGAGAAAGGCATTGAGCAGGGTATTGAAAAGGGTATTGAGAAAGTTGCCAAAGCTTTGAAAGAGCAGAATGTAGCTATAGAAATTATTGTAGAATCGACTGGCTTATCATACGAAGCTATTCAAAGAATTTGAGTGAGCTATATATGTTGCTCGCTTTCACGGAAAAGAGTAAAAATATCATCTAGGGTGATGGGTTGGCCCATGGATGTTTCTATGATAAGGGAACTAAATTATTTAGCACCAGTTAGATCTCCGGCTTTTTTCTAAGTAAACAAAGATAACTGGCAAATTCACCCAAAAAGTCGGGGATCTGGGCATTTACAGTTTTTTGATGACCTACTCAATAGCTCTAACTACCAAGCTTTGGGTTTAAAGTCAGAACTATTAGCAATAATTACAGAATCTCCAGCGGGTTGAATCAAAAATAATCCCTCTTGGATGGCGTATTCATTAACTCTTTCATCGATTTTAATGCCAGCTACGGCTCCGTAAAGTTTGTCGTTTTTGCGTTTGGGAAAAGCTTGTTTAAAGCGTTCTAGGGTTTGCAGAAATCGCTTCACATCCCGAACTTCTAAATGGGATTTGACTTCAATCGCTACGATCTCAGTGGTATTTTCTACCAGAATATCAATTTCAATGGAACCTTTATCATCTTGCCCCGTGACTCGCAGAGCCGTGAGATGAACTTCAATACCTTTTTCTTGAAATAGTCTCGCAGCAGCAGGTTTGATGAGATTTTCGACAAATTCGCCCCAGCGACTGGTTAAACCGCCAACTTGTTTATTGGTTTGAGCAACTTGGGCGGCTAGCTTTTCGATTTGTTGGTCAGTCCTTGCGATTTGCTGGTCAGTTTTGGCGATTTGTTGATCGGTGCGATCACTTTGTTGGCGCAGTTTAGCCATTTCTTGTTCGGCAGTTTGGCGATACTGCTCGAAGGCGCGTTGCCTTTCCTCAAAGGCGCGTTGGCTCTCCTGAAAGGCTTGCTGATATTCTTTGCGTTGCTGCTCGCTTTCACGGAAGAGCGCGAAAATATCATCTAGGGTAATCGGTTGACTCATAGGTATTTCTAGGGAGTAAGTGGATGTTTCTATGATAAGGGAACTAAATTATTTAGTTCCAGTTAAGATCCTTGACTTTTTTTAGTGAGGTTACCAGTTATCTTTGTTTGCTTAGGAATGAAAAATAAATAAACTATGCATTTAACCAAATCAAGAACTCAAGTTCTTGGCTCAAAGCTAAAGTCAGCTAAAGCAGACTAAAAATAGCGTCCGAATAACCCGTTTCAACGAGTTTAAGCTTTCAGTCCGTAATTTATTGCAGGGCTTTTCTAAATGCACAATTTTCTAAATGCACAACTTAATAAATTTTCATTCCTGAGCAAACGTCGGGGATCTGGACATTTATCATTACTTTTACTCTATACATAAGATAAAGTAAATCAATGTGAATAAAATACTATTTTTCAATAGAATCTATAATTTTCTAACCTCAATAAAATTTTAATTTAAGTTTGAATTAATGTATTTAAAACGACATCTTGATATTTATATTCTGTCAAAATTCACTTGTAATAATTACTTGATCTAAAGCTAAACTCATAAATAGTTCCACTAAAATAAACCTCAAAGTTATTGCGTAGAAAAGATCTTAGATGCTTTAAATCAGATTATCTCACCAAAAATAAATTTCTAATCTATTAAAAAATAGATGAATCATATTTTATTACCTTGTATCAGAAACAAACAAGAATCACTTTGATAAATAACTTTTTATAACTTGACTTGTTGGAATGTTAAGCAATAGAATGGGAGCA
>JBAXSK010000378.1:0-2768 GCA_037130765.1 Pseudanabaena sp. ELA607
TTCTTTACAGCATTATTAATTCTAAGCATGAGCAACTCTGCGATCGCGCTTATTTGTAGTATATTCAACAGTAACTCCCTTCGCTTCGAGAGATTCCTCAAACCAGCCTTTATTTTTAGCTACTAAGTAAGGCGCATAGTCAACAGCTACAGAGAAGCTAGAAATACGCACTTGCTTTGCTGAAGGAGCCTTAGCTGTACTAGTAGCAGTAGCAGTCGCTGATACAGAAGCCGTAGGATTTGGATTGTCATTATTACAAGAACTAATACCAACTGCTAAAAAAGCAGACACTAATAAAATAGATAATTGCTTTCTCACAAAAAATAACCTTTGACTCTTTGCCTAGTATTCTATATGCACTATCGCATAACAGCCGAAAATCATTGCACAAATCAAGGCGACCAGATCATCAAAAATTACTTAGAAGCCATGCTGAGTAAGAAGTGTATCTATTTCTAATTTACTGAAAACTACTGAAAACTCCTGAAATTTCAAGCCATAAATGCTTGTTAACAATTGAAAATTTAAGCATTCACAAGCTGAGAAGCCGATCGCAATGGTTCTAATAATACTCCTAAAATCTTATCGACTTCGCTAATGTAGTATTCGATCACATCGATCTGGACTAAATTTCGTTCTAGCTTAATAAACCGCCAGTTCGTTCCACTGGTAACAGCCCCATAAATCATTGGAATTTCGTTATGATGCTGTTCGTTAAAGATTTGAGCGGCGACCATCTCGGCGATACATTGACCAACACCACCAAAAATATCTTCGCGCTTTGCTTCAATAATAATCACTACAGGACTGGTAATTTCCAACTGTTCTTCAGAGCTACTCAACAAAAAATCGCAAAATCCTGTCAACCCGCGATCGCGATCAACTGTAAACTCTGAACCAGAAAACAATGAAATTTTATAATTCAATTGGCGGCGCACTTCGCCCAATACCTGAGCAATGATAAATTCCGATCTTGCTTTTTCAGTACCAACTGCGATCGCAAAAGATAGATTTTCTTGAAGCAGTGTATTTAGAATTTGAGAAGGTTGGACTTTAGCTGTATTTGCAAAAAGATTTGTCTTTTCGTCAATGGTTAACTGAAAAGCTTCTTTGACTTTGCTAAAGGTGAAGTCACTGTATGCCATAGAAACCTACATTGTTCGTGATGCTCTCATTTTAACCGTTTTGTGATCGTCAAAATCTATACTACCCGTGATGAAATGAAATCGCGATCGCGCTAAATGTAAAATAGGTTTAGCTCAAATCGTGAAAAACCCTATGCCTGTACCCGTAGAACAGTTACTTAACTCCGAAATCCTTAAACCAGCCCGTTATCTTGGCAACGAGTTTGGCGCAGTTCGCAAACCTTGGGAGAATGCGATCGTGCGTTGGTCGCTGACTTATCCTGAAATTTATGAGGTGGGCGCGTCCAACTTGTGGCATATCATTCTTTACAGCATTATTAATTCTAAGCATGAGCAACTCTGCGATCGCGCTTATTTACCTGCACCTGACTTATCCACAAAGTTACGCGAAACTAAAACTGATTTATTTGCCGTTGAATCAAAGCGATCACTACGGGAATTTGACATTTTAGGCTTTAGCCTCAGCTATGAGCTAGGCGCAACCAATGTTTTAGAAATGTTGGATCTTGCCAATATTCCGATGACATGACGAGAAAGGAGTGAACTAAGTCCTAGTGGACAGTTTCAGCTAAAGTGATGCAATAGAAAATCTGGATAATTCATTATTAAAGGCTTTTTAACCGGTTGCCTAGCGCACTATTTTAAGTGAAATAATCCAGTAGGGTTCGTTCATGAAATGTAACGCACCTTTTCTTTGCTTGAATAAGGGTAATTAAACAAGTTTTCCTATCTAGAGCAATGGCGGAGGCATAGCAATTAGTCCCTGCCTTTGCCATTGTTATATTATCAACTCTGGCATTGAGTATGTCATTGAGCGCCACAAAATCTCCATCAAACTGCATGATGAATCAGTCGGGGTAACCCGCTGCAAATGTTACACATTTCCCATTATGACGCTTATTGTCTCGTATTAAGTTTGTCAGATTTGACTATGCTGGGTAAATGAAATTATCAAGTAAATAATCTGGAATATGTTATATGGTTGGTCCCAGAAGTGTTGAACGAGTAAATAAAACTTAACATAAGACTAAATGAGAATCTCGGGAAAGAGATTATAGCTCCAATGAATTATAGAGCAGTGTCTATGCAAAAATATTTGAATGAACCGCAATCTTTCCAATAATTTATTGCCATAAAATACTGGAGTTTCGATTAGTTGAAGAATCAAATAAGCAATTAATACGGTATAGATTTGTAATATCATTCCATTTAAGTTTTTAGTAATTAAATAGTCTAGCTTAAGAAGCCTTTAAGAATTGTAATCTTAGCCCCCCTAGCCCCCCAATTCTGGGGGAAACTAGATTTAAGCCTCCCATAATTGGGGGATTTAGGGGACTATTGCTAGACTTTTAAACGAAATTTTATGTGTCATGTAATTCTTAAATGGTTTCTAAGATGCATTTTTAAAAACTTCCATAATAATTCTATTTGCCAACCTTATTTGTAGATATTAGCTATCTCTTCATCGTCGAATTCCTTTTATTACTTGAACGTCTTTCTCTAGCAGCGATTGTCAGGGTAATAAGAGTCTCAGCGCAATGGTTGCAAAACTATAAAATGATTAATCGTTAGTACTCAAACTGCACCAAAGCCACCGCCACCCGGAGTCTCAATTACTAATAT
>JBAXSK010000379.1:0-2760 GCA_037130765.1 Pseudanabaena sp. ELA607
TTTTTGTGGCGATAGGCGATCAGGCTATATTCTCTAGGACTGCTGTGAAGGTCATGGGTTGGGATTAAGTTAATCCTGTGTTTTACTCTTTTTTGGGAAAGAGCATTCAACTGTAATTTCGAGATTGCTTTCGGCTGTGCCTTTGGTAATGTAAGGAATGCCTGCTTCACCTGCGATTTTGATGCCAAATTTGAGGGTCACTTTGTCGATATTGGCGATGTCGGTATTATTCGCTTTTTTGAAGGCATCAATAGTACTGAGGGTGTAGTGAGTGAGGGTGGATTTGAGGCGATCGAAGTTTGCCCTAATTTTTTCGGTGTTTTCTGATGTGCCGCCGTAAGTTACCAGTTTTTTTTCGCTTGATGTTGTAACAGGAACTTCAGCTAGTTCATTTGATTCGATGTAGATAATTGTATTGCCGTCAATCTGGATTGGGGTTAAGTGTGTCATAAATTAAATTTTAATTTTTGGCTGTTGACATTGATTTTAATTGAATAGGAGTATAAAATGATTGAAATGATGAACATAAAAGGTTAAAACTTGATATGCCGCGTAAGGCGCTTGTAGTTAGTGTTAGTAAGTATAGCAAGCTTTATTTAGGTAATTTCCCTAGCTTTGCCAATAATGCTAATGCGATCGCCAATGTTTTACGACCTACTTTTACGGTAAGGTGTTTGCCTGAAGAAGCTGTACAAGAAGGTGAACGGGTGCAAGTGGGCAAGGAATCTGTAAGTCTAAAGACTTTACAGGAACAACTAAAATCTCTATTCACGGCATCTGACTTTGATACGGTGTTATTTTATTTTTCGGGGCATGGTTTACTAGGCAAGCAGCCTTATCCAAAAACATATTTAGCAACCTCTGAGAGTGAGGTATCGGATGATGGTTATAGAAAAGCGATTGAAATTGATCTAATCAAAAGTTTTTTGCGAGATTGTCCTGCTAGAGAGCAAATTGTTTGGTTGGATTGTTGCTATGGTGGCGATCTGGCTAGTTTTACGGAAGTATGCGATCGCAATGATGGCAAAACAAGGTTTATTATTACCGCTTCGCGTAGCCAAGAACCTGCCCATGAAGAAATTGCGGGAGAAATGGGAGTATTTACGAGAGTTTTGGTGGAGGCACTGGCGAGAACTGGTGCGACGGAGAGGCGCATTACCTGTGCGGCGATCGAGGATGTGGTAAGAGAAAAGCTGCAAAGCTTGCACTATCCGCAAATGCCTCAGTTTTATCGGACACCGAATAAAATCATTGAATTTTGGGATAGACGAGTTATGACACAAGAAAACCAAGCTGATTTAAAAAAATATTCCTCGGATGTTGATGTTTTAAATGAGAAGGGGACTAGTCAGACTGGTCTAAGTGATGTTTCTGCTGGTAGGGACATAAATGTTGAAAATATCACTCAAAATATTATCCACAACTATCCACAGCCATCATCTAAGCAAACGACAAGTACAAATCCAGTGAATTCATCTGGCAATCAAAATGGTGATCAAATATACATAGAACGTCCTACCATTGAGAAGGATTGTTATGAAGCAATTGAATATGCGCGATTAATTCGGATTAAAGCACCACCAGGAATGGGAAAAACTTGGTTGTTAAACAAGATAATAGAGTATGCAAAAGAAAAAAAACATTACTCCATAGTCGAGATAGATATTGATGAAGACATCTTGATAAAAGGTGATTACATTGGTTTTTTAAAGTGGTTTTGCAAGCGTTTATCCGACAGTTTAAATTTCGCAAGAGTATCTTGGGATAAGGATAATGGAAATAAATTAAACGTTATTAACCATATCATCTCTATTTTGTCAACAAGTAGAGTTGACAGTAAATTGATAATTACAATAAGTAATTTTGAAGTTCTTTTTGAATTTCCAGATATATTTCGGAAATTTTGTGAACTTGTACGAGGTTGGGTTGATAGTAATGATAGAAGTTTGAGAAAATTATCCGTCATAATTGTTCATTCTACAGAGCCTTATATACGCTATAACATAAATAGTTCGCCATTTGGAAATGTAGGCAAACCATTTGAGCTATTAGGTTTCACAAATGAACAGGTTAAAACTCTAGCAAATCGTCTTCGCCTAGAAAGTCTCGTCAACAATCATCCCAGCGAAATTAAACAGCTTCAAAAATTTGTCAATGGACACCCTGAACTTATTACAAAAGCTTTAGAATGTATCAAAAATGGCGATGACATTCAAGACATACTAAAAGATGCTTCTACTGAAGGAGGTATTTTTGGCGGTCATCTTAGGGATAAACAAAACAATCTTAGACAAAAAACAAATTTGTTAGAAGACTATAAAAAAATAGTCGTGAATTATTGTGAGCCTAATCGTACTTCTACAAAGCTTGATAGTAATTTGATTTTTCAATTATACGGTCTAGGTTTGGTAAAATATGATGGGAATGGATGTTGGCCAAGCTGTGAGCTATACCACAGTTATTTTTATGATATTCTGATTAAAAATAAGCAATAAAACGATGACTAATAAACTGATAAATAAGCCAACTGTTGGCGGGGCTGTGTTCGACAACAATCTTTTTTACATTGAAAGAAATGTTGATCACGATCTATATGAACGACTAAAATCGAATAAACTTTCTTGCATTTTGCAATCTAGACAGACAGGCAAAACGAGTTTATTGAAGAGAATCTGCAATAGATTATCAGAGGATGGTATCAAAAGTGCGCCAATTCAAGGATGAAATGCAACACCTAGAGATCTTTGCATAAAGGGACTC
>JBAXSK010000038.1:0-23263 GCA_037130765.1 Pseudanabaena sp. ELA607
CTGGGAGAAGGGGCTGGGGGATGAGGGCAGATCTTCTATCTGCGTAAGGTGAGTAAATAATTTGGTGATCAGTAATTTGGTGATAAATCTCGTTATGGAATCGGTTAGCTCATCCACTGCGGTTAAAACTAAACTTGCCTGTTGTCCGCCTTTGTTTGCGGGTAAAATTACCCTTGCTGAAGCGACGGACTTAGCCATGATCTTTCGAGTTTTGGCTGAGCCAGCCCGCTTACAGATTTTGAGTCTAATTGCTGCCCAGCCCAAAGCAGAGGTATGTGCTTGCGAATTAGTCGAGACTTTGGGCTTAGCTCAGCCTACGGTTAGTCATCACCTCAAAGTTATGTATACAGCCGGACTACTCCATAAAGAACGGCGCGGTACTTGGATCTATTACAGTATTGTCCAAGAGCAGCTAGCTAGTTTAAGGCGAGTGATTGCGCCGTAATTGGATAATTAGGAATTAGATAATTAGGAATTTAAATTGCCCAATCCTAAGCCGACTCCAATTCTACTTGATCTAAACCAGTTTGAATCTTATCGAGCCATTCAATCAAATTCGTTAACTGTTTATCATGGGGCAAAGTGCCTAAACCCCGCACCGTGACTTTGCCAATCTGGTAAACAAATCGGCTCTGCAAATGACTAGGCAATATTTCTTGAATCCGTTTCCATGCCGGTTCTTCCATTTTAGTTTCTAAAATCACATTCTGTTTACCCTCTGGTTTAATGCGGGCAAAACCGAGACGCTTGGCTAATTGCTTTAATTCCATTACCTTCAACAACTGCAATGCTGGCATAGGCACAGTGCCATAACGATCTTGCCATTCTTCCATAATTTGGGTCAACTCCCGCCGCGAACTGACTGCCGCCACAGTACGATAAGCACTCATCTTCTGATCCGCATCAATAATATATTCAGCGGGGATAAATGCCGTGATCGGTAAATCAATTTGGGTATCGTCCACTTCGGGAATTGTCGAGCCATTAATTTCGGCAATGGCTTCCTGTAACATCTGTACATATAGATCAAACCCAATGGCATCAATCTGTCCCGACTGTTCGCCACCAAGCAAATTCCCCACCCCACGAATTTCCATGTCACGCATCGCCAACTGATAACCGGAACCTAAATGGGTGAATTCCTGAATGGCGCGTAACCGTTGTCGTGCTGGTTCGCTCAGTTCCCCTTTTGCCGGATAAAATAACCAAGCATGGGCTTGAATTCCCGCTCGTCCCACCCGACCCCGCAACTGATACAACTGCGCCAAACCCAGTCGGTGCGCGTCTTCAATAATAATCGTATTCACCCGGAGAATATCCAAACCAGATTCAATAATTGTAGTACAGACTAAAATATCTGCTTCACCACTATTAAATGCCAGCATAGTATCTTCTAATTCCGTTTCTGGCATCTGGCCGTGGGCGATGGCAATGCGTAAAGAGGGAATCATTTCTCGTAATTTAGTGGCGGTTTCTTCAATGCTATCAATGCGCGACACCACATAAAAAACTTGCCCACCTCGGTCTAATTCTTGGCGAATGGCGGCGTGAATTGTTTCGGGATTATAGCGCGATAAATGGGTCTGAATAGAACGACGGGACGGTGGCGGCGTGGTAATTAAACTCATCTCCCGCACCCCAGACATCGCCATATACAACGTGCGGGGAATGGGTGTGGCTGTAAGAGTTAATACATCTACTTCCGTTTTGAGGGTCTTGATCTTCTCTTTTTGAGCTACGCCAAATCTCTGCTCTTCATCAATGACCAGTAAACCTAATTCCTTAAAATGCACTTCTTTGGCTAAAAGTTGATGGGTTCCCACCACTAAATCTAACTCACCGGTTTTTAAGCGGCGCATAATATCTTTCTTTTCCCCTGCGGTTTTGAAGCGATTTAAGAGGGCAATATTAATGGGATAGGGAGCATATCTTTCCTGTAATGTATGATAGTGCTGTTGGGCTAAAATCGTGGTTGGTACTAGCAAAGCCGCTTGTTTGCCAGAGGTAATCGCTTTAAAAATGCAACGGACTGCCACTTCCGTTTTACCAAAACCCACATCACCGCATACCAAACGATCCATTGGGCGAAAACTTTCCATATCTTGCTTCACATCTTGAGTCGCTTTAAGCTGATCGGGGGTGGCTTGATAAGGGAAAGAATCTTCTAATTCCTGTTGCCAAGGATTATCTGGTGGAAAAGCAAAGCCCTGTTGTTGAGCGCGTTTAGCATATAAATCTAATAGATCAAACGCTAGTTTCTTAATTGATTTGCGGGCTTTATTGGTGATGTTCGTCCAAGTTTTGCCGGTCATTTTATGCAATTCTGGCTTGGCTTCACCTAAACCACGATATCGCGAAAGGCTAGAAACCTGATCAGCGGCGACTCGCAGCAAGCCATCGGCATATTGCAATACTAGATATTCCCTTGTTTCGCCATTGACGGTGAGCGTCTCTAAACGCAAAAACTGCCCCACACCATGTTTGCGATGCACCACATGATCGCCAATGGAAAGTTTATTGAGATCGACCTGTTTAGATGTGGCGCGGCGACGTTTCCGCACATAGGTGGGTGCTCCTAGGGCGTGTTGACCAAAAAACTCTCGATCTGTAACAATTGCAATCCGTAATGGCGGGCAAACAAATCCCTGTAGTTCAGCAACTCCCGAATATTTTAATGCCACAGGAATCCGTAAATTATGGAGCCGTTCAATGGCGCTATAATCTCGCACATTAGGCACAAACTGCGCCGGACAATCATGCTCTTGTAACAATGCCACGGCGCGGGACGGCTGAGCGGAAATCAACGTTACGCGATAATGGGCTTCGCGATATTCCCGTAATAGTTGCGACAGATTCCCAAATTGATGGGGGACAGCAGGAATGGGACGGCTAGCAATGTGTATTCCTTGTTTAGCTTCAGCTAGTTCCCGAAGATGTAATTGCCGAAAGTTCCCCAAACCGCGCAGGCATTCCGTAAAAGTGCGATGGAGTAACGGCAAATCACCACCACGATGGGGATCGGCATTTATATGGTCATAGGCGGTTGCTGCTGCTTGATACCAAGATTCATGGTGCGCTAAACATTGTTCCATTTCATCAAGGGCAATAATGCTATTAGGAGGCAAATAATCTAATAGGCTGGCTGTAGGAACTGCTTCGCTGTAGCTGATGGGAGTGAGTAAAATTTGCGCAATGGTGTCAAGGGTGCGCTGGGTACTCGGATCAAATTCGCGAATCCGTTCGATGGTGTCGCCAAACCAGTCAAGGCGCACAGGCAATTCACTAGAAACGGGAAATATTTCCAGAATATCGCCTTTTTTTTGCCATTGTCCTTCGTTTTCGACTAAATTAACTCGTTCATAACCTAGTAAAGCCAGTTGTGAACTAAGCTGAGTTAAGGAATGCTCATCACCAACTTTGAGGACGACGCATTGATCTTGAAATTCTGTCACCGCTGGCAAATGGGGTTGCAGAGCGCGAATTGTTGCGACAATAGCGGTTTTAGGCTGCTTGGCTTCTGCGGTGCGTTGTAAGAGTAAATCTGCGAGAACCTGCATTTGTCCCCAAATTACTTCTGATTCGGGGGGCAGAGATTCGTAAGGGATAGTATCAATGGTAGGATAAAGGGAAACTACAGACCAGCCAGCAGCTTCCAGTTGCACACTCCAGCGCCCCGCTTCTTCGAGGGTGGCGGTAATTACACATAAGGGACGATCTTGGGCTACACATAGTGCTGAACTGACTAAACCCTTGGCTAAGCGAGACAGTCCCGACAGTTCTAAAGGGGCGGTGGGGGTTAACTTAGCGGCAAACTCATCAAGCAGCGTAGATTGGCTAAGGGTGCGAACAACTGAAGCAAAAGACATAGGCAATTAATGGGCGTGATCAGCAGCCGATCACCAATCTTGGGGTGCAGTCAAGGCGATAATTAGGATAGCGACTCTATTTTAACTTGAGTCATGCCATTGATGACAGGTTAATTCATCAACTCATTAGGGAACCAGCGAACTAGTTAGCGCTCAATTTAAGGATTACAACAACTTTCGATCTGAGATAAGCCAAATGAAATAAGCCAAATTTTAATAGTTCTCTCCCTTGATATGTTTTAGCTAATATGTTGAGGAAGAGAACTATCATAGTTTAAACTAGACTGCCACAGCCAGCGGACGCTTAATCACCACTTCATCGATTAAGCCATATTCCTTTGCTTCTTGGGCAGCCATAAAGAAATCCCGATCCGTATCGGTCGCAATTCGCTCTAAAGATTGCCCCGTATGGAACGCCAATAAATCATTGAGGCGATTCTTATGATAGAGAATCTCCTTGGCTTGAATTTCAATATCCGTCGCCTGACCCTGGGCCCCGCCAAGGGGTTGGTGAATCATAATCCGCGTGTGGGGCAAAGACATCCGCTTACCCTTCGTACCGGCGGCCAACAGAAATGCCCCCATACTCGCTGCTAGACCGACGCAAATCGTTGATACATCGGGGCGAATATGTTGAATGGTGTCATAAATTGCCATCCCTGCGGTGACGGAACCACCAGGGGAATTAATATACAAGAAAATTTCCTTTTCAGGGTCTTCGGCTTCGAGGAACAGCAACTGGGCTACTACCAAATTAGCCACAGTATCATCAATGGGTTGCCCCAAAAAAATGATTCTTTCCCGCAACAAACGCGAGAAAATATCAAAAGCTCGCTCGCCGCGACCAGATTGTTCGATGACGGTGGGAATCATAATAATTTTGCGGGGATAAGGGAATAATTTAGGGAATTGGATGAGTCATCACGAGTCATCGGAGAAACTATGATGCCATCTACAGTTGCATGGGAATTAATTTACTGAATTTGCGTGTTGACTCAACTCATTGTACTTAGTTTGACCTTAGTATAGCCGCCCTGTCTTAGCCGTGAATGCCGCACTCCTACCCCACTATGATCGAGATTTAGTCCATTTGACAATCATAAGCTTTTGTAAGGTGGGCATCTTATGAAAAATGTAGGTTGGGTTACGCTAGCAAACTCAACAAAACCATGCATTAAACTTGGGTTAGGGAGTAGCAAAAAGCTGATTAGGGTTGTTAGGGTTGGGTTTCATACTTCAACCCAACCTACGGCTATTATTTGGCGCTTAGACCAAACCGATCCCTCTTGTATTCATGCGCCTGAGCATCTAGTTAGGAAATAAATAGATAAGTCTGATCTCTAGTCAATCTGGCAATAATACATACAAATAATTGTTTGTGCACTAATTATATATAATTTTGTTGGCAGTCGTTGATCTTTATCAAGGATGACTGCTGCCAAATAAATCAACTATCTAGGTTATAAGTCCATGATTGGAGAATTCCTTTTGACGACACAAATCATTGCACAGGGCTTCAGCACCATTTATTTGCCAGTCCAAAGTATGCAAAGCAGTCGGCAAGGCTGTGCTAACTTTAGTGTGACTAATAGTACTAACAGCATTTTATACAATGTTAAAGCTAATTATGTTAACAATCAAGCAGGCGAGACATCGCAACTGGTGGCGACTTCGTTTCGTCCCAGAGAAACTACCACTTTTTCGATTTGCCAAGGTTATTTTCGCAATGTACAGGCAGATCAATACTATTAAGTGTAACTTTTCTTGAGATGGCATAAATACTGCTTAAAAACTAAAGCCCCAACTTATCAAAAAGTCTGGGGCTTTGGTTTTCGGATGAAGATTTTTGTATTAAAAGCACAGGGTTAAAAAGCAACTTGGTTACGCAAAAATAACCACATCAAGACAAAGGCTATAGTACCAATCGCCCCAAGGGACAAAAGACTACCCAACTGCTCCGAAAATTGCATCACCTCAGCGGCAATTACTTCGGGAGTTTTGGCTTTGTCCGCCCAAAATAGGTAGCTCATGGCAAAAGCAAATGCCAAAATTAATAAAATGACTGAGGTAAAGACTACTAATGAAATATTCATGATTGATCGCCCTGCTAAAGTCTTAGTACCAAACTTAATGCTCATGAAGCAAAAGGCATACGCCTTGAGTTCATTGGTTTCCCTTGATTTGCTGTGCCTTGCTTTAATTGAGGGTAAGGCTAGGGAAAATTGATTTGATCACTATGGATTACCCCCTGATTATGATTTAACCTATCAGTCATTTAGTGCGATATGTCACATTTGGCACATAAAATCATCCAAAATCATCTTTGGTTTACAAAAGTTAGCGAATCTACATAAAACCCATCTCATCCATGAACTGACACAATCAGTGGGTGATTTTAGGGGGTAATTTTAGTAGGTGATTTTGATCCCCATCGCAGGATACTTTTGCCCATGTCCTCTAGGCATGATGATGGAAATATTTGCTATGAACTGGCAACTAAATCAACCAAGGAGTTTAACCAGCGATGAGTGCTAAAGCGGCTTTACTTAAGGCGATCGCCCCTGTGAATCGTGGTTTAACCATGACTAAGGCGCAAAAGCAGGCGATTTTTTCGGCGGCAGCTTATCTAGAAGATGTCAACCCTCACCCCCAGCCGACCGCAGTACCGGAATTACTCTCAGGAAACTGGCGGATGTTATTTACCACCAGTGAAGAACTTTTAGGTATTGATCGGCTGCCATTATTCCAGTTGGGGGCGATCTATCAATGTATTCGCGCCGATCAGGGCAAGATTTATAATGTGGCGGAAATCTTAGGACTACCGTTGCTGAACCCTTTGATGAATGGTTTTGTTAGTGTATGCGCTAGTTTTACGGTAGTTTCGGAGCGCCGCGTCAAAGTAAATTTCGACCGTTTTGTGGCAGGCTCCCAGCCCTTGATCAATTACCGCGATGTAGATCAGTTTATTGATTTATTGACTGCTCGCCCCAAACTTTTAGCCCTTGACTTCCCAATTAAGCGCAAAAATCAGCGTGGGTGGCTAGAAACTACTTATCTAGACCATAACTTGCGCTTAGGTCGCGGTAATGAAGGAAATCTCTTTGTGCTAGCCAAATCATAAGCGGCTAAGATAGACATAGCTTCAAAAAACTATTTCAGAATTATCTAAATCCCTCTCAATTATCGTTACTTTTTTAGAGGTATTGGGGGATCTGTTCCAGTTTTTTGATTCTAATATCTAATTCTTCAATAGGTTTCCATCAAATATGGAACTAAGTTCATGAAATATCTCCTCAGAAAATATCCCTCCCAGTCATTGCCGCCCCTATGCCTAGTAAAGTTATGCTTAGCCAAAGCGTTACCATTATCTTTGAGCATATTTACTTTAGGAGAGTTAGGTATCTCACCTGTCAGCGCCATTCCCAATCACAGCGCCAATAACCCAGAAGTTGCTCAACATCATCCTGCCCAAGGAATCGCTTACCATCGCGTCGGTATTGGTGGCATCACATTATCTATGTCTGAACGCGATGTAAAAAGAATTTTAGGGCAACCAATTCAACAGGAAAAAGATGTGTATCTGCCAATTGCGGGGGACTACACCCGAACCCTCAGATATGCTGGACTGAAAGTTGACCTACTAGCTCGGCCGGGTAGTCGCGATCAATTCTATGTTTATCAAATTGAAGCGACTAGCTCGCAATATGCCACCACAGACGGCATTAGAGTAGGAGATGGAATAGATAAAGTGATGCTGACCTATGGCAAAATTGATCGAGATAGAGTTGCCTCTGAATCTGAGGAAGTGCTGAGTTATAAAGTTGAGTACCCATCACCAGTTTTTTTTAATATTGTGCTGCAAAATGGAATTGTGACCCGTATTTTTTGTGGCGATTTCTTAGGATAGTTCCCAGGGTCATAGCGCTAGATTTGAAGTGGATTTACAGAAAATATCACTAATGCATAGACTTTATTCCTACAACAATGGCTAGCAGTGTATGATGCAATGTGTTTAGATCAAATATTGATGACGGAAGAATTGCATCGTGATGGACAATCGTTATAACCCGCAGCAAATCGAACCCAATTGGCAATCTGTTTGGGCAACGCAACAGTTAGATAAGTTAGATTTGGCTCAGGAGAACCATAAACCCAAATTTTACGCGCTGTCGATGTTCCCCTATCCGTCGGGGGATCTGCACATGGGACACGTCCGTAACTATACGATTACCGATGTGATTGCTCGTTATAAACGGATGCAGGGTTTTCAGGTATTGCATCCGATGGGGTGGGATGCTTTTGGTTTACCGGCAGAAAATGCAGCGATTGATCGGGGAACTCATCCTGCGACTTGGACTTATCAAAATATTGACCGAATGCGCGATCAATTAAAACAAGTGGGCTTGTCCTATGATTGGGATCGGGAATTAGCCACTTGTTCAGCGGATTATTATCACTGGACGCAATGGTTATTTTTACAGTTTTTTGAGGCGGGTTTAGCCTATCAAAAAGAAGCTACCGTTAATTGGGACCCCATCGATCAAACGGTTTTGGCTAATGAGCAAGTGGACGGGGAAGGGCGGTCGTGGCGGTCGGGGGCAGTGGTGGAAAAACGCAAGTTACGCCAATGGTTCTTGAAAATTACTGACTATGCCGAGCAGTTATTGCAAGATCTCGATCAACTCACCGCCTGGCCAGAACGGGTCAAAGTAATGCAAGCCAATTGGATCGGCAAATCCATCGGCGCAGAATTGAATTTTCCCGTGGTGGGTAGCGATGCGGTGATTACGGTATTTACCACGCGCCCTGATACGGTTTATGGAGTCAGCTATGTGGTTTTAGCCCCAGATCATCCCTTGGTGGCGCAGTTAACCAGTCCTGAAGCCGCAGATACCGTCACGCAATTTGTCCAAGAAGTGAGCAATTTAAGTGAAATGGATCGCGCTGCTGAGGATCGCCCTAAACGCGGTGTACCCATTGGGGCGAATGTATTAAATCCCTTCACTAATCAGGAAGTGCCTTTATGGATTGCCGATTATGTTTTAGTGGAATACGGTACGGGGGCGGTAATGGGTGTGCCTGCCCATGATGTACGGGATTATGCCTTTGCTAAACAGTATGATTTGCCGATTCAAACAGTAATCGTGCCTGCTAATGCTGCCGTTGCCGCCACAGATCATGCTTTCACAGAAGCCGGAGTGATGGTAAATTCCGGTAATTTTGATGGCTTACCTTCATTGGAAGCGAAGTCTAAAATCATTGCCCTGGCTGAATCTGAGCAATGGGGACAAGCGAAAGTGACCTATCGGTTACGGGATTGGTTGATTTCACGGCAGCGGTATTGGGGCTGTCCAATTCCCGTGGTGCATTGTCCTGAATGTGGCATTGTCCCTGTCCCAGAAAAAGATTTACCCATTGAATTACCCCAAGATATTGTGTTAACAGGGCGCGGTGCATCGCCTTTAGCCCAGTATACCCCTTGGCAGAATGTGCCTTGTCCTAGTTGCGGCACTCCAGCACGGCGCGAAACCGATACGATGGACACATTCATTGACTCGTCCTGGTATTTTCTGCGGTTTACCGATGCCCAAAATCAATCTCAGGTATTTACTCCAGAGGCAGTAAATACCTTAATGCCGGTGGATCAGTATGTCGGCGGGGTGGAACACGCGATTTTACATTTGCTCTATTCGCGATTCTTTACGAAGGTATTGCGGGATCGGGGTTTATTGAACTTCGATGAGCCGTTTACTAGTTTGCTCACCCAAGGCATGGTGCAGGGTTTGACCTATTGCAATCCCAATAAAGCTGGTAAAGATAAATGGATTCCTTCCTATTTAGTTGATCCGGCAGATCCTAAGGATCCCAAAACTGGGGAACCATTGCAGGCAATGTATGCCACCATGTCAAAATCTAAAGGTAATGGTGTGGCTCCAACGGAAGTAATTGCCCGTTATGGAGCAGACACGGTGCGAATGTTTACCCTATTCAAAGCACCACCGGAAAAAGATTTAGAATGGGATGATGCAGATGTGGAAGGTCAGTCACGGTTTTTAGGAAGAGTCTGGCGTTTAGTAACGGAATTTATTGCCAAGCGGGACGAAGCCCATCAGGCAGGGAAGCAAATTCAGGAACTACTAGATAAAAATTTACGTCGCGCCATTCACACTGCTATTAAAGAAATTACTGACGATTTAACTGTGGGTTATCAGTTGAATACGGCAATTTCGGAACTGATGAAGTTGAGCAATGCTTTACAGGATGTGGCAGCTAAGGGAGAGTCGCTTCATACCACATTCCAAGAAGGAATTGAGACTCTGGTGCAAATGATGGCTCCTTTTGCGCCTCACATTAGCGATGAGTTATGGCATCAATTGGGGCATTCTGTTTCTGTACATACCAGTACCTGGCCCACTTGGGAACCTGAAGCCCTAGTGGTAGATGAAGTGACGGTGGTAATTCAGGTCAATGGCAAGCTGCGCGGTAATATGCAAGTCCCCAGTGCGGCTAGTAATGATCGCAGCGCTTTAGAAGAATATGCCCGTAATTCTGATGCCGCACAAAAGCACTTGGAAGGCAAAGTGATTAAAAAAGTGATCGCTGTACCTAGTAAACTGGTGAATTTTGTGGTGGGCTAGGGTGATCGTGGTTGTGATTTGAGGACAGGTTGACTGTTGACTGTTGACTGTTGACTGTTCACTGTTGACAAGGGACTTCAGTCTCTTACCTAGCCTCAGCATATAGTTATTTAGATTGAAAATGTCACAAAAACACGAACCATAAATCTTGTTAGGGCGAAAATCTTGCCTGTTAATCATGTAATCTATTGAAATGTAAAACTCTGTAAGCACTTTTTAAGCAAGTACTTTACAGAGTTTTGTTGATTTGACTGCCGTAAAGGAAATCAGCCCGTACTTCACAAAACTGAAAGATACTATATTTATGTAGGATTCATGTAAAATCCAAATCATTCTCATCCTCCACTCCTTTTGCTCAAGAACAGGAGCACAAGAGTTAAAATGGCCTAGGAATTACGCCGTGATTACTTACGTCAATTAGGGTGAGAATATGATACTAAAACTTGCTGCCTAAGCCCTATTTTAGTTGAAACTAGTATAGTAAATTAAGGATACTTAAATGTTGAGTCAAATACTGGCTATTTTCCTGATTATATTGCTCTCATTGGGTTTCATGCAGCCATCCCAAGCCCAAACTCGTTTAAATAATATTTCTAATAGTCCGCCTAATAGTAAACCTATTGAATATCCTCAAATTTGTACGATTGGTACTTATGTCAGCTCGTTGTATGAATTGAATTTACCTGATCGCTCCTTTGGTGCGGATCTTATGCTTTGGAGTAACTGTACGGTTCCTAATGTCGAACCACTGAGTTCAATTAATTTCTTGAATGCGAAAAATCTGGAAACAAACATTAATTCCGAACAAAAGCGAGGTAAATCTTATTGGACATTAATGAAAGTGCGTGGCACATTCCGATTTCCTTGGCAACTAGAAAACTATCCCTTTGATCGCCATGTTTTAAATATTGCTTTAGAAGATAAAATTAGGGATGTTACTCTTTTTTCTTTCCAAAAAGATGTGGAAAAGTCTTCATGCAGCCCCGATATAAATCTCAAAGGCTGGGACGTGAGCCAATGTAAACTTGACATCAATAATCTTCTTTATACCACTACTTTTGGTGATCCTGAACTCGCCGGAACGGGTCGTAGTGTCTATTCCCGTGTCAATATTTCCTTGGCGCTCAATCGCAGCAGTACGATTAGCTTCTTTAAATTGACTACACCGGTTTATGTCGCCCTAGCAATCGCTGCAATTTCATTTTTTCTCTCTCCCATGGAGCCACCTTTGATGTCGGGTCGCATGGCAATTCTGGTGGGGGCTTTATTTTCAGTAGTATTGAATATGCGCAGTGCTGAATCACTTTTAGGCAGAGTTGATGGTTTGACCCTAGTTGATAAAGTTCATTTAAATACGATGATTTACATTTTTATTGCTGCGCTGATCGCCGTAATTACCCGCTCCATGTATAAATCAAGAGGCGAAAAATATGGTAAATATACAGATAGAATTACTTTGCCAATATTTGTGCTTTCCTACATTGCGATCAATTTTATGTTGGTCGAATCCGCCAAATCCATTGGTTAACGGATAATTAACCTGTCTGTGCAAACTTTTAATTGTGATCTTTTATGGCTAGTTCCCTGATTGCCGGAGACAATAGCAACGATCCCAATCAAGATCTCAATGAGGTATCAAGTTTGTTGAACAATCAGCTTGCATCTCAGGGCATCATGGTTGAGGTTGATCGCAAAGATAACTGTATTTATATATTACTTGAATCCCAAAAAGTTCCAGACCAAAAGCATTTGCTTGACTTTATTGGCAAAGGGATCGTTAGTTTGATGGACAAATCCATTGAAACGGTGAAAGTTTATGGCTACGAGTTAGGTGTGCCATTCCCTGCTTGGATTCAACAAATCGAGCTAACTAGACGTGCCTCGCTCTGGAACAATGGTAGTACAAGAAACAAGAGTAGTTCTATCCAAGTTGCCAATCGTTTTTTGAATAATCATGTAATCAATAATTTTAACAAAAGAGAAAATAGTACCGCCTTTTTGTTGGAAGATAAATCTATTGAAGTCAATATTGGCGAACAGATATCGGTTGATCGCTTTTTAGTTTGTGGCTTAGGTAGTTTAGGGCAATACTGTGTACTTAACCTTAAGAAATTTGCTTTTGGAGAAGCGGGAGTTAGAGTCACAGCCATTGATCAGGTTAAGCCAGAGAGTTGGGAAATTGATGATATTCCCGATAAACTAGCCGAAGAGCTAATCATTGGTGACTGTCGAAAGGAAGATATCCTCATCAAAGCAGGGGTGCTACATTGTCGGGCTATTTTATTAGTCACTAATAATGAGGGGGTTAATGTAGAAGCAGCAATTGCAGCCCGCCGCATCAATCCCAATATTCGGTTAGTCGTGCGTTCTTCTAGACAAAATCTCAATCAACTGCTGAAACATCGCTTAGGGAATTTTGTGGCGCTAGATCCAACCGAACTGCCTGCTACGGCGTTTGCTTTGGCAGGACTAGGGGAAAAGACTTTGGGATTTTTTAATATCGGCAACCATCGGCTGCGAGTTATTGAACAACAAGTACCACTCAAAGATCCACGGTTTGATAACTTTCCTGCTTCAATGTTGCACAAGAGAAATTTACGGTTACTTAGCTTTCCCCAAGCGGATTCGGAACAGCTATTTTACCAGTGGCAACCAGATATGCGGGTGCGGGCTGGAGATCGCATTGCCTATATTGAGAAAGTGGAATATCAGCCCCACAGCCTCAAGAAAAAAGTAGAAGTAACTAAAGCTCGTTCCAGACAGGTCTTAGAGTTTATCCGAGACATGGCTAAAGGAAATATTAGGCATAAAATCGATCACTTCCAAAAATGGTTAGAGGAACAGAGAACGCGCCAACTAGTATTTGATGGATTCGTTGTGGGGGCAATATTGTGGCTGATCAGCGTCTTATTACTAAAGTTCAGTGTTCCTGATATTACTTGGCAAAAAGCGATTGCTAGTGGTGTGATTCTCTTGTTAGCTGGATTTGGTGATGTATTTGGGGGACTAGATGCAGATAAAGTACCGCTTTGGGTGCAGTTATTTTGCCTTTTTGTTACCATTGCCAGCCTGCTTTTTTTATCCAATGTGGTGGGGCAATTTGCCGATAATATTATCAGTTCACGGTTTGACTTTCTCAAGCAACAAATTCCCATTCCTGAAAAAGATCATGTAGTCTTGGTCGGACTAGGAAGGGTTGGTCGGCGCGTGGCAGCTATATTAGAAGAATTGGGGCAGCCATTGGTAGCCGTGACCGAACGTAGGGAAGTTGCAGATTTATTGCCGCAAATTCCTGTGCTAACTGGCAATATCATTAAAGAATTGGGGAAAGTTAATCTCTCAACTGCGAAAAGCGTGGTATTAGTCACAGAAGATCAGATGCTCAATTTAGAGGTAGCGCTAATGGCTCGTGAGGCGGCCCTAGACTGTGAGCGTGAAATCGGTTTAGTGGTGCGTACCTACGATAATCGCTTTAGTGCTAGCTTATCAGACTTGCTCCCGAAAGCGAAAGCTTTATGTGCCTATGAGTTATCATCGGAAGCCTTTGCAGGAGCGGCATTTGGTGAAAATATGCTAGATTTATTCCGTTTGAATAACCGCACGATTCTAGTTGCAGAATATCAAATTGATCAAAGTGATACGCTCAACGGCAAAATTCTGGCTCAAATTGCCTATGGTTATGGCGTGGTTCCAATTTTTTACCAAAAATCTGCTCTGTCGTCTCCCAATGAGAATCCTGAAGAGTTGATGCCATCGGATGATATTCGCCTCAATGTCGGAGATCGCTTAATCGTATTAGCTTCGATTTCGGGACTGCAAATGATTGAAAGAGGGGAATTAGCTCCACCACGTCTGTGGCGGCTACACGCCAAAAAACCGCTTAGTCCTAATGTGATCCTTGATGTGGGAAATAGAATCAGAAATATCTCTGGTTGTACACTCAATCAAGCCAGAGAATTTATTAGCGTTCTTCCGGGATTTATAGAATTGCCTTTATACGATGTGCAAGCCTATAGACTAGGACAAGAACTCAGCAAACAATTACCCGTCAAACTTTTCCTTGCTTAATTAATGAATTATGGAGCACCTAGCAAATAGTTAGTCAAATCCGGTAAAAATTTGTCACTATGTAATATAGCAGGTAATGTAGCTAAAGTTTTTACGTCAATTGAGAAAACCGCATTGAAAAAATTACAAAAACAAAGTAAACCATAACCTTGGGCCACCAGTCTAAGATTTTGTCCACTGATTAATAGGGTGTTTGTCATGAAAGTTTCAGCTTTGCTGCTAGCTGCATCGACCGTAATCGGATCAGTCACATTCAATCCATCAATGGCATCGGCGGGGGAAGTTGCCAACCGTTTGGCCAATCAGCAGTCGCGGATTCAACAGGGGGTGAGAGATGGTACGATTTCTAAAAGAGAATTTAACAACTTGGAACGGCGTGAAGCCAGCATCAACCGCCAACGTATTGCCGATCTCAAAAAAGATGGCGGACATCTAACCGCGCAAGATGCTCGTCAACTGAATCGACGCTTGGATAACACTTCCGCTGCAATTTACCGTGATCGTCACAATAATAAATAGAAATACCTAGAAGTACCTTAATTATCTTCTGAAATTCAAGAAATTCTTTTCGGGAAATTCCCTAAAAAAGTACTTGATCTGGCTGATCAAGTACTTTTTTGCGCTTAATGCTAAACTGATGCCAAAAATAACTGAACCTTTTCAATGACCAGTGCTCATTGAGCAGAAAAGTTCAAAGTGGAAGCGCCGTGAAGAAAACCGGATTAAACAAGAACGCCGCATTGCTGGTGAGCGTCGCGAGGAATTACGTCGCGAACAATCAAACCGCCAAGAGGTACGCCGTCAAGAATTACGCCGCGACCAATCAAGTTTTAGAGAAGTACAGCGACCTAATGGGCGAAAGGCAGAAATACGCTTGACGCAACGTCACTATGATCACTAAATATGATGAGTAGAAGGGTTATAGATAGAGCTATCACCAGCATTTTTGATGGTTGCGATTAAAATGAACCAATTTCTGATGGGAAGTGTCTAAATCAAAGATATTTTCTTCACACTAATTAGCAATTTTGCCCATAAGGTGAAGTTGCTTTTTTTGCAATGGTCATAACTAGAAATAGATTCCTAATTAGCAAACAGAATCAATATTCCGTAAGGATTTGAGACTTCATATCTGGATCTAATTTAAATTAAAAATCGCAGGAAGTCAAGATGATTAGAACTACTCAATCATTCTAAAGGACGAGATAGAAAAAAGCTTGAACCTTAATCACCTTAACCGATGTCTCACTTACTACAAGCAATAAACAATTGCTCTTCACACAAACACTCAAAATTATGTTTAACAATATCAAACGTGTTTTCGCCGTCGCTGTGTTATCCGCAACCTTGGGCGGTATTGCGATTCCTAGCATGGTTTCTGCTCAAGTAAATTCAAATCCAGAGACTGCAACTCATACTCAGAAACATCGCGAAGGTGGCTGGAAAAAACTGAACCTGACTGAGGATCAAAAACAACAACTGAAAGCGCTCCGAGCCAGTATGGCGCAAAAAGTACAGTCTGTTTTGACAGAAGAGCAACGGGCTAAACTCGCCGCTGCCAAACAAGCGGGACAACACAAGGGCGTATGGAAGTCCTTGGGTATCACCGCCGACCAAAAGCAACAAATTCAGGGCATTCGGAAAAACTATAGAGAGCAAAGCCTTGCAGTTTTAACCCCTGAGCAACGCACCCAACTGGAACAAATGAAAGCGCCACATCACCGCCGTTAAGGGACAATGTTCTCAATGGGAACCACGAACCCATAGAAGTATAATTCGCTCTCATTCCTTGTTCTATAATTCTTACTTCTATCGATGAGCAAGGGATGAGAACTGACAAAATTCTTACATTCTTAGGGGTATTAATTCTAATTTCGCTAAATTTGCTAATTGCCCATAATTCACATAGCATCATTAGAATTAGCATTAATTATTGTCACTGCTCCTCATGACCCAATTATCACAGATTTGGTTATTTCCCATCAAATCCTTAGATGGCATCGCTGTGCCCCAAGCCACCATTGCCAGCGGTGGTTCACTCCAAGGTGATCGCCAGTTTGCCCTCCATGATGCTCAAGGGCATTACATCAATGCCAAAAAATACCCCACCATCCATCAAATTCGCGCTCAATATACCCTTGGGGCAGATCTTATCGCTGCCTCAGTTACCCTGAGTACTTTGACTGATACCACACCCCAAACCTTTGATCTACAAGCCGACCGCAAAGCTTTAGAAGCATGGTTTAGTGATTACTTTGCCCAGCCCATCACCATAGGCGAAAATATTAGCAATGGCTTTCCTGATGATCCAGAAGCCTACGGCCCCACCGTAATTAGTGAAGCAACTTTACAAACTGTTGCCCAATGGTACGGGGATCTTGATGTAAGCCAAATTCGCCGCCGCTTACGCACCAATTTAGAAATATCCCATACTGTAGCTTTTGCTGAAGATGCTCTCTATGGCTTGGCTGGCACTACCAAAACTTTTACCATTGGCAGAGTTACTTTTACAGGCACAAACCCCTGCCAACGCTGCCCCGTACCGACCCGTGATCCCGATACAGGTGAGGTTTATCATCGATTTCAACAAAAATTAATTGAGCAACGTCGTGCCAGTTTCCCCCATTGGGCCGAACCAAGTCGCTTTAATCACTTTTATCGCCTAGCCCTGAATACTCGGATTAATCCCACAGAAGCAGGGAAAATTTTAGCTATTGGCGATCCAATCACTGGATTACCAGATATTTAACCTAATTTGGAAATTTTCGGCATATTTAATAATCAAATTAAATCATTAAAAATCTGATCAACTGATCAATATTAAAGAAGTTGGTGATGATCTAGTCTTGATATGATGAAGCGTTGATTCTTATGATCAACCAGCGCGTTTCATTGCGAGTGATTATGATTAAAGTTCTTGATTCTACTTTGCGCGAAGGCGAGCAAACCCCTGGCGTATACTTCGAGCCTAAGGTAAAGCTAGCGATCGCGCAACTGCTGGATCAAATAGGGGTAGATATTATTGAAGCGGGTAATCCAGCGGTTGATCCTGAGATCGCCACTAGTGTCAAACAAATTGCTCAATTGGGTTTGAGCGCCACAATTGGGGCCCACTCTTTGTGCCGTTTAGATCATGTGCAGCAATCCCTAGACTGTGGGGTAGGTTTTTTGGGGGTGTTTCTCAGTGTCTCGAAACAGCGCCTCCAACAGGACTATGGCATTGGTTTGGGTAAAGCCATTGACAGCATTACAGCGGCGATCACCTATGCACGGAGTCAAAAGCCTAATTTACTGATTCGTTATACCCCAGAAGATACGGTGCGATCACCGATTGGCTATGTGATTGAAGCGGCCACCGCTGCAGTCCAAGCTGGGGCTAATATCATCAGTATTGCCGACACCACAGGCTATGCCACGCCATTTCAGACTAACCGGAGTTTGGCTTGGCACGTCCGCACCATCCGTGATGGTCTAGCAGAAGTGGGACTTTATCCGCAAATTGAAGTCCATTGTCATAATGATCGCGGTTTAGCTTTGGCTAATGCCTTGGATGCCTGTAGTGCTGGGGTAAATATTGTGGACACCTGTGTTTTAGGCATTGGTGAACGCGCCGGAATCGTAGACTTAGCCCAGCTTTTGATTAATCTGCAAGATTCTTTCGGCATGGTTAATCATTGGGATTTAAGCCATTTAGGGACGCTTTATCAACTAGTCAGCCATCACAGCTATATTGGTATTGCCCCAAACTTCCCCATTGTGGGTGGTAATGCCTTTACCCATTATGCTGGGGTTCATGTGAAGGCTGTGGTCAAAGATGAAGCCCTATACCAGAGTTTAGATCCCAATTTAGTCGGCAGCCAAAGTATGATGGCTTTGGGTTTGCAATCGGGACGCTCGGCGGTAGAGCTAGCCCTTAAACAGATTGGCAAGTCCGAACTAATTGCTGACCAAGCTTTGGTAACTCAAGCTTTGCACAAGGTGAAAACTATGGCGAAGCGGGGTCGTCCCATTGAAATTGAAGCGGAGTTTGCGGCGATTGTAGAAGGCTGCTTGCGGGAAAGACTTTCGCAGCATTAGCCTAGCACAGCGCAATTAACCCCAAATTCACGCTAGTTGCAAATTCAAGCTAAACCGCCAAATGATTGACAGGACTTATGTCAAGGCATCCCATCACTAGACTATTGGCAAGGCATTGCGTCTGGATTTCCCTTACCCCAACTCCTAGCCATAGTCCCTTGGCATAAGTCCTGTTACTATGGAATCTAGATCCTAGAGCACATTATTACTAGTGCGAATATATAGCAACTTTATGATGCCAATGCACGACATTTGTGCGGCTCTTTAGTGTCCCCCTTATTTTATAATTATTTTATAATTCTTGTTTTAATCCCTATCTGAGTTAATCTATTGCTCCATGAGCACATCATTTATCGCCCTACACAATGCCATTGCCCAACGCAATTTCTTAGTAACTGCTGAGGTTTCGCCACCGAAGGGCGCTAATCCCCAAACGATGCTAGATCAAGCCCGCTACCTGAAAGGACGGGTTCACGCTGTCAATGTTACTGACTCGAGCCGCTCGGTGATGGCGATGAGTCCGGTGGTATCAGCGGTTTTGTTGCAGCAACAATTGGGAATTGAAGCGATTTGCCAACTAGCGTGCCGCGATCGCAATCGCATTGGTTTACAGGGGGATTTACTCGGAGCCTATAGTTTAGGGATTCGCAATATTTTGGCGCTGACTGGCGATCCGGTCAAAGCTGGGGATCAACCGGAGGCTAGGGGGGTATTTGACTATGAATCCGTGCGACTATTACAACTCATTCGGAAATTAAATCGGGGTTTAGATGCCAACGAAAAGCCTTTAATTGATGGAGGTACAGGCTTCTTGGCCGGAGCCGCTATTGATCCCCAAAGTAAAAGCTGGTCAGGTTTGCAGCGGCGGTTTGAACAAAAAATTAATGCTGGGGCGCAGTTTTTCCAAAGTCAGCTAATTACGGATTTTGACCGATTAGACAAGTTTATGCAGGAGGTGGCGCACCAGAGTGATAAGCCGGTACTGGCGGGCATCTTCTTGATCAAATCAGCCAAAAATGCTTTGTTTTTAAATAAGTATGTCCCCGGCGTGCAAATTCCTGAGCATTTGATTGAACGTCTCGCCAATGCCGCCCATCCCCTCCAAGAAGGCATGGCAATCGCCGCAGAACAGATTCGCCTCGCCCAGCAAATTTGCCAGGGGGTGCATATCATGGCGATTAAAGCTGAGCATTTAATTCCCCAAATTTTGGACTTAGCAGAAATTAAACCAATTGAGCCATAGTTATCGCACAACAGTTTTCGTAAATAGGAACTCAAATCATGAAATTACATATTGGCGGCAAACAAGCCCATCCCGACTGGAAAATCTTTGATATTGAGGCGCGTCCTGAAGTCGATTTTCTGGGTGATGCTTCTGATTTAAGTCAATTTGAGAATAATTCCATTGATTGTATTTATGCCAGTCATGTGTTAGAACACTTCCATCATGGTTTAAATGATGCCTTGATCTTGACCTTAGCGGAATGGTATCGCGTTTTAAAACCAAATGGTCAATTATTGCTCAGTGTACCGGATTTGAGCGTACTCTGTCGTTTGTATAGTGAACCAAATATCAGCCTTGAAGACAGGATGTATTTAATGGAAGTCATATTTGGTGGGCACCTAGATGAATATGATGTACATTACGCTGGACTTGATTTTGAAATCATGAACTATTATTTACAAGAAGTGGGTTTTAGGGAATGGCATCAAGTAGAAAAGTTTGATTTATTTCGAGATTGTAGTAGCCAAAAGTTTAAAGGGACATATATCAGTTTAAATTTAGTAATTATCAAGTAAACTTCAGCCAGCAATAAATTTCACGTACAGTTGCCTACAGTAATTAGATCAAAATCAGCAATTTTAAACATATTTTAGATCTAATATATTAGGGATCGCAACTTACTATGCCGGAGCAAAATGCAGTTTTGCAGGTGCGAATTTATGCTGTCATAACCGCTACCAGAACAGGTTTACCATAGACAGTGACCGGCAATTACAAATTGTGATTTTAAGTGTGGCTAATAGAGGATTTCTTCCCTATAACCTAGAATTACCAACAGAATAATTATCGGTGAATAATTAACGAATAACTTTTGGATAACCAAATTAAATAACCATTTAGATAACCAAAATCACTTTGTAGGTATTGTTCAATTAGAAGACTTAAGCTAATCTACTGAGATAAATTAATCCTGAGTTAGGCGCTATTGGCTAGCTGGTTTAATATCAAGCCCAATCAATATCATTTCAAATAAATTTTTGATTTAAATTTTTGATTATTTCTTTTTTAGGTGCGTCCTTTTAGTATTAATTGCTCAATTAAAATTATGGCTAACAACTCACTCATTTGGGATCTGGCCGACTGTACGTCCAAAACCATTATCAAGAACAAAAAAACTCAGTCGATTCAGCCAAAGTCTACTCGGAGAAATAACGTGCGGTACGAAACTTTGGCGATATTGGATAGTCGTGTTCCTAAAATTGATGATCTGTATGCGCAATTGTGCAGCAATACCATTGGTTATACCGTGGCTCCCGCCCATGATGCTTTGATGGTGATTACCCTGCTTTTAGGAGAAACTCGCGCCCATAAGTTGATGATTGTGGTTGATGACCAAATGGAAAAGTTACAACTCGGCGCTTTACCCCTAGATCGGCAACAACTCCGAGCTAAATCGGCTTTACTCCAAGAATGGGCGATTACCGAAGTGACTTTTTACGGCACTAATATGGTCATTGATGCTGAGTTTATCACTGAATTTGCTCAATTGACTGGGGCAAAAGTAAATGTTGAAAATGAACTGCCTCACCTAGACTAAGTATTTGCCCTAGTTACACTATAAACAGGCAAGATGTCTGTAGTACAAAGGTTTTTCTAATTTAAGCAAGATCAATCATAATGATTTAGAGCCGCTGTTTTTTGCTGGGTAAGTTGGCGGTAAATTTAGGCGTATAGCTTAGTTCTGAACCTCATTTACCGGTTAGAAGCAGCAACTGTACCCAACTACAGATCACTTAATCATGATTGAATCCTCCATAATGTCTTTGAGTATGATTACTGAAAGGCTAAGTCATTGGCAACTGCATAGTTTCAGTAAAACTTTTTCTTTCCTCGCGACCACTGCACCTATAGTCCCATCTGTAGCAGAAAATAGCCCCATCATTCTCAGTGGTGTATTACTCAGTTTAGTTATTATTTATCTAGCTAGTAAAATCGGTGGTGAAATTGCTGGCAAAATGGATTTCCCTCCGGTCTTGGGTGAACTGATTGCTGGGGTGCTGGTTGGAGTTTCTGCATTCCATTTGTTGATATTTGCTGAAGGAAACATCTCGGCTACAGACTCAGTAGTAATGATGATTCTGCAAAGTTTAAATCACCTCTCACCCACTGCATTACAGACCGTTTTCACTAGTCATAGCGAAGTAATTTCTATTTTAGCTGATCTGGGGGTAATTATCCTATTATTTGAGATTGGCTTAGAATCGGATTTACGGCAACTCAAAGCAGTGGGAATTCAAGCTGCGGTGGTAGCCTGCTTTGGCGTAGCATTGCCTTTTACTGCTGGTACTGTAGGCTTAATGATAATATTCCATGTTCCGGTAATTCCAGCGGTATTTGCCGGAGCCGCCTTAACTGCCACTAGTATTGGCATCACTTCTAAAGTTCTTTCAGAATTAGGACAACTGAAGTCAAAGGAAGGGCAAATTATTGTGGGGGCGGCGGTAATTGATGATGTTTTAGGCATTATCGTTTTAGCAGTGGTGGCTAGTTTAGCTAAGACTGGCGCAGTGGATGTAGTCAATGTGATTTATTTGATTGCTAGTGCCACTGGATTCTTATTAGGCGCAATTCTTTTAGGAAGTGTGTTTAATCAAGCATTCACCAAAGTCGTCGAGAATCTCAAAACCCGTGGCAATATCGTTATTCCAGCCTTTATCTTTGCTTTCTTTATGGCGTTTTTAGGTAATGCGATTCATTTAGAAGCGATTTTGGGCGCTTTTGCCGCCGGACTAGTGCTAGATGAGAGTGATGCACGTAATGAACTAGATAAATTAATTAAACCAATTGCAGATTTACTCGTACCAATTTTCTTTGTGACCGTAGGCGCACGGGCTGATTTGAATGTTCTCAATCCCCTCATACCAGCCAATCGTGCTGGATTATTAATTGCGTGCTTTTTAATTACCGTCGCGATTATCGGTAAAGTTGTCACGGGATGGGTCGTATTTGGGATTCCTAAAATTAATCGTTGGGCAATTGGTGTTGGTATGATTCCGCGCGGTGAAGTGGGTTTAGTTTTTGCAGGAATCGGTTCAGCGAGCGGTGTTATAGACAAGCCTTTAGAAGTATCAATTATCATTATGGTCATCTTGACTACATTTCTCGCACCGCCATTTTTGAGGATAGCCTTTAAGGCATTTCAGCCACAGGGTTAAAGAAATTCCCATTCATCTATTTCCCAATCTATTACTGTCGGGCTACTGTGGGGCGGGCATTTTGCCTGCCTATCACCTATTTTATAGTCAATAAAATTAAGAATGGCACGACTTGAAGACAATAAATAACACCACCCCGTCAGGCAAAGCCTGCCACCCCTCCAAGGGAGGGGA